>JBQDDT010000127.1:0-8271 GCA_052092505.1 Microbacterium sp. | reverse complement strand
ATCGTCGTCGCGGCCGTCGCCGGCTTCTGCCTCGATCTCGCGTTCCCCTCGGTGGGCGCCTGGCCGCTGGCGTTCGCGTCGGTCGCCCTCTCGCTCGTGACGCTCATCGGGAGGTCGCTCCCGTCGGCGCTCCTCGTCGGCGCGGTGTACGGCGTGGCGTTCTTCGCGCCGCACATCGACTGGATCACCGGCTTCCTCGGTGACAACGAGCTGCGCTGGGTGCCCTGGGCGGCGCTCGCGGGCCTCGAGGCGCTGTTCATGGGGCTCGGCGCGATCCTCCTCGCGCTCGCGTACCGCTGGAGCGATCGCTGGACGGGCTGGGCGCGGGCGGTGGGCGTCCCCGTGCTCGTCGGGGCGGTCTGGACGCTGCGCGAGAACATCATGGGCTCGTGGCCGTACGGCGGCTTCGCCTGGGGGCGGATCGGGATGAGCCAGGCCGACTCCCCGCTCGCCGAGATCGCGTCCTGGACGGGAGTCCCGGGCCTGACCTTCCTCATCGTCGTCGGGTGCGCCATGGTGGTCGAGGCGGCGCGCGCCCTGCTCCGGCAGGCGCGCGAGCGGTGCCAGGGGGAGGGCAGGTCGTCGCGGCGCGCGTGGGTCGGGCCCGTCCTGCCGGTCGTCGTCCTCGCCGTCGTGATGCCGCTCGTCCCGCAGTTCCCCACGACGCCGGCGGGAACGATCGCGGTCGCGGCGGTGCAGGGGAACGGCCCGACCGCCTACCTGGACGAGCGGGAGTACCTCGACGCCGGTCAGGCGCAGCTCGATGCGTCCGGCGAGGTGTTCGGCTCCGACGTCGACGTCGTGCTCTGGCCGGAGGGCGGCCTCGGCGGGGACCCGCGCTCCGACGCGGGGGCCGCGGCATTCCTCGACGCCGCGGCGACCCTCTACGGCGCCCCGATCCTCATGAACGCCGCGAGCGCGGAGGGCGACGACATCTACAACATGTCGATGCTCTGGGACGGGGGCGCGGCGACGCAGACGCACGCGAAGCGCCACCCGGTGCCGTTCGGGGAGTACGTGCCGGACCGGGAGATCTTCGAGCGGATCGCGCCGTCGCTCATCGGGCTGCTCCAGCGGGAGTACACCCCGGGCGAGGACGCCCCGGTGATGGACGTGGCCGGTGCGACGGTCGGCCTGGCGATCTGCTTCGACGTCATCAGCGACTCCTTCATCCGCGAGGGGGCGACGGACGGCGCGCAGGTGTACATGTTCCAGACGAACAACGCCGACTTCCGCGGCACCGACGAGAACCTGCAGCAGCTCGCCTTCGCCCGGATGCGCGCGATCGAGACGGGCCGGAGCGTCGTGAACCTCTCGACCGTCGGGACGAGCCAGATCATCGCGCCGGACGGGACGACGATCGACCGGATCGGCATCGATCGCGCCGGGGCGATGGTGCGCGACGTCGAGCTGCGCGACGGGCTGACGGCCGGCGTCGTGCTCGGGCCGTGGATCTCCGGCATCGTCGCGTGGGGCGCCGTCGGAGCGTTGGTGATCAGCGGGCTCCTCCGTAGGCTGAGAGCATGAGCGACGAGATCCGGTCGGAGACCGCGGACGACAGGTACTGGTACAACACGAAGACCGACGAGGTGGAGCACGGGCGCATCGCGCCGGCCGCGTACCGGATCGGGCCGTTCGACACCGCCGAGGAGGCGGCCAGGGCGTACGAGACCCTGGCGGAGCGCTCGAAGGCCTGGGAAGAGGACGAGCGGCGGCGCGACGCCTGGGAGGACTGATCGGTGCCATAGGCTGATCTGACAGAGCATCCGACGGCCCCCTGGAGGACATCGATGGACAAGCAGATGGACTTCGTGCTGCGCACGATCGAGGAGCGCGGCGTCAAGTTCGTGCGCCTGTGGTTCACCGACGTCATCGGCACGCTCAAGTCCGTCTCGATCGCGCCGGCGGAGGTGGAGGGCGCCTTCAGCGAGGGCATCGGCTTCGACGGATCGGCGATCGAGGGCCTGACGCGCTCGCACGAGTCCGACCTGCTGGCGCACCCCGAGCCGTCGACGTTCCAGGTGCTTCCCTGGCGCGGCACCGAGGTGCCGACAGCCGGGATGTTCTGCGAGCTGCGCACGCCGGACGGCCAGCCCGCCGTGTCCGATCCGCGCAACGTCCTCAAGCGCGCCCTCGAGAACGCGGCGGACGCCGGGTTCAGCTTCTACACGCACCCCGAGATCGAGTTCTACCTCCTGAAGTCCCGGACGTTCGGGAACGAGGGTCCGGAGCCCGTCGACCGCGCGGGGTACTTCGACAACGTGCCGGGCGGCACGGCGCATGACTTCCGGCGCAGCTCCGTGCGGATGCTCGAGGACCTCGGCATCTCGGTCGAGTACTCGCACCACGAGGCGGGTCCCGGCCAGAACGAGATCGACCTGCGCTACGCCGACGCCCTCACGATGGCGGACAACATCATGACGTTCCGCACGGTCGTGAAGGAGGTCGCGATCGAGCAGGGCGTGCACGCGACGTTCATGCCGAAGCCGTTCGCCGAGCATCCCGGCTCCGGCATGCACACGCACCTGTCGCTGTTCGAGGGCGACGTGAACGCGTTCTACGAGGAGGGCGCGGAGTATCAGCTCTCGAAGGTCGGGCGGCAGTTCATCGCCGGCCTGCTCACCCACGCGCGCGAGTTCGCCGGCGTGACGAACCAGTTCACGAACTCCTACAAGCGGCTCTGGGGCGGGGACGAGGCGCCGAGCTACGTCACGTGGGGGCACTCGAACCGGTCCGCGCTCGTGCGCGTGCCGCGGTACAAGCCGGGCAAGGGCAGCTCGGCGCGCGTCGAGCACCGCGGCGTCGACGCGGCGGCCAATCCGTACCTCGTCTACGCGCTGATGCTGACGGCCGGTCTGAAGGGCATCCAGGAGGAGTACGAGCTCCCCGCCGAGGCCGCGGACAACGTGTGGGCGCTCAACGAGCGGGAGCGCAGGGCGCTCGGCTACCAGGCGCTGCCGCAGTCGCTCGAGGAGGCCGTCGCCGCGATGGAGGACAGCGAGCTCGTCGCGGAGACGCTCGGCGAGACGGTGTTCAGCTACGTGCTCGCGAACAAGCGCGAGGAGTTCCAGCGCTACCGCACGCAGATCACGCCGTTCGAGCTGAACACGCAGATGAACATCGTGTAAGTCGCGATGGCCCGCAACGATCGCGCCTCCGCGCGCACCGGCCTCATCCGCCACGGCTTCGCGCGCCCGGACGACGCGGTCGCGGCGCTCGGCGAGCTGGAGGAGGCGACCGGCATCGGCCGGGACGAGCTGCTCGAGCGGGCCGCCGAGGCGGCCGATCCCGACGAGGCGCTGCGCGCGCTGTCCTGGATCGCCCGCAGCGACGCGCGCCTGGTCGCCGAGGCCATCGGCGACCCTGGCACCCGAAGGGTCGTGTGGCGCCTCCTCGGCGCATCGCCCGGGCTCGGGGAGTTCTACCTCCGCCACCCCGCGAGCCTCGGCGCGCTCGCGGGTGCGGGGGAGGTGCTCCCCTCCAAGGGGGAGATGGACGCCGCGCTCATCGGAGCCGTCGGCGGAGCACCGGAGGGGTTCGCCGCGTCGAGCGGTGAGGACGCCTGGGTGGGTCTGCGCGTGGCGTACCGGGAGCAGCTCGCGCGCATCGCATCGTACGACCTGCTCGCGCCCGACCCTCTCGGGATCCTCCCGACGGTCTCCGAAGCGCTCTCCGACCTCGCCGCGGCCGCCATCGAGGCCTCGCTCGCCGTCGCGCGCGAGCAGCTGGCCACGGGCGTCGGCGGAGCAGGACGGTTCCCGCGCGAGGAGGTCGCGGCCACGCGGCTCGCCGTCATCGCGATGGGCAAGACCGGCGCGCGCGAGCTGAACTACGTCAGCGACGTCGACGTGATCTTCGTCGCCGACGTCGCCGACGGCGCCGCGCTGGAGGAGCCGCGGATGCTGGACATCGCCACCCGCATGGCGCGCCAGACCATCAGGGGCATCTCGGGGTTCGAGATCGAGCCGCCGCTGTGGGAGGTCGACGCGAACCTGCGCCCCGAGGGGAAGAAGGGCGCCCTGGTGCGCACGCTCGCCTCGCATGTCGCGTACTACGACCGGTGGGCCGAGAACTGGGAGTTCCAGGCGCTGCTGAAGGCCAGCCCGCTCGCCGGCGACGCCGAGCTGGGACGAGAGTACATCGAGCGGATCTGGCCGCTCGTGTGGGAGAGCTCGGGGCGCGATCACTTCGTCGACGGCGTGCAGCGGATGCGCGAGCGGGTGGCGGCGCACATCCCGCCGGAGGAGACCGAGCGGCAGCTGAAGCT
Source organism: Microbacterium sp. (assembly GCA_052092505.1). Taxonomy (GTDB): domain Bacteria; phylum Actinomycetota; class Actinomycetes; order Actinomycetales; family Microbacteriaceae; genus Microbacterium. The sequence goes on along the minus strand of JBQDDT010000127.1, from coordinate 4,004 downwards.
CGGACCGGGCGGCCTGCGCGACATCGAGTTCGCCGTCCAGCTGCTCCAGCTCGTCCACGGCCGGACGGACGAGTCGATCCGGCGTCGCGGGACGCTCGAGGCGCTGGAGGCCCTCGCCGACGAGGCGTACATCGCGCGCTCGGACGCCGCCGCGTTCGCTTCGGACTATCGCCGGCTCCGGCTCTGGGAGCATCGCCTCCAGCTCCAGGGGCTGAGCCGGACGCACCTGATGCCGATCGACGCCGACGGCCGCCGCGTGCTGGCGCGCGCATCGGGGGCGGCGTCGGCGGACGAGCTGCTCGCCGAGTGGGGGCGCGTGCGCAGCGAGGTGCGCGACATCCACGTCCAGATCTTCTACCGTCCCCTCCTGGGCGCCGTGGCCGCGCTTCCGGCCGGGGAGGCGCGGCTGTCGACCGCGTCCGCCCGCGACCGTCTGGCCGCGATCGGCTTCCGCGACCCGGACGGCTCTCTCCGCCATCTCCACGCCGTCACACGCGGCATGAGCCGGCGCGCGCAGATCCTGCGGCACCTCATGCCGGTGATGCTGCGCTGGCTGGCGGAGGGGGTCGATCCCGACTACGGGCTGCTCGCCTTCCGGCGGATCAGCGAGGAGGTCGGCACGGCGCCGTGGTTCCTCCCCGTGCTCCGCGACTCGGTCGGCGCCGCCGAGGGGCTGATGCGCATCCTGTCCGGCTCGCACTTCGTCGGCGAGCTGATGGAGATGATCCCCGAATCGGTCGCGTGGCTCGACAGCACGGCGAAGCTGCGCCCGCGCACGGCGGAGCAGATCGACGGAGAGGCGCGGGCGATCCAATCGCGACACGCGACGATCGAGAGCGCGATGAAGGCGGTGAGGGCGCTGCGGCGGCGGGAGCTGCTGCGCGCCGCGATGGCGTCGATGCTCGGGGCGATCACGATGCCGGAGCTCTCGGCGGCCCTCACCACGATCGCCGAGGCGACGATCCAGGCGACGCTGCGCGCCGTGTTCCGCGAGGTGGTGCCGGAGGAGGACGCCGACCTCGACTTCTCGATCATCGGCATGGGGCGCTTCGGCGGCGCCGAGATCGGGTTCGGCTCCGACGCCGACATCCTCTACGTCTACCGGCCGGAGGGCGTCGCCCCCGATCGGGCCCAGAAGCTGGCGGAGCGGATCGTCTCCGAGTTCCGTCGCGTGGTCGAGGACCAGCGCGTCCCGCTCGAGCTCGATGCCGACCTGCGGCCGGAGGGGAAGAAGGGGCCGCTCGTGCGCAGCCTCGACGCCTATCGCACCTACTACTCCCGCTGGTCGCTCTCCTGGGAGGCGCAGGCGCTCCTGCGGGCGCGGGGCATCGCCGGCTCGGCGAAGCTCATCGACGCGTTTCTGCGGATGGCGGACGAGGCGCGCTACCCGGAGGCGGCGCCCCAGCAGGCGCTGCGGGAGATCCGCCTGATCAAGGCGAGGGTCGAGGACGAGCGCCTGCCGCGCGGCGTGGAACCGCACCGGCATCTGAAGCTCGGTCCCGGCGGCCTCAGCGACGTGGAATGGCTCGTGCAGCTGCTCCAGCTGGAGCACGCGCACCGCGTGCCCGGCCTGCGCACGACCTCCACGCTCGGGGCGCTGGCGGCCGCGGAGGAGGCCGGCCTCGTCGACGCGGAGTCCGCTGAGCGGTTCCGCCACGCGTGGGAGCTGGCCACGCGGCTGCGATCGGCGAACACCCTGCTGACCGGGAAGACGAGCGACGTGCTCCCCACGGAGCGGAGGGAGCTCGACGGCATCGGGCGGATCCTCGAGTACGAGCCGGGATCGGCCGCCGAGGTCGAGGAGGACTGGGCGCGCGCGTCGCGGAGGGCCCGCTACGCCTTCGAGCAGCTCTTCTACGGCTGAGTCGGGGCGTCGATCCTGCGCCAGGATCTCGGCGGCAGCGTGAGGGGCGGCGTCCCGCCCAGCGCGACGGTCCGCTCGGCGTCGTCGAGGCTGGCTGCGAGGACCGTCCCGCCGGCGCGGAGCGCGAGGACGCGGCCGTCCTCGGAGCGGCCGGTGGCCAGGGGGCGGCCCGCCAGCGCGGCCAGCTCGCGCACGGCGGCGGCCGCCGGGAGGTCGTCTCCCTCGGCCGCGCGGACGCCCCTCGGGCCCCACTCCTCGTAGTACGACAGGGAGGCGACCTCGGGCACGGCGAGCGCCGCGGCGCTCGCGATCGTCCAGGCCGCCAGCTCGGGGGCGGCCTGCCGTTCGTCGTCCGCGTCGAGGAGTGCCGGGCCGTAGCCCGCGTCGAGCCGATCGGTCGCGGGGCGGGGCGGCGGGGTCGTCGCGACGTTGTTCACGTGCGCGCGCAGCGTGATGGGGCCGACGTGGACGGGGGCGCCCGCGGCGATCTCGACCGCCTGGAGCGCGACGAGGCGCTGCATGGCGATCGCCTCCTCGAGCTGCCGGGTCTCGAGCGTGTGGAACAGGGGGGTGGTCGAGAAGACGACACCGTCGAGGCCGTCCGGCAGGCGCTCGTGCTCGCGATTGAGCTCGGTGAAGTGCGACCGCGCGCCGCCGACGACCGGGAGATCGCGCCTGTGCGCCGCCAGCGCCGCGCGCAGGAGCGAGACGGATTCCGCGTCCGACACGTGCGCGGCGGCATGCCCCGCCGGCTAGAACGCCGCGATCCGCAGCACCTCGTGCGGGTCCAGCGCGGCCACGGCCGCCGCGACCCCGCCCGGCGCCCCGCGCTCGGGGAGCACGAGGCGGACGTCGAGCGGAAGGCCGGAGGAGCCGGCGCGGTGGAGGGCGGCCGGCCAGCCGTCCCATCCGAGATCGAGCTCGACGAGGACGCTCTCGCCGATCGGATCGGGCCGGGGGCCGTCGCCGGCGGCGGTGGCGGCCCCGACGGAGACGGCGGGCATCGTCCCCGCGTCCTCCCAGACGATCGTCTCGGCACCGGGGGAACGGCGCCTCGGCGCGGGGGCCGCTGCCTCGCCTGGCGCATCGACCGTGACCGTCACGCTCTGGCGGACGACGTCGCCCTCGGCCAGCACGTAGGGGAAGGGGAGCGAGAGCGGTCGGCTGTAGGTCTTGAAGGAGGCGTCCGTCCAGTTGCGCTGGTCCTCCATCTCGAAGACGTCCCCGTCGAACCGGCACGCCACGAGCCCGCCGTCGTGCTCCCACGCGAGCGTCGCGATGTCGAGCGCCGGCTGGTGGGGCGCGATCCGGGTGGGGAAGGCGGTCTCGTCGACCGTGCCGTCCTGGCGCGTGACGCGCAGCGGCGATCCGGTGAGCTGTGGAGGATGCAGCACGACGAGACCCGTGCGGTTCGTGCGGAACCCCCTCCCGGCCACGGCCTCGAAGACGATCTCGAGGGAATCGCCCCGTGCCGTCGCCGTGAGCGAGCCGGAGAGGTGCACCCCGCGGTCGGCGGTCTCGAGCGCGATGCGCGCGCCGGATCCGGTGACGCGGACATCGCCGATCGTCCACCGCGGCGTGCCCCAGTCGTGGTCGCGGGCGACCGCGCGCACCCCGCGGAGCACGTCGGCGCCGCGGAAGCGGATCCGCGCGATCTCGTCATCGCACAGCGCGAACGACCAGTCGCCGCTGGCGACCTCCTCCACCCGCTCCCGAACCCACATGGCGCGCCTCAGAGCGTGGTCATGCCGCCGTCGACGGTGAACATGGCGCCCGTGGCGAAGGCGCTGTCGTCGCCGGCGAGGAAGGTCATCACGCCCGTGAGGTCGTCCGGCGTGCCGGCGCGGCCCATCGGGATCCGTCCCACGATCGCCGCGCGCGCGGCCGGGTCGTCGCTGATCGTCGTGACGAGCGACGTCTCCGTGTAGGGCGGCACGACGGTGTTCACCCGGATGCCGTCCGCGGCATATGCGGCGGCGACCGTGCGGGAGAGGCCGTGGATGCCGGCCTTCGTCGCGCTGTAGGCGGTGAAGTCGGCGCCCTCGCCGTTGACGCCGGTGGGGCTGCCCGTGAGGATGATCGATCCGCCGCCGGAGGCGAGCATCGCGCGGACGGCGTGCTTGACGGTGAGGCACGTCCC
>JBQDDT010000126.1:5995-8311 GCA_052092505.1 Microbacterium sp. | reverse complement strand
CTCCGCGGGTCGGACGATGCTGCGCGCGCCGGGCAGGTCGAGCGGGCCCACGAGGTCACCCCGCCCCCGCACGACCGCGACCGGTCGGCCGGCGGCCTTGCCCTTGACGAGGTCGGCCGCGGCGGCCAGCTCGTCCGCGACGCAGGGCTGCGTCACGGCGAGGGGGCGCCCTTGCGCGTCCGTCTGGCCTCGCAGGTCCTCGAAGACCCGCACGCCGCCCGCCCCGATCGCCGCGTCGGTCTGCCCGTCGCGCCACGCGCGGCCGAGGGTGTCGGAGACGATCACGCCGATCTCGGCCCCGTGCCGCGCGCGCAGCCCCTCGGCCAGCGCGCGCGCCGAGGCATCGGGGTCGTCCGGCAGCAGCAGCACCGTCCCCTCCGGCGTGTTCGACGCGTCGACGCCGGCGGCGGCGGCGATGATCCCGAGCCGGCTCTCGACGATCCGCGTGCGGGATCCGCCAGGCCACGTCCGCTCGGCGACGACGCGCACGGTCTCGGCCGTGATCGCGTCCTCCCGGTCGTCGGCCTCGATGAAGCGTCCCTCGGCCTTCGAGACGATCTTGCTCGTGACGACGAGGATGTCGCCGTCCGCGAGCGCGCCGTCCGCGGCGTCGGCGATCACGGAGACGAGGTCGTCCCCCTCGCGGATCTCCCCGATCCCGTCGAGCGCCCAGATCCGCAGACCAGAGCCCCCTGGATCCGCCGAGGCGTCAGTCACGGGAGAAGCGGACCTCGGTGAGCGTCTCGCCGAGGAACGACTCGTCGCGCTCCGCCCCGTCGAACACGAAGCCGCGCCTGCGGTAGAACTCCGGCCCGCCTGGGTAGTTCTTGGCGATCCAGCCGTACAGCGGCTCTCCATCATCGACGACGGCGTCGAACAGGGCGCGGCCGATCCCCTTGCGGTGCCACGAGTCGAGCAGGAACACGAAGTACAGCTCCCGCGCGGCCGGTGCGTCGACGTCTCGGGCAGGACCCGAGCCCGCGAACCCGACGATCTCGCCGTTCACGAGCGCGGCGGCGTGCCGGTGCTCGTCGCCGCGCGAGGCGTAGTTGGCCCAGAGGTCGGCCAGGCGCCGCGGGGACACCGCCTCGAGCGCCGCGGTGGAGATCATCCCGTCGTAGGTCTCGTGCCACACCTTCGCGTGCACGCGGCCCATGGCCTCGGCATCGACGTCTCGGATCGGGCGGATCAGCACGTCATCGGCTTCCATGGGCCGAGCCTAGGCCGCGGGGGCGAGGAGCGGAAATCCGCATTCCCCCGCACGAAACTCGTAGGCTGAGGCCATGCCGACGATCGATGCACACCGCGCCAAGGGCGAAATCGTCGAGGAGGCGATCGCGCTCGCGCGCACGTGGGTGTCGCAGTCAGCCGAGGTCGAGCCCGACGCGGCCGCCCAGCGCCTCGCCGGCGTGCTCCGCGACGAGCACGGACTCGACTTCACGGTCGGGTTCGTCGACGGCGTGATGCGTCCGGAGAGCATGTCGGCCGCGGCCAGGAACCTGCAGCGGATCGCTCCGCTCGCGCCCGACTTCCTCCCGGCGCCGATGCGCGCGGCCGTCCGGGCCGGAGGAGCGCTCGCCCCGCTGGCGCCCGCCGTCGTCGTGCCGATCGCGCGCCGCGCGCTGCGCTCGATGGTCGGCCACCTCATCGCCGACGCCAGGCCGGAGAAGCTCGGCGACCAGATCGCGCGGATCCGCGACGGCGGGTCGAAGCTCAACCTCAACCTCCTCGGCGAGGCCGTGCTCGGGGAGAAGGAGGCGCTGCGGCGCCTCGCCGGGATCCGCGAGCTCGTGGAGCGCGACGACGTCGACTACGTGTCCGTGAAGGTCTCCAGCATCTCGAGCCGGATCTCGATGTGGGCATTCGACGAGACGGTCGAGCGCGTCACGGAGCGCCTGTCCCCGCTGTTCCTCGCGGCGGCCGCGAACGGCACGTTCCTCAACCTCGACATGGAGGAGTACCGCGACCTGGACCTCACGATCGCCGTGTTCACACGCCTGCTCGAGGACGAGCGGCTCGCGGAGCTCGAGGCCGGGGTCGTCCTGCAGGCATACCTGCCGGACGCGCTGCCGGCGCTGCGCCGGCTGACGGAGTGGGCGACCGCCAGGGTCGACGCCGGAGGGGCGCCGATCAAGGTGCGCCTCGTCAAGGGGGCGAACCTCGCGATGGAGCGGGTCGAGGCCGCCATGCACGGCTGGCCGCTGGCCCCCTACGACTCCAAGCCCGACACCGACGCGAACTACATCAGGTGCCTGCGGGAGGCGCTCACCCCCGAGGCCACGCGGGCCGTGCGGATCGGCGTCGCCGGACACAACC
>JBQDDT010000126.1:0-5985 GCA_052092505.1 Microbacterium sp. | reverse complement strand
GGAGCAGCGAGGCGTCACGCGCGGGGTCGAGTTCGAGATGCTCCTCGGCATGGCCCAGGGGCAGGCGAGGGCCGTGGCCAACACGGTCGGCCCCGTCCGCCTGTACGTGCCCGTCGTCCGTCCCGCCGAGTTCGACGTGGCGATCAGCTACCTCGTGCGCCGTCTCGAGGAGAACGCGTCGAGCGAGAACTTCCTCTCCGCGGCGTTCGAGCTCGTCACGCATCCCGACCTGTTCGAGCGGGAGAAGGAGCGCTTCCTCGACTCCGTGCGCCGGGCCGGCGACCCCGAGCTGCTCACCGGGCCCAAGCGCTCGGCGCGCCAGGGCGACCCCGAGCTGCCAGGGGAGGACCGGGAGTCCGACGAGCCGAACACCCAGGCGGTCCTCGGCATCGGGCGAGGGCACGGCGACGACGGCGAGGAGGAAGTCGATCGGCGCTTCGACGACTCCTTCGTCGAGACCGCGGTGTTCAACCGTCGCGCGCTGACGCATGCCGAGGGCGCCGCCGGGTTCCGCAACGCCCGCGACACCGACCCCGCTCGGCCGGAGAACCGCGAGTGGGCCAGGGCGATCATGGACCGCATCCCGACGAGCGATCTCGGCGAGGCGCGGCTGCGCGAGTCGCGGATCGACGACGCCGCCGCCCTCGACCGGGTGGTCGAGACGGTCCGCTCCGCGGCGGAGTCGTGGGGCGGGACGCCGGCGGCCGAACGGGCCGACATCCTGCGCCGCGCCGCTCGCTCGCTCGAGGAGCACCGCGCCGAGCTGATCGAGGTGTCAGGGGCCGAGACGGGGAAGGTCCTCGCCGAGGCCGACGTCGAGGTCAGCGAGGCGGTGGACTTCGCGAACTACTATGCGGCGATCGCCGGCGAGCTCGACCGGGTCCCCGGGGCGCGGTTCGTGCCGGCGCGGGCCACGGTCGTCGCGCCGCCGTGGAACTTCCCCATCGCGATTCCGGCCGGCGGCGTGCTCGCGGCGCTCGCCGCGGGGTCCGGCGTCGTGTTCAAGCCCGCACCGCAGGCGCGCCGCTGCGCGGCCGTGATCGCCGAGGCGCTCTGGGAAGCCGGCGTTCCGCGAGCGCTCGTCGAGCTCGTCGACCTCGACGAGCAGGAGCTCGGGCGGGTGCTCATCACGCACGACGGCGTGGACAGGGTGATCCTGACGGGATCGTTCGAGACGGCGCGGATGTTCCGCGAGTGGCGGCACGACCTGCCCGTCCTGGCAGAGACGAGCGGCAAGAACGCGATGATCGTCACGCCGTCGGCCGACCTCGACCTGGCGGCGGCCGATCTCGTGAAGAGTGCGTTCGGGCACGCAGGCCAGAAGTGCTCGGCCGCGTCGCTGGTGATCCTCGTCGGATCCGTCGGCCGCTCCAAGCGCTTCGCGCGCCAGCTCGTCGACGCGACGAGATCGCTGCGCGTCGGCCCGCCGTCCGATCCGCTGAGCGAGATGGGGCCCGTGATCGACGTCCCGGCGGGCAAGCTCGAATGGGCGCTGACGACCCTCGACGAGGGCGAGCAGTGGCTGATCAAGCCCCGGGAGCTCCCGGGGGGCGAGGGGCGGTACTGGACGCCGGGCATCCGGATCGGGGTGAAGCCCGGTTCCCGCTTCCACACGGAGGAGTTCTTCGGCCCCGTCCTCGGGATCATGCACGCGCCGTCGCTGGAGGCGGCGATCCGCATGCAGAACGCCGTCGAGTTCGGTCTGACGGCCGGCCTGCACACGCAGGACCCCGACGATCTCGACCGCTGGCTCGACGCCGTCGAGGCGGGAAACCTCTACGTCAACCGCGGGATCACGGGGGCGATCGTGCAGCGCCAGCCGTTCGGCGGCTGGAAGCGCTCCTCGGTCGGCACCGGCACGAAGGCCGGTGGGCGCAACTATCTCATCGGCCTCGGCGAGTGGCGCGGCACGAGCGGCGGGCAGGCGTCCAGGTCGCTGCACCTGCGGGGGCTCGACACCCGGATCGCGTCGCTCATCGAGGCGGCGCAGCCGACCCTCGCGTACGAGGGCTTCGAGTGGCTCCGTCGTGCGGCTCTCTCCGACGCGCTCGCGTGGGATCGCGAGTTCGGGCAGGTCAAGGACGTCTCGGCGCTCGGCGTCGAGAGGAACCTCTTCCGCTACCGCTCGGTACCCGTCGCGGTGCGCTGCACGATCGACGCGTCGTGGCACGAGCTGCTGCGGGTCATGATCGCGGGAGTCCGTGCCGGCGCCCAGTTCTCGGTGAGCCTGCCGGAGGGGATGCCGCAGGAGGTGCGGCGCGAGCTGATCGCGATGGGCGTGCCCGTCCACGTCGAGACCGACGAGGAGTGGATCGGCAGGGTCGATCCGCGCGGTCCCGCCCGTGACGAGGCCTCCGGCACGGAGGACGCGGCTCCGGAGGCGGACGACCCGGACGCGCCAGGTGACGCGGAGGACGTCCTCGCGGCGGCGGAGCCGGGCGAGGGCCAGGGCGACGCGGAGGGCGCGATCGTGGACCTCGTCGAGAGCCGGCCGCACCTGAACCGGCCGCCCCGCGTGCGGCTCGTCGGGCCGCGGGAGTCCGTCGCCGAGCTCCACGCGAAGCTCGCCGACGCGATCGAGGGCCACCCCGATCTCGCGATCCACGCGGGCGAGGTCACGACGGCGGGGCGCCTCGAGCTGCTCCCGTTCCTGCGCGAGCAGGCGATCTCGATCACGAACCACCGCTTCGGGAACCCGGATCCGACGTTCGACGAGGTGATCTGACCCGGGCGAGACAGCACTGCCCCGGCGTCGCGTCGACGCGCGATCGCCGCCGCGTGGCAAAATGGGTGCGGCGTGCTCGTGCGCAGGCGTTTGGTTGCTCCGCCGGGCCAAGAGGACAGCGTCCGCCACCGTTTCACGACGAGGAGCGCCATGTCCCCGCAGACGGCGGAGAACCCCATCCCCACGACCGAGCGGACCGCCCATCCGCGCCGGTACCTCATGTGCCGGCCGGAGCACTTCACGGTCTCGTACTCGATCAACCCGTGGATGGAGCCCGCGAACCCGACCGACACGTCGCTGGCCGTGCGCCAGTGGCAGGCCCTGTACGACGCGTACGTCCGGCTCGGGCACGAGGTCGAGCTGATCGATCCGGAGCCCGGTCTTCCCGACATGGTCTACACGGCCAACGGCGGGTTCGTCCTCGACGGCGTCGCGTTCCCCCCGCGGTTCCGCTTCGCCGAGCGTCAGGGCGAGGAGCAGGCGTTCGGCCGCTGGTTCCGCGAGCACGGGTTCGACGTCCGTGAGCCGGAGGCCACGAACGAGGGCGAGGGTGACTTCCTGCTCGCCGGCGACGTCATCCTCGCCGGTCGCGGATTCCGCTCCAGCGATGACAGCCACCGCGAGCTGGAGCGGGTGTTCGGGCGCGAGGTCGTCACGCTGACCCTCGTGGATCCGCGCTTCTACCATCTCGACACGGCGCTGGCCGTCCTCGACCCGGTGACCGAGCCGGGCGAGACCCCGACGGTCGCCTACCTCCCCGGCGCATTCGACGAGCGGAGCCTGGCCGAGCTCGAGCGGCGCTTCCCCGATGCGATCCGGGTCGCCGACGCCGACGGGGCCGTCTTCGGGCTGAACGCGTCGAGCGACGGCAGGCACGTGTTCGCCTCGCCGCGCGCGACGGGCTTCCACGTCCAGCTGCGCGAGCGCGGATACGAGCCCGTCCTCGTCGACCTGTCCGAGCTGCTGCTCGGCGGCGGCGGGATCAAGTGCTGCACCCTCGAGCTGAGAGGAGAGACCCGATGACCCAGGACGCACACGTCGCGCGCAACTACGCGCCGCTCGACGTCGAGATCGCCAGCGCCGAGGGCGCGTGGGTGACCGACGTCGAGGGCAGGCGCTACCTCGACCTCCTCGCCGGGTACTCCGCGCTGAACTTCGGGCACCGGCACCCCGACCTCGTGCGGGCGGCGACGGACCAGCTCGGCCGGGTCACGCTCACGAGCAGGGCGTTCCGCTCCGACCGCCTCGAGCCGTTCGCCGCCGCGCTCGCCGAGCTGTGCGGGAAGGATCTCGTCCTCCCGATGAACACCGGGGCCGAGGCCGTCGAGTCCGGGATCAAGGTCGCCCGCGCATGGGGCTACCGCGTCAAGGGCGTGGCCGCCGGCCGGGCGAAGGTGATCGTCGCGCACGACAACTTCCACGGGCGCACGTCGACGATCGTGGGCTTCAGCGACGACCCGGTCGCCCGCGACGACTTCGGGCCGTTCGCTCCGGGGTTCGTCTCGGTGCCGTTCGGCGACGCCGCCGCGCTCGCCGAGGCCGTCGACGACGACACGGTCGCCGTGCTGATCGAGCCGATCCAGGGCGAGGCCGGGGTCATCATCCCGCCGGACGGGTACCTCCGGCAGGTGCGCGAGATCACCAGCGAGCGGAACGTGCTGTTCATCGCCGACGAGATCCAGTCGGGCCTCGGCCGCACGGGCGAGACGTTCGCCTGCGACCGCGAAGGCGTCGTGCCCGACCTGTATCTGCTGGGCAAGGCGCTCGGCGGCGGGATCGTGCCGGTGTCGGCGGTCGTGGGCGACGAGGGCGTGCTCGGTGTGCTGCGCCCCGGCGAGCACGGTTCGACGTTCGGCGGGAACCCGCTGGCCGCGGCCGTCGGGCTGCGCGTCGTGGAGCTGCTGCGCGACGGCGGGTTCCTCGAGCGGGGGCGGGCGCTCGGCGAGCACCTCGGCGGCCTGCTGGACGGGCTGATCGGCCGGGGCGTGACGGGCTACCGGCGCGCCGGGCTGTGGGCGGGCGTCGACATCGACCCCGCGATCGGCACGGGTCGCGAGATCGCGGAGGCGCTGCGCGCTCGCGGCGTGCTGGCCAAGGACACGCACGGGCAGACGATCCGCATCGCGCCCCCGCTGACGGTCCGCGCCACCGAGCTCACCTGGGCCGTGGAGCAGCTCCAGCTGGTCCTCGCCCGCTGAGGGGCGCGCGCACAACGCAGTCGATCCGGGCAGTGATCGGGCCAGGAACCGCGGCTTTCCGGGGGCCGGCCCGGTGTCGGCCGGCGGATCGACTGCGTTGTGTGCCGGCGACGTCCGGTCCGTTCGGCGGCGCCTCAGGGAGCCACTACGCTCGGGGTATGGCACGCATCGTGGTGGTCGGGGACGCGCTGATCGATGAGATCCGCGACGAGCAGGGCACGCGGGATTTCGTCGGAGGAGCGGCGCTCAACGTGGCCGTGGGCCTTGCTCGACTGGGGGCGGATGCGACCCTCGTCGCGATGGTCGGGGACGATCCGGATGGTGCGCTGATCCGCGCACACCTCGACGAGCACGGCGTCGAGCTGATCGCGACGGATTCCCCCCTCGGCAGCGCCCGCGGCGTCAGCACCCGCGTCGACGGCGAGCCCACCTACATCTTCAACGAGGCGTCGCAGAAGCGCCACATCGCCTTCTCGGACGAGGCCTGCGAGGCGATCGCGGCCGCGCCGGTCGTCGCGATCAGCTGCGTCGCGCTCGACTCGGCGGCGCAGATCGCGGAGTTCGACACGGCGCTGACGGGTGTCCGCGTCGCCGTCGACCCGAACCCGCGCGCGGGGATGCTCCTGGACCGCGACGACTTCGTCCGGGGCTTCGATCGCATCGCCGCAGGCAGCGCGTTCGTCAAGGTCGGTGAGGACGACGCCGCGCTCCTCGGACTCGGCTCGGTCGACGACGTCGAGGCGCGGCTGCGCGAGGCCGGCGTTCCCACCGTGCTGGCGACCCGCGGCGCCGACGGCGCGACGATCGTGACCTCCTCCGGCACGTTCGACCGTCCGATCGCCGATCTGCCTGGCCCCGTCGTCGACACGATGGGCGCGGGGGATGCGATGTTCGCCACGTTCGTGGCCGCGCTCGCCGAGTCGGAGACGCCCGATTGGCGCGCCACGCTGGACCGGGCCCAGCTCATCGCCGCCGCGACGTGCCGCACCGAGGGCGCGCTGCTCCAGCTGCCGTAGGCGTCGGGCCCCGCACGCCGGGCCGCGCACAACGCAGTCATTTCAT
>JBQDDT010000125.1:0-8342 GCA_052092505.1 Microbacterium sp. | reverse complement strand
TTGAGCAGCTCGTCGTCGATGATCGCGTTGTACATCCCCATGCAGCCCTCGTCGAAGACGCCGATGATCGCCTTCTCGCCGAGCAGCTGGTCCCCGAGCGCGTGCCCGAGATCGCGCTCCGCCGAGGCCGGGAGCGGCGGGAGCGGGCGCACGTGCGACTGGTCGTGCGTGATCGATCCCTGCTCGATCCACTCGCGGATCCCGTCGCGGAACCAGTCGTCGGTGCAGTCGACCGACCAGATCGTGGAGTAGTCGATGCCCGCCTTCGTCATCGATCCGTTCAGGCCGAGGAGCCCGACGAGGCCTGGCCAGTCGCCGGCGAAGTTCGCGACCGTGAGGATCGGGCCGCGATGCGTGCGCAGGCCGGCGAGCACGTGGTGCGAGTACTGCCAGTTCGCGATGGCGACGATCAGCGGGGCCTCCTCCGGGATCCGCCGGAACACCTCGAGCCCGGCGCGCTGGCTCGGGATGAACCCGTGGCCCGTGACGGGATCGACGTCGAAGCCGCGCACGACGCTCCAGCCGAGCCCCTCGACGACCCGCGTCACGCCCGCCTCCAGCTGCGCCTGGGTCGGCCACCCGGCGACGTTCGCCGACTCCCGCAGATCACCCGAGGTGATCAGGTAGGCGGTGCTCGGCGCGAGCGCGGGGCGCTCGGCGAGAGCGGGAAGGGCGTATGCGGTCATCGGATTCTCCTTGTCGTCAGGGGCTGCGGGGCTCAACTGCGGAGAGAAGGCGGATCTGCGAAGGAATGGTCAGATTTCCTCCGCAGATCCGCCCGGTCTCCGCTGGAGGGGTCAGGCGTAGGCGGCGACGACCCGCTCGATCTCGGCCAGCGCGGCGTCGTCGGGCTCGTCGAGGGCCATCCGGCTCCTCGCGTCGGCGATGCCCATGTGCCGCAGCGCCGACTTCATCCGAGGCATGTCGCCTCCGATCACCGACACGACGTCGTCGACGGCGGCCTGGGCCCGATCGATCCGCTCCTGATCGCCGGAGTCGGCCGCCTCGACGAGCGCGCGGAAGGGCTTGGGCAGCACCGACGAGACGCCGGAGACCACGCCGTCGGCGCCCCGCTCCCCCGCCGAGACGAGGTCGCGATCCGCGCCCGTGTAGACGACGAAGTCCTCCGGCGTCGCCGCGCGGTACGCCGCGATCCGCTCGAGGGGCAGCTCGCTCGCCTTCACCCCGACGATGCCCGGCAGCTCCGCGATGCGCGCCAGCAGCTCGGGCGAGACCGCGTTGCCCGTGCGGTTCGGGAACGCGTACACGTACAGCGCGCCGTCGCCGACGGCCTCGGAGAGGGCCGCGTAGTAGGCGTGGATCCCGTCGTCCGAGGCGGGGAGGTAGTAGGGCGTGATCGCCGCGAACTCCGTCGCGCCGAGATCCCGCGCGATGCGGACCCGTCGCACCGCCTCGAACGCGCTGGGCGCGCCGACGTGGATCACGACCCGCGTGACGGCCGAGAGCTCCTCCTGGGCGATCGCGACGAGCTGCGAGAACTCGGCGTCGTCGATCGCGGGGAACTCCCCCGTCGTCCCGAGGACGAACGCGCCCTCGTTTCCCGAGGCGGCGACGTGTCGGAAGATCGCGCGGCTCGCGATCGGGTCGAGCGACCCGTCCTCGGCGAAGGCGGTGGGGATGGCGGTGAGGATGTCTCGTCGCGTCACGGCGTTGAGCCCTTCTTGTGTCGGTTTCGGCGCCTCTCGCGAGGCGCCTCGTCATTGCGGATGGTCGAGGTGAGCAGGTCGGGATCGGCGCGCAGCTCGTCGTGGGCGCGCTCGATCTCGGCCACCGTGTCGTCGCCGAGGACGGAGTCCGCGAAGGATCCGCGCCTGTCCTTCGGCTTGCGGGCGTTGCGGATCGCCGGCAGGACGATCGAGAGGACGGCGAGCGCGAGCAGCGCCAGCGCGATCGGGCTCACGACCGAGAAGAACGGCTGCGTCGGGAGGATCTGAAGCGTCCGCGCGAGGTTCTCCTCCGCGAGCGGGCCGAGGATGAGCCCGAGGATGATCGGGCCGGCGGGGATCTCGAGACGCTTCAGCCCGAGCCCGATCACGCCGAAGACGAGCATCTGCACGACGGTGCCGATGCTGTTCGACGTCGCGTACGTGCCGATGATGCAGAAGATGAGGATGCCGCTCCACAGGTAGGGTCGCGGCAGGTCCAGCAGCTTCACGATCCCCTTCATGCGCACGAGGCTGAGCGCGAGGGCGAGGAGCGTCGCGATGACCATGATCGCGGCGATCGACACCACGAGATCCGGGCGGTCGGTGAAGAGCGTCGGCCCCGGCGTGATGCCCCAGACGATCATCGAGCCGATCATCACCGCCATCACCGAGTCGCCGGGAATGCCGAGCGCCATGGTCGTCGTGAGCGACCCGCCGAGCGTCGCGCTCGATGCCGTGTCGCTCGCGGCCACGCCCTCGATCGACCCCTTGCCGAAGCGCTCAGGGTGCTTCGACACGCTGCGCGCGCGGTCCCAGCCGATGAGCCCGGCGATGTCGCCGCCCGCGGCGGGGATGAGGCCGACGCCGAGTCCGATCCCGCCGGACACGGCGACCGCGCGGCCCGACTCGCGCAGTTCCTTGCGGTTGGGCATCCAGCGGCCGAGCGCCGAGATCGGGCGCACGGCGTTCTTCCGGTGCGTCAGGAGCTGGTCGAGCAGCTCCGCGATCCCGAACAGGCCGATGATGACGGCGATGAAGTCCAGCCCGTCGACGAGCTCCAGCGAACCGAAGGTGAACCGCTGGTCGTTGGTCGCGCTGTAGAGGCCGACGGTGCCGAGCATCAGGCCGATGACGCCGGCGAGGATGCCCTTCAGCATCGACTTCGACGAGATGCCGATCATGATCGCGATCCCGAACACCACGAGGGCGAACAGCTCCGGCGAGCGGAAGTAGTTGCGCGCCAGGGTGGCGACGGGGACGGCCAGCGCCGAGAACAGCACGATCGACGCGAGGATGCCGAGCGCCGTGACGATCGCCGACAGGGTGAGGGCGAGCCCGGCGCGGCCCTGCTTGGCCATCGGATACCCGTCGAACGTCGTCGCGACGGAGGCGGGGGTGCCCGGTGTGTTCACGAGGATCGACGGCACGCGGTCGCCGAAGTTGGCGGCGACGTAGATCGTCAGCAGGACCGCGAGCCCCTGGACCGGCTCGAGCGTCATGGTGAACCCGGCGGCGAGCGCGACGGCCATCGTGGCCGTGATGCCGGGGAAGGCGCCGACGAGGAACCCGAGCGCCAGCCCGACGAGCATGTACAGGACGACCGACACATCCAGGAGTGCGCCGAGTCCATCGACGAAGGCGTTCACAGGGGGATCCTCAGGACGATGCCGAACAGGACGTAGATGAAGGCCGTCAGGCCCACCGGGTAGGCGATCAGGCCGATCCAGCGGCGCTGCCCGAACAGGAGCAGCAGCGCGAGCAGGTAGAGCGCCGCGATGACGGGGAACAGCTGGATGCGGTAGCCGAGCATCACGATCGACTGCACGCCCCACAGGGCGATGAACACCGCGGAGACGGCGATCGTCAGGACGACGCGGAGCGGGCCGCCGCGGGAGATGCGCTCCAGATCGTCGCGCGTCGGCGCCGGGCGGGTGATCGCGACGACGAGCAGCACGAGCGAGACCGCGAGACCGGCGACGCCGAGCACCGTCGGCCAGGTCCGCGCGTCCATGGCGGCGCCGCCGGACTCGTCCCGCAACGGGACCCGGGTCGCGAGCGCCAGGTAGCCGGCGCAGAACGCGACGGCGACGGCCGCGGCGACGATCTCGAGCGCGCGGGACGGGCGAGGCGCGACGGCCTCGTCCATCCCGGCGTCCGCGGCGGCGGTGCTCACCCGAGGAGCTCCGCGAACCGCTCGAACTGCTCCTCCACGAACTGCTGGTGCTCGTCGGCGCTGCGGTAGACGACGAGGTTGCCGGCGTCCTTCTGGAACTCGGTGTACGAGTCGCTCTCGACGGCGGTCTTCACTGCGTCCTCGAGCGCGGAGTGCACGGCGTCCGGAAGGCCCTTCGGCGCGTACATGCCGCCCCAGCCGCCGAAGACGACGTCCTCCGTGCCGAGCTCCTCGTTCACGGTGGGCACGTCGCGGAGGTCGGGAAGCGGCTCCTCGTCCATGACGGCGAGGATCGTGACGGAGTCCTTCTGCGCGATCGCCTCCCCCGCACCGGAGACCGATGCGACGACCTCGCCGGAGGCCGCCGCGCTCACGGCGGGGGCGCCTCCGTCGTACGGCACGGGCGAGACGTCGATGCCGGCGGCGTCGGCGAAGCCGAGCGACGCGGCCTCCCAGATCGACCCGGCACCGGAGTTCGAGATCGTCACCTCGCCGCTCTCCGCCTTCGCGATCAGGTCGTCGAGCGAGGTGATCCCGCTGTCCTTGGCGACGGAGATCACGCCGGGGGCGTTCATGATCTGGCCGAGGAAGTCGTAGTTCTCGGGGAGCACGTCGGCGTTCTGCGTCGTGTTCAGCATCGCGATCTCGACCGGGGCGAACCCGATCGTGTACCCGTCCGGCTCCTGCTGCGCGACGTACTCCATCGCCTTGGCGCCCGAGGCGCCCGGCATGTTCTCCGGGACGACACTCACGCCCAGGGAGCTCTCGAGCTCAGCGGCGATCGCGCGCGAGGACAGGTCGGATCCGCCTCCCGCGTCGGCCTGGATGATGAG
Source organism: Microbacterium sp. (assembly GCA_052092505.1). Taxonomy (GTDB): domain Bacteria; phylum Actinomycetota; class Actinomycetes; order Actinomycetales; family Microbacteriaceae; genus Microbacterium. The sequence continues at coordinate 3,669 of JBQDDT010000125.1, read as the reverse complement.
GCGGATGTCGTCGTTCGGGTAGTCGGAGCCGTCCCCCTCGGAGACCGGCGTGCAGGCGGCCAGCGCGGCGACGGCGAGGCCGGCGCCGGCGAGCGCCGCGGTGGTTCGGATGAGTCGGGGCATCATTGCTCCTTCTGGGTTCAGGGCCGAAGGCAGATCGGTTTCGCCGATCCTGACACGTTTACTGTTAACAGTCAACGCCGAGAGCGCGACGCACCGGACCGACGAACCGGGTGCCCCGGGTCAGCGCGCGCTGAGCTCCGCGCGCATCCGCTCCTCGGCGTGCGCGAGGTGCTCCTCGAGGACCTCGCCGACGCGACCGGCGTCCCCGGCGAGGATCGCCTCGTACAGCAGCCGGTGGGCATCCGCCGACTCGTGGAGGTCCTCGTCGTGATTGATCGTGACATCCAGGAGGGCCGAGAACGTCGGCTCGTACTGCCGCCAGGTCGCCAGCAGGCGGGGGTGCTGCGCGAGCTCGTAGAACAGGGAGTGGAACGCGACGTCGGCGCGGTAGAACTCGAGGTGGTCGCCGGAGTCGGCCGCGGCCGCCATGCGCTCCACCTGCTCGAGCGCCGGGCCCCACTCCGCCTCGCCCGCGGCCATCGCTCGGCGCACCGCCAGCTGCTCGAGCGCGCCACGCAGGCTGTAGAGCTGATCGATGTCGTCCATCGTGAGCCCGCGGATGTAGATCCCGCGCGGGCGCCGCATCTCGACGAGCCCCTCGTAGGCGAGCTGGGAGACCGCATCCCTGACCGGCCCGCGGCTGACGCCGAACTCCTCAGCGACCGCCTCCTCCGTGAGCCGATCGCCCTGCGTCAGCTCCCCGCGCACGATGCGGCGCCGGATGATGTCGGCGACCTGGGCCCCCAGGGAGGCGCCTCGCTGGACCGTATCCGTCACGTTCCCTCCGCACTGTCGTCGACTGTCAACAGAGTACAGTGCGGTCGCGGCCTACGCGCGCGGCGGCCGCCAGAGCACGAGCTCGGTGCGGCGACGCACCCGCGTCGTCCCCGGCTGCAGGCGCACGACGGCGCCGGACGGCTCGGCCGCGAACACGCGGGTGCCCGGCCGGTTCTCTCGCTCGGCCTGGAGCTCGGCGGACAGGTGGCGGACGCGCCGGCGGAGCTCGCTCACCTCGTCCTCGAGATCGAGGATGCGGGCGATCGCGGGCAGGCTGATGCCCTCGTTCGACAGGTCGGCGACCTCACGGAGCTGGCGGATGTTGCGCAGCGAGTACCGGCGCGATCCGCCCTGCGTCCGCCCGGGGGTCACGAGGCCGATCCGGTCGTACTGGCGGAGGGTCTGCGGGTGCATGCCGGCGAGCTCCGCGGCCGCCGCGATCCGGAGAATCGGGTCGTCCTCGTCGACGTCTTCCGGGATCTGCATCCGATTCACCTCCTCGTCTCCTCCAGGCTAGGGGACGACCCGTTCCGGTGCGGGAAAGTGCTCCACGATGCCGGATCCAGAGCATTTTGTCGCACCGGAACGGGTCGTTCAGCGGGGCTGGGCCCGCCGGGGTCAGCGCGCGGCTGCGCGGGCCCGCTGCAGGAGATCGTCGCGGGGGCTCCCCTCCGGCGCGACCTCCCTGTACTGCTCGAGCACGTCCTTCTGCTCGGCCGTCAGATGAGTGGGGACGGCCACCTGCACCTCCGCGAGGAGGTCACCCGGCCCCTTCTTCTTCGTGGCGACGCCGCGCCCCTTGACGCGCAGCACGCGTCCGGACGGCGTGCCCGCCGCCACCTTGAGGCGCACGGTCTCGCCATCGAGGGTGGGGACCTCGATCGTCGCGCCGAGCGCCGCCTCGGTGAACGTCACCGGCACCGTCACGCGCAGGTTCAGCCCGTCGCGCGTGAACACGGGGTGCGGACGGACCGTCACCTCCACGACGATGTCGCCGTTCTCGCCGCCGTCGGGCGACGGACGGCCCCGCCCGCGCAGACGGATCTTCTGCCCGTCGGCGACGCCGGCCGGCACCTTGATCCGGAAGGGCTTGCCGTCCTCGCTCTGGAGCGAGACGGTGCTGCCCTGCACGGCGGTGACGAAGTCGAGCGTCGTGCGGGCGCGCAGGTCCTGGCCCTTGGTGGGGACGCCGAACCCGGCGCGCCTGCCGCCGCGGCCGAAGCCGCCGCCCTGTCCGAACATCGCGAAGATGTCGTCGAAGTCGGCGCTCGATCCGCGATTGGTGCTGAAGTGGCTGAAGACGTCCTCGAACCCTCCGGCCCCGGGGCCGCCCGCCGTGAAGCGGGCGCCTGACCCCATGGCGCGCAGCTCGTCGTACTCCCGCCGCTGCTCGGGATCGGCCAGCACCGAGTACGCCTCGCTGATCTCCTTGAACTTCGCCTCGGCGGCTGCGTCGCCCGGATTCGAATCCGGGTGATACTTGCGCGCCAGCTTGCGGTAGACCTTCTTGAGCTCGGCCTCGGAGACGTCCTTCGACACCCCGAGCATCGCGTAGAAGTCCTTATCGAACCAATCCTGGCTGGCCATCGATCACCTCGATCCCGTCACTCGGCCGGGACGGCGACGACGACCTTCGCAGGCCGCAGTTCGACGTCACCGAGCCGGTAACCGATCTCCACGACCTCCAGGACCGTCGACTCCGTGGCTCCAGGAGTCGGCTGCTGGAAGACGGCCTCGTGCTGCTGCGGGTCGAACACCTCGCCCGCCTCGCCGTAGGCGACGAGTCCGCTCTTCTCCGCGACGCCGCGCATCTTCTCCGCCACGAGGGCGAAGGCCGACCCCTCCTCGAGGTCGCCGTGCTTGGCGGCGCGGTCGAGGTCGTCGAGCACGGGCAGCAGGTGCTTCGCGACGGCGCCCTTCGCCCGATCGATCTCCAGCTCGCGCTGCTCCTCGGTCCGGCGCCGGTAGTTCGCGTACTCCGCCTGCAGGCGCTTGAGGTCGTGCAGCAGCTGCGTCTCGTAGTCGCTGTGATCGGCCTCGGCCGCATCGTCGGTCTGATCGGAGTCGAGGATGTCGTCCACCGTCAGGTCGTCGTCCGATGCCGGCACGGCGCCAGCCTCGGCGGCGTCCTCCGTCACCTGGTCCTCCTGCGCGTCGGGGTCGGAGGCAGCACCCTCCGACCCCTCGGCGTCAGGGCGGACCTCGTCGTTCTCGTCGAAGTCCCTGCCCGCCATTACTTCTTCTCGTCCTCGTCGTCGACGACCTCTGCGTCGATGACGTCCTCATCGTCCGACCCACTCTGCGCCTCGCCCTCGCCGGCGTCGCCTGCGGCGGCCTGCTCCGACTGGGCCTGGCTGTAGATCGCCTCGCCGAGCTTGGTCTGCGACTCGTTCAGCTTGTCGAGCGCCGCCTTGATCGCGTCGTCGTCATCGCCGGCGAGCGCCTCCTTGACCGCGTCGACGTCGGCCTGGACCGACTCCTTGACGTCGGCCGGCAGCTTCTCGTCGTTCTCCTGGATGAGCTTCTCGATCGAGTACGACAGGCTCTCGGCCTGGTTGCGCTGCTCGAGGGCCTCGGCGCGGCGCTTGTCCTCCGCGGCGTTCTCCTCGGCCTCGCGGACCATCCGGTCGATGTCCTCCTTGGGCAGCGACGAGCCGCCCGTGATGGTCATCGACTGCTCCGTGCCGGTGCCCTTGTCCTTCGCGGAGACGTGGACGATGCCGTTCGCGTCGATGTCGAAGGTGACCTCGACCTGCGGCACGCCGCGCG
>JBQDDT010000124.1:0-8357 GCA_052092505.1 Microbacterium sp. | reverse complement strand
CCCACGTCGGCTCGGCCCAGTTCGAGGATCGCCTGGACGTAGGCGTCGACGGAATCGGCCACCGCGTCCGCGTCGTACGCGTCGCGGTCGTCGCCGAGCGAGCGTCCGGCGGCCTCGAGCGCCGCTCCCCAGAGCACGCCGGACGTGCCCCCGGCGGCGGCCGCCCATGCTCGGCCCGCGACGGTCAGCAGCCAGCCGGGCCCTGCTCGACCGGTCACGGCATCGGCTGCGGCGACGGCGGCCTCTGCGCCCTTCACCATGCCGCGCCCGTGATCGCCGTCGCCCGCGATCGCGTCCATGCGGCCCAGCTCGTCCTCGGCGTCGACCACGGCGTCGCGGAGCCTGCGCAGGCCGTCCCTGACGAGGTCGCCGGCCGCGGCGCCGGCAGGGGAGGCCTCGGGGGCGCGCTCCTGCCGAGCATCCGCGGCGCTCGTCGCCGCGGGAGCCAGGCCGGCGAGCGGCGCCGCCTGCTTGCGATACCCCGGCGCGTACGCGTCGGCGCGCCAGGCGCGCTCGAGCTCCTCGTCGAGCCACATCACGGTCAGCGAGCAGCCGCCCATGTCGAGGCTCGTCACGAGCTCGCCCACCTCGGGCTCGACGGGCTCGAGGCCCGCCTCGGCAAGGAGGGCCCTGACCTCGCCCCACAGCAGGAAGAGCTCCTCGTACTTCGTCGTGCCCAGCCCGTTCACGATCGCCGCCACCCTGGTCGCGTCGGTCTCGGGGCGCGAGGCGAGGATGCCGTCGACGAGGAGGTGGGCGAGATCGGCGGCGTTCGCGATCGGCTCGTCGCGGATGCCCGGCTCGCCGTGGATGCCGAGCCCGACGCCCATCTGCCCGTCGGGCACGCGGAAGAGGGGCTCGGCCGCGCCGGGCATGGTGCAGCCGGAGAAGGCGACCCCGAACGAGCGGGTGCGCGCGTTCGCCGCGCGCCCGATCCGCTCGACCTCGTCGATGTCGGCGCCGGCGGCCGCAGCCGCCCCGAGCGACTTGAACACGGTGAAGTCTCCGGCGATGCCGCGCCGCTCGTCCTCCGCAGAGGAGGAGGCGACGTCGTCCGTGACGACGACGATCCTGGTGTCGATCCCCTCGCTGCGCAGGCGATCGGCGGCGATCCCGAAGTTCATCACGTCGCCGGCGTAGTTGCCGAAGGTGAGCACGACGCCGCGGCCCTGGTCGGCGGCCCTCGCGACGGAGTAGACCTGCGCCGCGGAGGGCGAGGTGAAGATGTTCCCGACGACCGCCCCCGAGGCGAATCCCGGTCCGACGAGCCCGGCGAAGGCCGGGTAATGGCCGGATCCGCCGCCGACCACGACGGCGACGACCGGATCGGCTTCGCGGTGGGCGACGACCCCGCCGGCGACGCCCGTGAGGCGGTCGGCATAGAGGTCGACGAAGCCGGCGAGCTGGTCGTCGGCGAACTCGGCAGGGTCGTTGAAGACGGTCGTCATCTGGTCAGTCCTCCTGTCCGGGCAGGCCCTCATCGGCGATGTCGCCGGAGGCCAGGTTCTCATCGACGAGATCGGGGAGCGTCTCGAGGAACGCGTCGCGGTCGGTGACGACGTTCTTCATGGCGTCGGCGACGTTGTCCTTCGTGACGGCGGGCATCGTGTACACGGGCTCCAGAGGGACGTCCTCGCCGCGGACGACGCCGGCGGCCACCGCGAGGCCCGTCGCCAGCTCGACCGTGCCGTGCTGGAGGGAGGTGCCGATCAGGTCGCCGCTCTCCACGGCGCGCAGCCCGTCCTCGATGCCGTCGATCCCGACGATCGGCACGTCGGTGATCCCTGCCTCGCGCAGCGCCTGAAGCGCGCCGAGCGCCATGTCGTCATTCTGGGAGATGACGCCGTCGATGTCGTCGCCGAACGCCGAGATCCAGTTGCTCATCTTGTTGACGGCCTCGTCGCGGCTCCAGTTGGCGGTGTCCTTGGCGAGCACCGTCATCCCGGGGTTCTCCTTCAGGACGTTGTCGATGCCCGCGCCGCGGTCGATCTCGGGGGAGGAGCCGAGCGGGCCCTGGAACACGACGACGTCGCCCTCGCCGCCGAGCTCGTCGACCATCATCTGCGCCTCCTGCTCCCCGGCGGCCACGTCGTCCGGCTGGATGCTCGCGTCGACCTCGACCTCGACCTCGCTGAGGGAGGTGTTCACGGCGATGACCGGGATGTCGGCGGCGTGCGCGGCCTCGACCTGCGGCTGGAGCGTGTCGGCCTGGACCGGCACGACGATGATCGCGTCGACCCCGGCGCTGACGTACTGGTCGAGCTGGTCCGCCTGCGAGGTGACGTCGTTGTTCGCCGAGTTCCAGTTCAGCTCGATGTCGTTCGCCTTCGCGTACGTCTCCATGCCCTCCTTGCCCTGCGTGATGAACGAGGACATGTCGTACACCGAGACGCCGATCGTGATCGTCTCGTCGCCGGCGTTCGGATCGCCGGCGCCGCAGCCGGCGACGGCGAGGACGGTGCCGGTCGCGATCGCGGCGGTGGCGAGCCTGGGCATGTGTGAGCGCTTCATCGCGTCTTCCTTCGTCACGGGAGGGGCGCCGGCGGGCACCGGCGCGCACGTCAGACGATACGGGCGTGCGTGCTCAGAATGCGAATGTGCTGCTCAGCTGAGCAGGTCGGCGATCGCGGAGGCGGAGCGCGCTCACGTGAGCGAGGGGCGGGGAGCGTCTCCGAGCAGTCGGCGCGCGGTGAACTCGTCCGTGATCGCGGCCGTCATGAGGTCGGAGAGGAGCACGGCCCGAAGCGCGGACGTCTTCGAGGGGCCTCCGGCGATCGCGACGCGCGAGGGGATCTCGCGGAGCTGCCGCTCGCTCACGGCGATGCAGCGGCTGTCGAGGTCGTGGAGGATCGTGCCGTCGTCGGCGACGAGGGTCGAGGCGACCTCCGCCGCCACGCCGCTGGCTCGCAGACGCCGCCGGTCGTCCTCGTCGATCGCGGGGTTGAGCATCATGAGCGAGTTCGGCGGATCCCACGACCCGACCGCGCACAGCGCCACGGTCACCTTCCCGAACTTATCGATCGCGGCACGGGCACCCGGCTGCCGCCGCACGCCGCGCGCGGCCTCCGCGTCGCTCATCACGAGCGAGGCGTAGATCGGCCACGGCCGCACGTCGGGGAGGGCGGCCAGGGTGCGGATGACCTCGAGACCGCTCTCGAGGATGGGGCCGGCGATGCCGGCCAGCTGCACGACGTCGCGGCAGGGAAGGCGGTCGAGCCGCCTGGCCATCGCATTGAGGGTCCTCCCCGAGGTGAGCCCGAGCACGTCGCCCGGCTGGACGAGCTCGTCGATCATCGACGCCGCGGCCCCTCCGAGGTTCAGCTGCGCCTCGGCGTCGGCGTCGGCCGACTGCTCGAAGACGACGGCGTGCCGGAGCCCGAAGCGGGCGGCGAGGCGTCCGGAGAGCTCGACGTCGACGCCGGGCGAGCTCACGATCTCGAAGCGGACGATGCCGCGCTCGATGGCCTCGTCGAGCATCCGGCCGATCTTGAAGCGGCTGAGACCGGTCTCCTCGGCGATCTGCACGCGGGACTTGCGGCGCACGAAATGCTCGCGCGCGATGTGGGCGAGCTGCACGCTGGAGAGGGGACCGGTGGGCACAGCCGGTGAATATACCCGACTTCGGGGCCGGCGGTCACCGGCCCCGGGCGGGATCAGCGGGTCGGCCAGGTCCCGTCGAGCGACTCGGAGGGCTGAAGCCGGCCGATCCGCACGAAGTACTCTGTGAGGCTCTCGGCCTGCTCGCGCGCCCAGACGACCTGCTGGTCGTGGAGCTCCGCGACGGTCGTCGGAAGGGCACCGGCGCACGAGGCCGCGATCGCGAGCGCGACCCTGCCGGCGGCGATGGCGTCGGCCGACGCCTCATGCGCGTCGTCGAGCGCCACTCCGTAGTGCGCGGCCACGACGTCGAGCGTGCGCTTGCCCTTCCGGAAGCGGTCGAGCGCCTTGTCGATCACGAGCGGATCGATCACCGGGTGGGGGCGGTCGATCGGCGCGACGCCGTGGCGCAGGGCCTCGGCGCGCAGGAGGGAGAGATCGTACGGCGCGTTGTAAGCGACGACGGGGATGCCGCCGGCGAGGATCGTGCGCAGCGCCTCGACGATCTCCGGGACGACGTCGGCGGCCGGCCGCCCCTCGGCCCTGGCGCGCTCGGTCGTGACGCCGTGCACGGCGGTGGCGCCCTCCGGGATCTCGATCCCGGGATCCGCGAGCCAGTCCTCGGCGTGGAGGACGCGGCCATCGGCGTCGAGCAGGCCGACGTACGCCGTGACGACGCGGTCGTGCGCGACGTCGACTCCGGTCGTCTCCAGGTCGAAGACGGCGATCCGGTCGAGGTGCAGGCCCGCGGCGGAGTCGTGCGTCGGCGCGGAAGGGGCCGTCGGCGGTGACGGCGCGGTCGTGGCCTCGGGGCGCGACGTTCCCGCTGCGGCCCCTGGATCGGGCTCTGCGGCGGGCGGCTCGGCGGGACGGGCCTCGCCCCGACCGTCCGGGGCGAGGCCCGTCAGGTCGAACAGCGGAGGCGGATCCGGCCATCGTTCCGTCATGGGCACAGGATAGGTCGGCCGCCGCCTCGCCGGCCCGCTCCGCGCGGCGCGTCGGCGCCCCGGGCGCGCGGAGCGGCCTTCCGTAGACTCGTCCCGTGACCGTCCCCGCCCCGTATGAGACCCGCCTCGACGCCGCGAGACGCGCCGCGTCGCGGCGCGAGATCGACGTGCGCGGGACCCGCGCGGCCTACTGGGAGTACGGCCCGGACGACGCGGAGACGACGATCGTGGTCGTCCACGGGTTCCGCGGCGATCACCACGGCCTCGAGCCGGTCGCGGCGCACCTCGACGGGATCCGCGTGATCATGCCCGACCTTCCGGGGTTCGGGGAGACCGGGCCGATGCCGGGCGTCGCCCACGACCTCGACGCCTACGCGGGCTTCGTCACGGAGTTCGTCGGCCGCATCGCGCCGGGCGCGATCGTGCTGGGGCACTCGTTCGGGTCGATCGTCGCCTCCGCCGCGATCGCCGGGGGTCTGAGCACGCCGCAGCTGATCCTCGTGAACCCCATCGGCGCTCCCGCGCTCGAGGGGCCGCGGGGCGTGTTCACGCGCCTCGCGATCCTCTACTACTGGGCGGGCGCTCGTCTCCCGCGCCGGATCGGGACGTGGCTGCTGCGTACGCGGATCATCGTGCGGGTCATGAGCCTCGCCATGGTCAAGACGCGCGATCGCGCGCTGCGGCGGTTCGTGCACGACCAGCACGATCGGCACTTCTCCGGCTTCTCCGATCGCGACGTCCTCCGCGACGCGTTCGTCGCGAGCGTCTCGCACGACGTCAGGGAGTTCGCTCCGGCGATCGACGTGCCCACCCTCCTCATCGCCGCCGATCGCGACGACATCACGTCGATCGAGGCCGAGCGCGAGCTGCGGGAGCGGTTCCCGCGCGCGCAGCTCGTCGAGCTGGCGGGCGTCGGGCACCTCATCCACTACGAGAAGCCGCTCGAGGCCGCCGACGCTGTGCTGGCGTTCGTCTCCCGCGGCTGAGGGGCGCTCAGCGCTCGCGCCGGGCGAGCTCCATGAGGCCGGAGATCCGGTACGGCACGGCCTCGCTCATGACGAGCGACGTCTCGGTGCGCTCCACGCCGTCGATCCCGAGCATCCGCGCATCGACGTCGAACAGGTGACGCGCGTCGCGGCAGGCGACGAACGTCATGAGGTCCGTCTGTCCGCTCATGCCGTGCGCCTGCAGGACCTCGGGGATGCGCGCGAGCTCCGCGGTGATCTGCGGCAGTCGCGCCTGCCGCACGCCGACCGCGATGTATGCCTCGAGGGGGAAGCCCAGCGCCGTGACCGAGATCGAGCGCTCGAATGAGGAGAAGACCCCGTTCTGCTCGAGCCTGGCCATGCGCGCCTGCACGGTGTTGCGCGAGAGATGCATCCGCTCGGCCAGGGAGACGACCGTGGTGCGGGGGTCCTCCGAGAGGGCCGAGAGCAGCTCCAGGTCGGTGTGGTCGAGCGTCGCCATGCGAAGAATGTAACAGCCGGATCGACCACCGATCGCGCAGGATGCTCAGTCGTTATCGATGTGAGCGTCCTCGCGCGAAACCAAGCGATCGCGGATGTGGCATTCTGCGGAGGAGTGCGCGCTCACACGAGGGTCGGGGAGTGCTCCTCGACGAAGCGGATGCGGTCGTCATCGACCGTGAACAGCCAGGCCGACCCATTGAGGACGCGGTGGCGCTCGCGACTCGGGAAGCCGCTGTCGGGGAGGTCCCTGAGGAGCCGCCCGATCACACCGCCGTGGGTGGCGGCGAGCATCGTCTCGCCGGGATGGCGGGCAGCGAGCTCGGTCATGACGCCGCGCGTGCGCGCGACGACGTCGGCCTCCGGTTCGGCGTCCGGCACGCCGTCGGGGTAGAGGAGCGGCAGGTCGGCTCCCGGCACGCCCTCGGCGGAGCCGTACGCGCGCTCGACGAGGGCGGCGAGGCGCTCCTCCGGACCGGCCAGGCCGAGCTCCGTCGCGGCGAGGGCGGCCGTCTCCGCCGCCCGATCGAGGGTGCTCGAGAAGACGCGCGTGATCCCGAGCCCCCGCAGGCGCCGTCCGGCGTCGCGCGCCTGCTCCCTGCCGGTGTCGTTGAGGGGGATGTCGGACGAGCCCTGGATGCGGCCCTGGAGATTCCAGTCGGTCTGTCCGTGGCGGAGGAGAGCGATGCGGGTCACCCGGCCACCCTATCCGGCCGGCCCTGCGGGAGCCCTCGGCATCAGCGGGCCGTGCGCGCGGGCAGCTCGTGCGCGAGCCGTGCGAGCACGTCGCTCGTGCCGCCGTCGATCTTCACCGCGGCGCGCGGGTCGGCGCGGGTCGCACCCCGATTGACGACGACGATCGGGAGGCTGCGCCGTCGCGCTCGCTCCACGACCCGCTGCCCGGAGTTCACGACGAGCGACGATCCGGCGACGACGAGGGCGTCGGCCTCCCGCACGAGCTGCTCGGCCTCGCGGAAGCGCTCCGTCGGGACGAACTCGCCGAAGAACACGACCTCGGGCTTGAGCATGCCCCCGCAGATGCGGCATTCGGGGACGACGAAGCCGTCCGTCGTCTCCGGCAGGACGTCGCCGTCCGGCCCGAGCGGAACGTTCTCCGGCACGGCGATCCAGGGGTTCGCGGCCTCGATGCGCTCCGCGACGTCACGGCGGTCGAAGACCTGGCCGCATCGCAGGCAGACCACGCGCCGCATCGTGCCGTGCATCTCGACGACCCTGCGGCTGCCGGCGCGCAGGTGGAGGCCGTCGACGTTCTGCGTGACGACCCCGGTGACGAGGCCGGCCGCCTCGAGGTCGACGATCGCGCGGTGCCCGGCGTTGGGCGAGACCCGGTCGAACGCCCGCCACCCGAGGTGCGATCCGATCCAGTAGCGCCGACGGGCGCCCTCGTCCGAGCGGAAGGTCTGCCACGTCATCGGCGAGCGCCTCGGGGCGCCCTCGCCGCGGTAGTCCGGCAGTCCGGAGTCGGTCGAGACGCCGGCGCCCGTGAGGAAGGCGATCCGGCGGTCCGCGAGCACGTCCAGCGCGCGGGTGATGCCGTCGGCGGGAGCGGGTGAGGGCGTCACGGGATCGAGTCTAGGTCGCGGCCGCGACGTAGGCTGAGCACGATGGACGTGACCCGCGTGGAGGACCCCTCGGACGATCGCCTCGCGGACTACCGAGGGCTCACCGACGTCGCCCTGCGGCGCCGCCTCGAGCCGGAGCACGGTCTCTACATGGCGGAGTCGGCGAAGGTGATCGCCCGCGCCCTCGACGCCGGACACGAGCCGCGCTCGGTGATGACGACCGAGCGCTGGCTTCCCGACGTCGAGCGTCTGCTCTCGGCGCGCGCCGATCCGTCCGACGCCCCCGTCTATCTCGTCTCCGACGCGGTCGCGGAGGGCGTGACCGGCTACGTCGTGCACCGGGGGATGCTCGCGGCCATGCAGCGCCCTCCCGTCCGCCCCGTCGCCGACGTCCTGCGAGAGATGCGGGGCGAGCGGTCGCGCATCGCGATCCTCGAGGACCTCGTCGACCACACGAACGTGGGCGCGTGCTTCCGGTCGGCGGCGGCCCTCGGCGTCGACGCGGTGCTCGTGACCCCGCGCTGCGCCGACCCGCTCTACCGCCGGTCGATCCGCGTCTCGATGGGCACCGTGTTTCAGGTGCCGTGGACGCGGATCGATCCATGGCCCGGCGGGATCGACGCGCTGCGCGAGGCCGGCTACGCCGTGGCGGGCATGACGCTCGGCGACGGCGCGGTCACGATGGATGAGCTCGTCGCCGAGGAACACCGGCGCCTGGCACTGGTGTTCGGCATGGAGGGGGAGGGGCTGACCGCGGCGGCGGA
>JBQDDT010000123.1:0-8461 GCA_052092505.1 Microbacterium sp. | reverse complement strand
GGCTCTTCCTCGGCCGCCGCGTCCGCGGTCGGCTCGGATCCGGCCTGGTCGTCCGACTCCGCGGTCTCTGCTCCGGCCGCGGTCTCTGCGACCGCGGGCTCGTCGGACGCGGGCTCGTCGGACGGCTCATCGACCACCGTGGGCTCCGGCTTCTCGCCGTCGACCTCCGTCGCGACCCCGTCGGGCGCTGTCGCCTCAGCCGGCGCATCCGTCGACGTGGACGAGGCTGCCTCCGCTGTCGCATCGGCGGAGGACTGCGCCGCCTGCTCCTGCGACGGGGCGTCGCCGACCGGCGTCTCCGCCTGCTCGGTCACCTCTCCCGCGAGGGTCGCGTCGAACGTGCTGCTGTCGTTGTGTTCATTGTTCTGTTCAGCCATTGCTGGCGTACTCCTTGCGGGCGAACATCCGCGCCCGGAAATCTCGTGCCGCCCCGTTCAGGGGCCGCGTACCCTGTGCGACCGGCATTCGCTCTGATCGCGTGAGGCCTCGGCCTCGAAGTCTCTTCAACGCCGCCCGCGACGTCGTCGCCGGCCGTGCCTTGCTCGCCATTATCGCACCCTCCCGCCGGTATGCGCGTCACGCCCGTCCCCGACGCCGTGTCGCGGGCCGTCCACACCGCTCACGCAGGCCCGGAGCACCTCTCGGTGGGATAATCCCGTCATGCCCTCGACGCGCACGCGGCCCACGGCCCTCGGCATCTGGTTGATCATCGCGGGAGCGGTCGGATGGTGGGCAGCGTTCTCGCTCACGCTCGAGCGGTTCCAGCAGCTCGAGAGCCCGAGCGAGAGGATCGGCTGCGACTTCAGCGTTCTCGTGCAGTGCAGCGCCAACCTCGACTCGTGGCAGGGCGCGGCGTTCGGCTTCCCCAACCCGCTCCTCGGTGTGGCCGGCTGGGTGGCCCCGATCGTCGTCGGGGTGGCGATCCTCGCCGGCGTGCGCTTCCCCGCCTGGTTCTGGGGCGCGTTTACCGCGGGGATGACCTTCGCGTTCGGCTTCGTCTGCTGGCTGATCTCCCAGAGCATCTTCCAGCTCGGCACGCTCTGCCCGTGGTGCATGGTCACCTGGATCGTGACGATCCCGTCGTTCTACGCCGTGGTGCTCCACGCGATCCGCATCGGCGCGATCCCGCTGCCCTCGGGCGCCAGGAAGGCGGCGGACCGGCTCACGGGGTGGGTGCCGCTGCTCGCCGTCGTCAGCTTCGCGATCATCGCCGTGCTGGCGCAGCTGCGCCTGAACGTCCTGCTCGAGTTCCTCTGAGATGAGAGAGCCCCGCGGGAGTCGCTCGGACTCCCGCGGGGCTCTCCCCCTGCGCGGCTCAGAACCAGATGTCGAGCTCGCGCGCCGCGGACTCCGGGCTGTCCGACCCGTGCACCAGGTTCTGCTGGACGGCGAGGCCCCAGTCGCGCCCGAGATCGCCGCGGATCGTGCCGGGCGCCGCCGTCGTCGGGTCGGTCGTCCCCGCCAGCGAGCGGAAGCCCTCGATGACGCGGTTGCCGGCGAGGCGGATCGCCACCGACGGGCCGGACATCATGAACTCCAGCAGCGGCTCGTAGAACGGCTTGCCCTCGTGCTCCGCGTAGTGCCTGGCGAGTCGGTCGCGGCTCGGCTCCACGAGGCGCAGGTCGACGAGCGAGTACCCCTTCGCCTCGATCCTGGCGAGGATCTCGCCGGTCAGTCCGCGCGCGACGCCGTCGGGCTTGACGAGGACGAGTGTCTCTTCCGTGGCCATGGATGCCTCTTTCTGTCTCTGGTCGGGTTCGTGAGGAAAGTCTGTCAGGAGTTCGCCTCGTCGTCGGCCGCCAGAGCCGCGCGGCGGCGCGCGACGCGGCGCTCGGTGCGCCCGCCCCAGATCACCGCGTAGGCCCACAGGCCGCCGAACACGAGCGCCGCGAGGAAGAGGGAGCTCTCCAGGAAGCCGCCCAGCGCGACGAGCACCTGGAGCGCCCATCCGATCCAGAAGCCCCACGTCCAGCGCAGCAGACCGGTCGTGAGGAACATGAGCAGGGCGATCGCGCTGCCGGCCACCACGCCCCACCACGCCTCGAGCCCCCCGGGCATGGCGTCCAGGCCGTAGAGCGTCAGTCCGGCGAGGAATGCGACGATCGCCTCGAACCCGAGGACGACCTGTCCCAGCTTCTCAGGCAGCGTGCGGTAGCGACGGGGCTTCGGCTCCGGCGTCTCGTCGGTCATGAGCCCGCCACGTCCTTCCAGCCCTCCGCCTCTGCGAGGGCGAGCGCCTCCCCGGCGAGGACGACGGAGCCGGCGATGACGACGGCGCGCTTCTCACCGGCGGAGGCCCATTCCCTGGCCGCCTCCGCGGCGTCGGCCAGGTCGCGGTGCACCGTGGCGCGCCGCCCCGTGGCCTCGACGAGGTCGGCGAGGAAGTCGGCGGAGTCGGCGCGCGGCGAGTCCGGCTCCGTGACGAACAGGTGCGCGGCGACGGGACCGAGCTGCGCGATGATCCCCGCCGCGTCCTTGTCGTCGAGGACGCCGAGGACGACGCCCCACTCCTCGAAGTCGAACGCCTCCCGAAGAGCCGCCGCCAGCGATCCAGCGCCGTGCGGATTGTGCGCGGCGTCGACGATCACGGTCGGGTCGATCCCGATCAGCTGCAGGCGACCGGGCGAGATGACCTCCTGGAGGCCCTCGGAGAGCACGTTGTCGGCGATGGGGCGGGTGGCGTCCCCGATGAGGGACTCCAAGGCGGCGACCGCGAGCGCGGCGTTCTCGCCCTGGTGCCGCCCGTACAGCGGGAGATACTGCTCGTCGTACGCACCGGCGAGTCCGCGCAGCGAGAGGAGCTGACCCCCCACCGCGAGCTTCTGATCGGTGACGGCGAAGTCCTCGCCCTCGATCGCGAAGGTCGCTTCCTGGGCCTTCGCCGCCCGCCGGAGCACGGACTCCGCCTCGGGGACCTGTCGCGCCGAGACGACCCGCGCGCTCGGCTTGATGATCCCCGACTTGACCTCGGCGATCTTCGCGATCGTGTCGCCCAGGCGGTCGGCGTGGTCGAGCGCGATCGGCGCGAACACCGCGACGTCGCCGTCCGCCGTGTTGGTCGAGTCCCACGAGCCGCCCATCCCGACCTCCAGGACGAGGACGTCGACGGGCGCGTCCGCGGCCGCCGCGAAGGCGAGCGCCGTGAGGAGCTCGAAGAACGTCAGCGGCTCCTCCCCCGCGGCGGTCAGCTCGGCATCGACCATCGCCACGAGGGGCTCGATCTCGTCCCACACATCGGCGACGATCGCGTCGGCGACCGGCTCGCCGTCGATGAGGATGCGCTCGGTGAACCGCGTCAGGTGAGGGCTCGTGAACAGTCCGGTCCGCAGGCCGTGCGCGCGCACGAGCCGTTCGATGATCCGCGCCGTCGAGGTCTTGCCGTTCGTCCCCGTCACGTGCACGACCCTGTAGGTCCTCTGCGGGTCGTCGAGGAGCTCCAGCAGGCGCGCCGTGCGCTCCTTGCGCGGCTGCACCCAGCGCTCGCCCGCGCGCTCGAGCAGCGTCTCGTAGACGGCGTCAGCGCGATCGCGATCAGACATCAGGCCCCCTCGGTGTTCGTGTCGATCGTGACGACGATCGGCCCCTTGTCCGTGCCGAGCGCCGTCGCACCTGTGCGGAACACGCCGCCGGACGGCTCGCCGGCTCCCGCGGCGAGCGCGTCCGCGTCGTCCGCGGCGTCGACCACGATCGCGACGGCCAGCGTCTCGCCCGCGATGAGCTCCGCGTGCGTCCGCAGCGCGTCTGCGTGCTCCGGGGACACGGTCAGTCCCAGGACGATCCGGTCGCTCACGTCGAGATCGGCCTTCTTGCGCGCATCCTGCACGACGCGGATCGCGTCGCGCGCCACCCCCTCGGCCTCCAGCTCCGGCGTGGTCCGCGTGTCGAGCAGCACGAAGCCCCCGCTCGGGATGATCGCGAGGGACTCTCCCTCCGGCCGGCCGGAGGTCTCCATGGCGAGCTCGTACTCCTGGGGCTCGAGAGCGATGCCGCCCGCCGTGACGACACCGTCCTGCTCGGACCAGTCGCCCTCGCGTGCCGCGCGGATGACCGCCTGCACGTCCTTGCCCAGCCGGGGCCCCGCCGCGCGCGCGTTCACGCTCAGTCGCCGGCTGATCCCGTACGCGCCGGCCGCCTCGTCGGTGAGCTCGACGAGCTCAATGGCCTTGACGTTCAGCTCGTCGCGCAGGATCTCCTCGTAGCCGGCGAGCGCCGAGGCGACGGGCGAGACGACCGTCAGGCGCGCCAGCGGGAGCCGCACCCTCAGCCTGTCCTTCTTGCGCAGGGCGTTGCCGATGCTCGAGATCTCTCTCGCCGCGTCCATGGCGCGGCGGATGTCGTCCGCCGCGGGGAACTCCGTGGCGTCCGGCCAGTCCGTCAGGTGGATGCTGCGCCCGCCCGTGAGCCCCTGCCACACGCGCTCGGTCACGAGCGGCAGCAGCGGCGCCGCCACGCGCGTGAGCGTCTCGAGCACGGTGTGCAGCGTGTCGAAGGCCTCGCGCGAGCGCGGGTCGTCGTCCACCCCCAGCCAGAACCGGTCGCGCGAGCGACGGATGTACCAGTTCGTGAGCACCTCGGCGAAGTCACGGAGCCTGGCCGTCGCGGTCGTGGAGTCGAGCCGCTCCAGGTCGGCCGCCACATCGCGCACGAGATCGCCGAGGAGCGCGAGGATGTACCGGTCGAGGACGTCCTCGGAGGCGACGGATCGCTCCGCCGTGCACCCCGCCGCGTTCGCGTACGTCGCGAAGAAGTACCAGGAGCTCCACAGGGGCAGCAGGAACTCCCTGACACCCGATCGGATCCCCTCCTCCGTGACGACGAGGTTCCCGCCTCGCAGGACGCTGGAGGACATGAGGAACCAGCGCATCGCGTCGGAGCCGTCGCGGTCGAACACCTCGCTGACGTCCGGGTAGTTCCGCAGCGACTTCGACATCTTCTGCCCGTCGCTGCCGAGGACGATCCCGTGGCACGACACCCCGGTGAAGGCCGGTCGGGAGAACAGCGCGGTCGAGAGCACGTGCATGACGTAGAACCAGCCGCGGGTCTGCCCGATGTACTCGACGATGAAGTCCGCTGGGGCGTGCGAGTCGAACCAGTCCTTGTTCTCGAACGGGTAGTGGACCTGCGCGAACGGCATCGAGCCGGAGTCGAACCACACGTCGAAGACGTCCTCGATCCGGCGCATCGTGCTCTTCCCCGTCGGGTCGTCGGGGTTCGGGCGGGTCAGCTCGTCGATGTACGGGCGGTGCAGGTCGATCTCGCCGCTCTCGTTGCGCGGGAGCCGTCCGAAGTCCCGCTCGATCTCCTCGAGCGAGCCGTAGGCGTCGACCCTCGGGTGGTTCGGGTCGTCCGACTTCCAGATCGGGATCGGCGAGCCCCAGAACCGGTTCCTGCTGATCGACCAGTCGCGCGCACCCTCCAGCCACTTGCCGAACTGCCCGTGCTTGACGTTCTCGGGCGCCCAGGTGATCCGCTCGTTGTTCGCGAGCATGTCGTCCTTGATGTCGGTGACGCGGATGAACCAGCTCGACACGGGCATGTAGATGAGCGGGTTCCGGCACCGCCAGCAGTGCGGGTACGAGTGCACGTAGCTCTGCAGGCGCAGAAGGCGCCCCGCCTGGCGCAGCAGGCGCACGATCGGCGTGTTCGCGTCCGACCAGAGCTCGCCGGCCACGTCGGGGACCATGTCGAGGAACCGGCCGTCGGGGCCGAGCGACACGATCGACGGGATGCCGTTCGCCTCGTGCACGCGGTGATCGTCCTCGCCGTACGGAGCCTGGTGGACGATCCCCGTGCCGTCGCCCGTCGAGACGTAGTCATCGGGAATGATCTGCCAGGCGCTCTGCGTGCCCCACGCGTCGACGTCGGTGAAGTAGTCGAACAGCGGCTCGTATCTCACGCCGCCGAGCTCGGATCCGCTCAGGCGCAGACGCACCGCGGCGAGCGCGTCCGCCTGCTCGTCGTAGCCGAGCTCCTTCGCGTGGGCCCCCACGAGCTCCTCCGCCAGGAGGAACTCCGCACCGGCCGCGCCCTCGGTCGTGCCGTTCGGGCCGACCGGCACGACCGCGTAGGCGATCTCGGGGCCGACGGCGAGCGAGAGGTTGGTCGGAAGGGTCCACGGCGTCGTCGTCCACGCGAGCGCACGCACGCCGGCGATGCCGAGCGCATCTGCCCGCTCGCCCGTCAGCGGGAACGTCACCGTCACGGACGGGTCCTGGCGCTCCTGGTAGACGTCGTCGTCCATCCGCAGCTCGTGATTGCTCAGGGGCGTCTGGTCGCGCCAGCAGTACGGGAGCACGCGGTACCCCTCATAGGCGAGGCCGTCGTCGTAGAGCCGCTTGAACGCCCACAGGACGCTCTCCATGAACGAGGCGTTGAGCGTCTTGTACCCGTTCTCGAAGTCGACCCAGCGCGCCTGGCGGGTGACGTACGCCTCCCACTCGTCCATGTAGCGCAGCACGGAGGCGCGGGCCTTGCCGTTGAACGCGGCGAGGCCCATCTCGAGGATCTCGCTCTTCTCGGTGATGCCGAGCTGCTTCATCGCCTCGAGCTCGGCGGGAAGACCGTGCGTGTCCCACCCGAACACGCGGTCGACCCGCTTGCCGCGCATGGTCTGGAACCGCGGGAAGAGGTCCTTCGCGTATCCGGTGAGCAGGTGCCCGTAGTGCGGGAGGCCGTTGGCGAACGGCGGGCCGTCGTAGAAGACCCACTCCTCGGCGCCGGAGCGCTGCGCGATCGACGCGCGGAAGGTGTCGTCCTGCTCCCAGAAGTCGAGGATCTCGCGCTCGATCTCCGGGAACCGCGGCGAGGGGGTCACCGACGCCGCGCGATCGGCGGCCGCTCCGAACGAGGATGCGGGGTAGGTCATCTCATGTGCTCCAGCAGTTCCGTGGGGAATCTGCGAGGACGACCGGGAGGCGCCTCGCCCCGGCCGCGGTACCACCCCGCGTTGCGTCCCGGCATGCCGAGACGCCTCTCTCCTGCGGCTGTGACGGGCCTGCCCCGCGCGGGTCTAGTGAGGGCCGAGGCCCCGTTCTTCCGCGTGCTCCCCGGTGATGGCCGGATCGTTGCCGTCCCCGATTCTACGCGCTCCCGCCCCGCGCGGCGAACCGCTCGCGCGCCGACACGGGACGGATTCTCCGACCGCCTTCCAGCGCCGCCGCAGGCCCCTTCGTTATCGTGGAGCCGCGGCATCCGGTCCTCCGGCGCCGGCCCACCCGTCCCGTCCCCAAGGCATCCGTGACGCTTCCCGAGTCTCTCGAAACCCGACCGCTGCCCATCGTGGCACCCTCGCCCGACGGCCCGGCGCCCTACGACACGATCGCGGTCGTGGGCGGCGGCGCGTTCGGCACCGCTCTCGCCTCGGTCGCCGCGCGGGCGAAGCGGACGACCAGCCTCTGGCTGCGCGACGAGCGCGTGGCCGCCGAGATCCGCGACGAGCGGCGCAATCGGCGCTACCTGGGCGACATCAAGCTCTCCCGCGGCATCAGGGCGACGACCGACCTCGCCGAGGCGCTCGACGGCGCCCAGGCCGTGCTGCTCGTCACGCCCTCCCAGACGATCCGCGAGATGGCGGGGCGGATCGGGACCCTGGCCGCCGACGGCGCGCCGATCTTCGTCTGCGCCAAGGGGATCGAGGCCGGAAGCGGCCTGCTCATGTCGGAGGTCGCCGCCGAGGCCGCGCCGGGTCGCCCCATCGGGACCGTCACGGGGCCGACCTTCGCGTCCGAGACCGCGGCGGGGCACCCGACGGCCGTCACGGTCGCCTGCGACTCCGGCGTGCGCGTCCCGCCCGCCGATCGACCGGCGGCGCGGATGGCCCTCTCCCTCGCGACGGGTGCGTTCCGCCCGTACATCTCGGACGACCTGCCGGGCGTCGAGGTGGGCGGCGCCGTCAAGAACGTCATCGCGATCGCGTGCGGGATCCTCGCGGGCGCCGGCTTCGGCGAGAACTCCCGCGCGGCGATCATCACCCGCGGGCTCAGCGAGATGAAGGAGCTCGCGGTCAAGCTCGGCGGCAGTCGCGAGACGGTCACGGGCCTCGGCGGCCTCGGCGACCTCATGCTCACCTGCTCATCGCCGCAGTCGCGCAACTTCTCGTACGGGTTCCAGCGGGGGCAGGGTCTCGTCGACGCCGAGGTGTTCGACGGACGGCCGGTCGTCGTCGAGGGGCGCCACAACGCCGTCACCACCACGGATCTCGCGCGCCGCCTCGGCCTGCACATGCCCATCTGCGAGATGGTGCGCTCGATCGTCGACGACGGCGAGCCGATCGGCGACGCCTTCGCGAGCTTCTGGTCCTCCCCGATCGGCGCCGAGCCCCGCGCCCTCGATCTCGAGATCGCGCACCCCGCGGTCGAGGCCGTGAGCAAGCGCTTCGAGGACCTCAACGCCTGACCGCTCCCCTTCCCCGCGAGATGCACCGAGACTCGCGAGATGCACCGAAACCGGGGCGCTCAGCGCG
>JBQDDT010000122.1:6136-8526 GCA_052092505.1 Microbacterium sp. | reverse complement strand
CGAAGCTGGCGCCGACCTTCGGACGGCCGTCCTCATCGACCGCGGCATCGTCCTCCGAGGACTCCGCCGGCTCCTCGACAGCGACGACCTCGACGGTCTGCGGCTCCTCCTCGGCGGGCGCCTCTGCCCGCGGCGTGACGATGTCGTCGTCGAGCACGACCTCCGCCGTCTCGGCGTACGACGCGTCCTCGTCAGCGGGCGCCTCCGGCGCCTCGTCGCGCGCGACCGTCTTCGTGGACGTGCCCTCGAAACCCACGGGAAGACGGTTCGCGCCGGTCGCACGCGACGGCTCGTCGGACTCTTCCTCCGCGGGCTCGTCCTCAGCCGGCGAGACCACGTTCAGCTGGCTCGTCTGCAGACGCTGCATTCGCAGCTCGCGTCGCGTCAGGGGCGCCGGCGGCTCGGCCGGACCCTCGACGGGCTGCTCCGGCTGCTCCGGCTCGGCCGGCGTCTCCTCGGATTCCGCCGGGTCAGACGCCGTCTCCGTCGCGTCGGCGGCGTCTGGCGCCACCGGGGCGTCCTGAGCCTGCTGCTCGTCGGCGACGCTCTCCTCGTCCGCGACGGGGCTCTCGGTCTGGTCCTCTGGCGTCACAACGGGGAGCTGCCCGGTGCGGCGCATCTCCTTCAGCTGCCGCCGGGTGAGCGGGCGATCTGGGGTGCTCATGCTGCCTTGCTCCGATACAGGTGGTGCTTCGCGATGTACTGGACGACGCCGTCCGGCACGAGATACCAGACGGGATAGCCTCGTTCGACTCGATCCCGGCAGTCCGTCGACGAGATCGCCAGCGCGGGGATCTCGAGGCGGCTGACCTCGTCGGTCGGGAGAGAGTCGATGTCGAGCACGTGGCCGGGTCTCGAGACCGCGACGAAGTGCGCGAGGGCCCACAGCTCGTCGGAGTCGCGCCACCCGACGATCTGCTCGATCGCGTCGGCGCCCGTGATGAAGAACAGCTCCGCATCCGGACGGTCCCGGCGCAGGTCGCGGAGGGTGTCGACTGTGTAGGTGGGCGTGTCGCGATCGATGTCCACCCGGCTCACGGTGAAGCGCGGGTTCGATGCGGTGGCGATGACCGTCATCTCATACCGCGATTCCGCCGGCGAGACGCCGCCCTTGTGCGACGGCTGCCCCGTCGGCACGAAGATGACCTGATCGAGTCCGAACGACTTCGCCACCTCGCTGGCGGCCACGAGGTGCCCATGATGGATCGGGTCGAAGGTGCCGCCCATCACCCCGATCCGCGGTGCTCGATTCTGATCAGTCACGAACGGGGCCTAGTGGCCGTGCCCGGCCTCGATGGACGTCGAAGACGACGACTCCGCGCGCTCCACCGTGTCGGCGTGACGGTTCGCGACGTTCCGGTACGAGAACACCACGAGCCCGAGCACCGCGAAGATGGCGGCGGCGATGAGGCCGAAGGGAAGCGTCTCGAGCGCGACGTTCCCGTGGTGCTCCTCCGCTGCGGCCGCGAACGCGGAAATGAAGGTCATCGTGACTCCGTTCGGTTCTTTCCTGTCAGTTTATCCCGCTGTCATGTGCGGATACCGATCGACGCGGCGATGCCCGCTCACGTCAGGATCGGATCTGTCCTGCGCCGCGGACGATCCACTTCGTGCTCGTCAGCTCCGCCAGCCCCATCGGGCCGCGGGCGTGCAGCTTCTGGGTCGAGACCCCGACCTCCGCGCCGAACCCGAACTCGCCGCCGTCGGTGAAGCGCGTGGACGCGTTGACCATCACGACCGCCGAGTCGACCTCGCCGAGGAACCTCTCGGCCTCGCGGGTGTCGGTCGTGATGATCGACTCCGTGTGGCCCGTCGAGTACGTGCGGATGTGCGCGATGGCGTCGTCGAGCGAGTCGACGACGCGCATCGCGATGTCGAGACTCAGGTACTCGGCCGCCCAGTCCTCGTCCGTCGCCTCCACGACGCCGTCGGCGAGCCGGTGCACCGTCTCGTCCCCGTGCACCGTGACGCCCGCCTCCTGCAGCGCCGCGACCACGGGGCGCACGAGGCGATCCGCCGCGTCGCGGTGCACGAGCACGGTCTCCGCCGCGTTGCACACGCTCGGGCGCTGCGCCTTCGCGTTCACGACGATGTCGCGCGCCCAGTCGTCAGGGGCCGTGCGGTCGAGGACCACGTGCACGACGCCGGACCCCGTCTCGATCACGGGGACGGTCGACTCGGTGACGACGGTCTGGATCAGCCGCGCGCTCCCCCGCGGCACGAGCACGTCGACGAAGCCCCGCCCGCTCATCAGCGCACGGGTCCCGTCTCGGCCGAAGTCATCGACGCTGCCGATCGCGTCCGGCGTGATCCCGCGCGCGCCCAGGACGTCGCGCATGATCGACACGAGCACGGCGTTCGTGCCCCGAGCCGCACTGCCGCCGTAGAGG
>JBQDDT010000122.1:0-6126 GCA_052092505.1 Microbacterium sp. | reverse complement strand
GGACGGCCGCGTTTCCCGACCGGAGCGCGAGGGCCGCGATGTCGACCGTGACGTTCGGCCGCGCCTCGTAGATCGCGCCGACGACGCCGAACGGCACGCGGACCTGCTCCAGCTGGACGCCATTCGGCATGCGGTGACCCCGCAGGATCTGCCCCACGGGGTCGGGCAGGGCCGCGATCTCGCGCAGCGATGCCGCGAGGCCGGCGACGCGGGCCGAGTCGAGGCGGAGCCGGTCGCGCAGTGCGACGGAGAGCCCTTCCCGCTCGCCGCGGTCGAGGTCGCCCCCGTTCGCCTCCACGATGCGCGCCTCCGCGGCGACGAGGGCGTCGGCGATCGCGTGCAGGGCGGCCGACTTCTCGTCGCTGGTGAGTCGAGCGACGGCGCGCGAGGCCGCCTTGGCCGCCGCCAGACGCGACTGCGGCGTGTCGGCCGCCGCGACCTGCTCGTCGCCGTTCGTCGCCGGGATCGCCGTGATGCTCACGCTGGTCGCCTCATCTCTTCTCTCCGTGCCCTACTGCGCCAGTGTATCGAGGGGGCCGGTCGTGACGACCTCCTCCAGATCGGCTGGCTCGAACCATGTGCCGATGTCCGCGCCGGACAGCGCCTCGGCGACGTGGTCGGCGCTCGTCACGAGGACGCCGATCCCCGCCGTCGCCGCGAGACGCGCCGCCGAGGCCTTCGTCGCCGCTCCCCCGGTCCCGACGCTGTTGACGACGGTCGCGCCGAACTCCAGGGCGCTGAGGTCCTCGCCGAACGCGATGCGCTCGATCCGCCTGGCCCCCTGCTCCGACGGCGGCTTCGTGTACAGCGAGGCGACATCGCTGAGCAGCACGAGCGCCTCCGCGCCGACCATGCGCGCCACGAGGGCCGCCAGCCGGTCGTTGTCGCCGAAGCGGATCTCGTGGGTCGCCACCGTGTCGTTCTCGTTCACGATCGGGAGCGTGCGCAGGCTGAGCAGACGGTCGATCGCGCGGCGGGCGTTGCTGCGAGAGGTCGCGTCCTCGAGGTCGCGCGAGGTCAGGAGCACCTGGCCCGCGATGATGTCGAAGGGCCGCAGCGCCTCCTGGTAGCGGTAGACGAGGATGTTCTGGCCGACCGCCGCCGCTGCCTGCTGCGTGGCCAGGTCGTTCGGTCGCGAGTCCAGCCCCAGGAAGGGCATCCCCGTCGCGATCGCCCCTGACGAGACGAGAAGCACCTCGCACCCGCGCTCGTGCGCGTCGACGAGAGCGGAGACGATGAGCGGGATGCGCCGCTTCGCCGCCCCGCTGATCGACGACGAGCCGACCTTGACGACGATCCGCTTCGCGTGCGGGAGGCCCGCTCGAGTCATGCCGCTCATTCCGACTCTCCCGTCCGCCCCTCGCTCCAGTCCTCGCGGCTCGCCAGGCGACGCTCCTCCTCGGCGTCCCGCTCGGCGGCACGCGCGTCCATCAGCCGGTGGTACTCCTCGCGCCGCTCCGCCGTGGTCCGGCGCGATCCCCCGCTGAAGCGGATGTCGGTCCCGCGCGGGGACGGGGTGAGCTCGGCGGCCGACGAGATCGACGGCTCCCAGTCGAACACGATGCTGTCGTCGCCCTCGCCGATCGTCACGGCGGACCCGGCGACCGCGCCGAGACGGTACAGCTCGTTCTCGACGCCGAGCTTCTCGAGCCGGTCGCCGAGGAATCCCACCGCCTCCTCGTTCTGGAAGTCGGTCTGCTGCACCCAGCGCACCGGCTTCTCGCCCAGCACCCGATAGACCTTTCCGTAGGTGCCGCCCTCCACGCGGATCTCGAAGTCGCGCTCCGCGCCCTTCGGTCGGATCACGATGCGCTCCGGGGCCTCGACGATGGGGCGGGCGGCCCGCTCGTCCTCGACGATCCGGCCGATCGCGAGGGTCAGCTCGCGCAGGCCGTCGTGCGCGACGGCCGAGACCTCGAAGACCCGGTAGCCGAGCTCCTCGATGTCGGGGCGGACGAACTGCGCGAGCTCGCGCGCGTCGGGGACGTCCACCTTGTTCAGCACGACGATCTGAGGCCGCTCGAGCAGGGGCGTCTGCCCCTCCGGAACCTCGTACGCCGCCAGCTCGGCCCTGATCGTCTCCAGATCGCTCATCGGATCGCGCCCCGGCTCGAGGGTCGCGCAGTCGAGCACGTGCACGAGCACCGTGCAGCGCTCGACGTGGCGGAGGAACTCCAGGCCGAGCCCGCGGCCCTCGCTCGCACCCTCGACGAGGCCGGGAACGTCGGCCATCGTGTAGCGCATGTCGCCCGCCTGGACGACGCCGAGGTTCGGGTGCAGCGTCGTGAACGGGTACTCGGCGATCTTCGGTCTGGCGGCGGACGCCGCCGCGATCAGGCTCGACTTGCCGGCGGACGGGAAGCCGACGAGGGCCACGTCGGCGACGGTCTTCAGCTCGAGGACGACATCGCCCTCCCAGCCCGGCGTCCCGAGAAGCGCGAAGCCGGGAGCCTTGCGCTTCGGCGAGGCCAGCGAGGCGTTCCCGAGCCCGCCCTTGCCGCCCGGTGCGGCGACGAAGCGCATGCCGGGGTGGAGCATGTCGACGAGGACCTCTCCCGACGGGTCCTTCACCACGGTGCCGACGGGGACCGGCAGCTCCAGGTCCTCGCCCTGGAAGCCCGAGCGCATGTCGCCCATTCCGAAGCCGCCGTTGCCGGCCTTGCGGTGCGGCGAGTGGTGGTAGCTCAGCAGCGTCGTGGTCTGCGGGTCGGCGACGAGCACGACGTCGCCGCCGTCGCCGCCGTTGGCGCCGTCCGGCCCGCCGAGCGGCTTGAACTTCTCGCGCTTGACGGACACGCAGCCGTTGCCGCCGCGTCCGGCGCGAAGGTGCAGCGTGACCTCATCGACGAATGTGACCATCTCACTGCCTCCCGTGGTGCGGGCACCTGCCCGGATGCGGAGAACGGGGCGAGCCGAAGCCCGCCCCGTTCCCGAAGTTATCGCGTCTCGACGCGGCTCACTCGCCGGCGACGACGCTGACGACCTTGCGGTCGCCCTTGTTGCCGAACTCGACCGCGCCCGCCGCGAGGGCGAACAGCGTGTCGTCCTTGCCGCGGCCGACGTTCACGCCGGGGTGGAACTTCGTGCCGCGCTGGCGGACGAGGATCTCGCCGGCGTTGACCTCCTGGCCGCCGAAGCGCTTCACGCCCAGTCGCTGGGCGTTGGAGTCGCGACCGTTACGGGATGAGCTTGCGCCCTTCTTGTGTGCCATTTCTCGTGCCTCCGCGCTTACTTGATGCCGGTGATCTTGACGCGCGTGAGGTCCTGGCGGTGGCCCTGGCGCTTCTTGTAGCCGGTCTTGTTCTTGAACTTCTGGATGATGATCTTCGGCCCGCGGAGATTCTTGACGACCTCGGCGGTCACCTTCACCTTCGCCAGCTTCTCGACGTCGGCCTCGACCTTGTCGCCGTCGACGAACAGGACGGCGGGGAGCTCGATGGTCTCGCCCTGTGCCGCCTGGACACGGTCGAGCTGAATCACCGAGCCGACCTCGACCTTCTCCTGCCGGCCACCGGCGCGCACAACTGCGTAAACCACTTCATACCTGTTTCATCGGGGAGCTCGAACGGCTCCGAAATCTCACGGGAGGACTGCGCCTGCAGACGTCGCAGGCTCCACGGGTGCAGGTGGCGGACGACTCCGGGGAGGCCCGCACGAGGAAACACCTCAGGCACCAACGGATAACTTTACCGGATCGAGTCGGCTGAGGCAAAGCGCGCCACGCGGGCTCCTCCATCGGTTCCGGGCGTAGTCTCGAATGCGTGAGCGTGCTGATCGACCGTCCGATGTGGCCGGCGCACGGGCGGCTCTGGGCGCACCTCGTCAGCGACGCGAGCCTCGAGGAGCTGCACGCGTTCGCCGCGACCGCCGGGCTGCACCCGCGCAGCTTCGACCGCGACCACTACGACGTCCCCGAGGACACCGTGGCGCGCCTGATCGACGCCGGCGCGGAGCCCGTCACCGGTCGAGAGCTGGTCCGCCGCCTCGCGGCGTCGGGCCTGCGCGTGAGCCAGCGCGAGCGCCGCGGGCGCTGATCAGGCGTCGGGGTCGGTCTCGGGGTTCACTGAGACGGCCGTTCCGGTGAGAGCAGCCGTCGTCACGCGACGACTCCTCGTCCTGTTGCGACCCTGACCGGGCTCCTTCGGCTCGGGACGCGCGCTGAGCACGGAGTCGAGCAGCTCCTCCTTCTCCGTCTTCGGCGCGGCGGAGCGCGCCCCGCCGCCGTCCCTGCCCGCCGACGAGGCGCGCTTGCGGCGCGGCTTCCTCTGACGCTCGTCCTGCTTCTCCTCTGCGCCTCCGCGCGGGCCCTCCGGGAGCTCGATCGAGACGTCGGGGGCGGCGCTCGCCTGCCCTTCCTCCTCGGCCGTCGGGGCGATCGTGGACGCCGCGATCTGGGCGAGCGCCGACTTCACGCCCTCCGTGATCACGTGCGTCGATCCGGTCCCGTTCCCGCCGTTCTGGGAGCCGCCGTTCGAGGGCGAGGACTTCGACGACCCGCCGTTGCCTCCGTTGCCGCCGCGCCCGCGGCGGCCGCCGCCACCGCCGGACGACGAACGGTGCTTCACGACAGGGTCGTGGTGGACGATGACGCCCCGGCCGGCGCACGCCTCGCACGCCTCGCTGAACGTCTCGAGCAGGCCGAGCCCGAGCTTCTTGCGCGTCATCTGCACGAGGCCGAGCGATGTGACCTCCGCGACCTGATGCTTCGTCCGGTCGCGGCTGAGGCACTCGACGAGACGGCGCAGGACGAGATCGCGGTTCGACTCCAGCACCATGTCGATGAAGTCGACCACGATGATCCCGCCGATGTCGCGCAGGCGGAGCTGGCGGACGATCTCCTCGGCGGCCTCGAGGTTGTTCTTGGTGACGGTCTCCTCGAGGTTGCCGCCCGATCCGACGAACTTCCCGGTGTTGACGTCGATGACCGTCATCGCCTCGGTCCTGTCGATCACGAGCGAACCGCCGGAGGGCAGCCAGACCTTCCGGTCCAGTGCCTTCTCGATCTGCTCGGTGATCCGGTGCGCGTCGAACGGGTCGGCCTCGTCCTCGTAGCGCTCGACGCGCTCGAGGAGATCCGGGGCGACCTGCTCGAGGTACGACGAGATCGTCGCGTACGCGTCGTCGCCCTGGATGCGCATCTTCGTGAAGTCCTCGTTGAAGACGTCGCGGACGATCTTGACGAGCAGGTCGGGCTCGCTGTGCAGAAGGCTCGGGGCGCTGCCCTTGGACACGTTCTGCTGGATGTGCTCCCACTGGCTCGTGAGGCGGTTCACGTCGCGCGTGAGCTGCTCCTCCGTTGCCCCCTCAGCCGCGGTGCGCACGATCACGCCGGACGACTCGGGCAGCACCTGCTTGAGGATCTTCTTCAGGCGGGCGCGCTCCGTGTCCGGCAGCTTCCGCGAGATCCCGTTCATCGAGCCGCCGGGCACGTAGACGAGGTAGCGGCCGGGGAGGGAGACCTGGCTCGTGAGCCTGGCACCCTTGTGGCCGACGGGGTCCTTAGTCACCTGGACGAGGACGCGGTCGCCCGGCTTCAGCGCGAGCTCGATCCGGCGCGGCTGGTTGCCCGTCTCGACGGAGTCCCAGTCGACCTCGCCCGAGTAGAGCACCGCGTTGCGGCCGCGCCCGATGTCGACGAACGCCGCCTCCATGCTCGGAAGCACGTTCTGGACGCGCCCGAGGTACACGTTGCCGATGAGCGACGCGTCCTGGTTGCGGGCGACGTAGTGCTCGACGAGGACCTTGTCCTCGAGCACGCCGATCTGCACGCGGCCCTTCTGGGAGCGCACGATCATCTCGCGGTCGACGGCCTCGCGGCGCGCGAGGAATTCCGCCTCGGTCACCACCGATCGACGCCGCCCCGCCTCGCGCCCGTCGCGGCGGCGCTGCTTCTTCGCCTCGAGCCTCGTGGATCCCTTGATGGCCTGCGGCTCGGTGATCGGCTCGGGCCGACGCTGCTCGCCGCCGCCCTTGCCGCCGCGCCGACGGCGCCGACGGCCGCCACGCGAGGACGAGTCATCGCGCGCGTCGTCATCGTCATCATCATCGTCGTCCTCGCTGCCCGGCAGCGCAGGCAGGAGCGTGATCTCCGGCGCGTAGAAGTGCAGCGCAGTGGACGGGGCGGAG
>JBQDDT010000121.1:0-8689 GCA_052092505.1 Microbacterium sp. | reverse complement strand
GGCTGAGGATCTCCGGCATGTCGCTGGAGGCCATCAGCACGGCCATGCCCTTGGCGGCGAGGTCCACGATGATCTTGTAGATCTCGCTGCGGGCGCCGACGTCGACGCCGCGGGTGGGCTCGTCGAGCAGCAGCACGTCGACGTCGCCCACGAGCCAGCGCGCGAAGACGACCTTCTGCTGGTTGCCGCCGGAGAGCGTCTCCATCTGCTGGTTCAGGCCGCGGCTCTTCAGCCGCACCGACTCGGTCGCCTTGCCGATCGCGGCGCGGCGCTTGCGCTGGCGCAGCCATCCGGCGACGTTGAACTGCGAGATCCGCGGGAGCGTGGCGTTGTCGAGGATGTCCATCGAGAGCACCCCGCCGGCGCCCTTGCGGTCCTCCGGCACGAACGCGACGTTCGCGACGATCGAGGCGCCTGGGTCGTTGCGGCGGACCTTGCGCCCGTCGACCCTGACGACGCCGGACTCGACCTTGCGGATGCCGAAGATGCCCTCCATCAGCTCGGAGCGGCCCGCGCCGACGAGGCCGGCGAGGCCGACGATCTCGCCCCGGCGGACCGTGATGCTCACGGTGTTGCGGGCGTCCTCGACCTGGAGGTCCTCGACCTCGAGCACGACCTCGTCACTCGGCTCCGCGACGTCGGGGAAGAGGTCCTCGAGCTCGCGGCCGATCATCGCCGTGACGATCTCGTCGTCGGTGATCTCGGTCATCGGCCGGTCCATCACGAGCCCGCCGTCACGCAGCACGACCACCTTGTCGGCGAGCTCGCGCATCTCCTCCATCTTGTGCGTCGTGAACAGCAGCGCGACGCCCTGGTCGCGCAGCCGCCGCATGACGGCGACGAGGTGCCCGACCTCGCGCGCCGCGATGGCGCTCGTCGGCTCGTCGAGGAGGATCGCCTTCGCCCCGGTGTTCGTGGCCTTGATGATCTCGATCATCTGCCGGATGCCGACCGGAAGCGTGCCCATCCGCCTGGTCGGATCGATCGACAGGTCGAACGCACGGAGGTTCTCTCGCGCCTCGGCGATCATGTCCCGCCGCCGCAGCCCCATCGGCCCCCGCAGCTCTCGGCCGATGAAGATGTTCTCGTACACCGCCATGTCGGGGAGCGAGGCGAGCTCCTGAGGGACGATCGCGACGCCGGCGCGGGCGGCGGCCTGGCTGCTGCCCGTCGGGAGCTCGGAGCCGCGCGCGAGCACGACGCCCCTGTCGGCCTTGTACTGGCCGGACGCGATCTTCATCAGGGTCGATTTGCCCGCGCCGTTCTCGCCGGCGAGTGCGGTGATGGTCCCCGGCTCCAGCGCGAGGGTGATGCCCCTCAGCACCGGCACGCCGCCGAAGCCCTTGTGTATGTCACGCACCTCGAGCGCGACCGGAGCCTCGGTCGCGCCCGCTGGCACGGGTGTCGTCTGCGTCGTCGCCACAACTGTCCTTCCGGGGCACTCTCGATGTGCCCGCTCGTCTCGACGTGAAGACTGTACCCCACGTCGCTCGAGTGTGCATCTGCGCCGCTCACATGAGCACCCATGGGGTACGCTGGGTGCGGCACGTGACGACGCGGGCCGCAAGAGACGAGGGATATGGGACCCGACGAGAAGATCCGGATCGCCCACGCGGCGCAGCGCTACTACCTCCAGGACCGCAGCAGGGTGGAGATCGCCGCCGAGCTCGGCGTCTCGCGGTTCAAGGTGGCGCGGATGCTCGAGAAGGCGCGCGAGATGGGCATCGTCACGATCGATGTTCGCCTGCCGGACGCGATCGACTCGGAGCTGTCGATCGGCCTCCAGCACGAGTACGGGCTGATCCACTCGATCGCGACGAACGTGCCGAGCCAGACGCCGGAGGCGATCCGGCACGCGCTCGGGTCGGCGGTCGCGACGCTCCTGACGGAGATCGTCACGCCGGAGGACACGCTGGGCTTCACGGCGGGGCGCACGCTCGACGAGGCGACCCAGCTGCTGCGCGACCTGCCGCGGTGCGACGTCGTCGCGCTCGGCGGGATCGCCGGGCCCGTCAGGGAGCACGGCGTCGAGATCGTGCGTCGCGTCGCGCGCGCCTGCGGGGGCGAGAGCTTCCCGATCTTCGCACCGCTGCTCGTGCAGGACGAGGCGACCGCCGAGGCGCTGCGCGCCGACCCGCTCATCCAGGAGGCGTACTCGCGCTTCGCCAGGGTGACGAAGGGCGTCGTGGCGGTCGGGAGCTGGAACCCGCCGGACTCGCAGCTCTACGACTCGGCGAACCAGGGGTCGACGGCCGAGGACCTCGTCGCGCGCGGGGTGGTCGGCGAGGTGTGCGCGACCCTCTACGACCGCGACGGGAACATCGACACGACCCTCGACGCGCGGTCGATGGCGATCACGGCGGATCAGCTGCGCCAGGTGCCCGAGGTGATCGGCGTGGCCGGCGGCGCGGCCAAGATCGAGGCGATCCGCGCCGCGCTCACGGCCGGTCTCATCACCTCGCTCGTCACCGACGCCGAGACGGCTCGCGCCCTCCTCGACCGCGCCTGACCCCCGCGCCGGCGAGACTCACGCGGCTCACGGCTCGCGGCTCACCCTCGCGGCTCACTCGCGAACCCGCGGCTCACGCCGACTCGCGAGATGCACCGAAACTCGCGAGTCTCGGGGCATCTCGCGAGCTGGGGCGGGTCAGCGACGCTCGCTGCCGCGGAGGACCAGCTCCGGCTCGAGGAGGACGTCGGGGGGCGAGCCGCCGTCGAGCAGCGCGAACGCCGCCTCGGCGGCCGCCTTCCCGAGGCGGGCACTCTCGGAGTTGGCGATCGACACCGGCGGATCGGCGAGCAGCGCCGCCTCGAAGTCGTCGAAGCCGATGAGCGGGACCCGCCGCTTCAGCCGCGCGAACGCGATCAGCGCGCCGACGGCCGCGCGGTTGTTCGCCGCGAAGAGCGCGTCCGCCCCCGCCTCGAGCAGCCGCTCCGCCGCGACGTCGGCCTCCTCCGACGTATGCGCCCCGTGGGCGACCAGCGCGTCGTCGATCTCGCCGACGGCGTCGCGGTAGCCGCGGAAGCGCTCGCCCATCGTCCACATCCGCGGGTCGTCGCCGAGGTATCCGACCCGCCCATGCTGGCGCAGCAGCTCGACGGCCGCCCTCGCCCCTCCCGCATTGTCGTACTGGACGGT
Organism: Microbacterium sp.; assembly: GCA_052092505.1. Classification (GTDB taxonomy): domain Bacteria; phylum Actinomycetota; class Actinomycetes; order Actinomycetales; family Microbacteriaceae; genus Microbacterium. Next base: position 5,550 of record JBQDDT010000121.1, on the reverse strand, counting down.
GCAGGCCGCATGCACCGACGGCCGGTCGACCGCGACGACGGGGACGTCGCGCGCGACGCGCTCGAGCGTCGGCGGCTCCTCCCCCGGAGGACGGACGACCATGAGCGCGTCGACGCGCTGCTCCACGAGACGGTCGGCCAGCAGCGCGAACCGCTCGTCGTCCTCCTCGCTGCTCGCCGTGAGCAGCAGCCAGCGCCGCTCGGTGCACACGCGCTCGGCCGCGCGAGCGACGTTCGACCAGAACGGGTTGCCGAGATCGCCGATGATGAGACCCAGCACGCGGGAGCGCTGCCCCGGGCGGATGCTCGCCGCCGCGAGGTTGCGCCGGTACCCGAGGTCCTCGATCGCCTGGGCGATGCGCTCCGCGAGAGGGGCCCGGATGTTCGTCTCGCCGTTGACGAAGCGCGACACGGTCTTCAGCCCGACGCCGGCGCGCTCGGCGACGTCCTTCATGGTGGCCACGCGCCCGCGCGTCGCGCCGCCGGATTCCTCGCCCGCCTCGCCCATCGTGCCTCCTCGACCTATATTCCCACAGCGGAATGGAGGTGCACGTTCACTGCCCGCGCGTCCAGGCAGCCAGCTCGGGGGCGCGGGCCGCGATGCGCGCGCCGCTGGCGGACGAGTCGCCGATCCAGTCGGCGGCGGCGTGCACGGCCAGCCCGGCCGCGGCCTCCGGCGGCGCGCCGCGCAGCAGCCCGATGAGCAGACCGCCGCTGGCGGCATCGCCCGCGCCGTTCGTCGTGCCCACCTCCGCCACGGGGACCGGGTCGACCCTGACGTGCGCGCCGGCCCACTCCGGTCCGAGCGCGCGCAGCACCGGACCGCCGTCGGCGAGGCGCCCCGCATCGGCCGCGCGCACGAGGAGACCGTCCTCGCCGGACGAGATCGCGACGATTCCGGCCCCGGCGGCGAGCATCCGCTCGGCGAGCTCGTCCGCGAGCCCCGGACGCTCCGCGATCCGCAGCGCCGAGGTCAGGTCGTCGAGGGAGGGGGTGAGGATGTCGGTGTGGGGCAGCGCCGCGGCCAGCACGCGCTCCCAGTCGTATGCTCCGACGCGCGAGTCCGGATCGACGACCGCCAGATCGAGCGACGTCGTCGCGCCGGCGGTCCTGATCCGCTCGAGCGCCGCGGCGAGCGGCGCCCCGTCGTCGGCCGCGATCCCCGGCAGCAGCGGCGGGTAGCCGAGGTGCACCAGCCTGGCGCCCCCCGGATCGATCGTCGTCCCGTCGAAGGCGTCGTTCGCCCCCGTGTGGTGCCAGAAGGAGCGGTCGGCGCCCGCGGGCTGGACGACGATCGAGTACGAGGTCGCGTGCTCGCGCGTGACCGCGAGATCGGCCGTCACACCCTCGATCCGCCCGAGGCCCTCCCGCACGATCGCCCCGAGCTCGTCGTCGCCGACCATCCCGTGCGCGCGGACGGGCACGCCGAGACCTGCGAGCACCTGCCCGGTGTTCGCGATGGTCCCGCCCACGCGGATTCCGAGGGGGCCGACGTTGAACAGAGCGCCGGGCTCGATGCGCGCATCGCCCGGGAACTCCGGGACGAGGTCGACGCACACGTGTCCGGCGACGAGGACGTCGCTCGCGCCTGGCATGGGGATCCCTTCCGACCGATCCGCTCCGAACGGTCAATAGACAACGTTGTCTTTGTCTGGCTATCCTGGCACCGACCGGGCCGTCCGCACAAGCACGACTCGAACCGGTCGTGCCAGCACGAGCACCCACGCGAAGCAAAGGAGCAGCGCCATGCACCCCTACCGCCTCAACCGCCTCTTCAACCCCGACTCGGGCAAGGCGCTCGACGTGGCGATCGATCACGGCTTCTTCGGGGAGCGCGGCTTCCTCGACGGGATCGAGGACATCGCCGCGTCGGTGCGCACGCTCGTCGACGCCGGCCCCGACGCGGTCCAGATGACCCTCGGGCAGGCGCACCACCTGCAGGACGTGCCAGGCAAGCAGAAGCCAGGCCTCGTGATGCGCACCGACATCGCGAACGTCTACAACTCCCCGCTCGACGACGAGCTCTACAGCCACCACGTCCCGTTCGCCGTCGAGGAGGCCGTGCGCCTCGACGCCGTCGCGATGTGCGTGAACCTCATGCAGCTGCCAGGCCACCCCGGCATCAGGGGTCAGAACATCCGCTCGATCCTGGCGCTGCGCGAGCAGGCGACGAAGTTCGGGATGCCGCTCATGGTCGAGCCGCTCGTGATGCAGGACAACTCGGTCGCCGGGGGCTACATGGTCGACGGCGACATCGACAAGATCATGACCCTCGTGCGCCAGGGCGTCGAGCTGGGCGCCGACCTCATCAAGGCCGACCCGTGCGACGACGCGCGCGAGTACCACCGCGTGATCAAGGTCGCGGGATCCGTCCCCGTCCTCGTCCGCGGCGGAGGACGCGTCGACGACCGCACGCTGCTCGAGCGCACGGTCGCGGTGCTCGACGCGGGAGCCGCCGGCATCGTCTACGGGCGCAACGTCGTCCAGCACAAGAACCCGTACGGCATCACGGCCGCGCTCATGGCCGTCCTGCACCGTGGCGTCGGCGTCGACGAGGCGCTGAAGCTCGTGGACGAGGTCCGCCCGTGACCGCCCCTCAGCGCGTCGGCGTCGCCATCATCGGCGGCGGCCTCATGGGTCGGGAGATGGCCGCGACGATCGCCCGCTGGCCCGCGCTCATCGATCACCCCGTCGTGCCGGAGCTGCGAGCCGTGTGCGACATCAACCCGGACGCCCTCGGCTGGTTCGAGGAGCTGCCGACCGTGGAGCTCACGACGACGGATTATCGCGATCTCCTCTCGGACGACCGCGTCGATGTCGTCTACGTCGCCGTCCGCCACGACCTGCACGCGCAGATCTACTCCGACGTGATCCGCGCGGGCAAGTCGCTCTTCGCCGAGAAGCCGTTCGGGATCGACGGCGCCGCCTCCGACCAGATCATGTCGGCGATCGCGGAGCACCCGGAGAGCTTCGTGCGCTGCTCGAGCGAGATGCCGTTCTTCCCCGGCGCGCAGGCGGCGATCGACTACGTCCGCTCCGGTGCGCTCGGCGAGATCGTCGAGGCGCGCTGCGGGTTCCTGCACGCGAGCGACGTCGACCGCGAGAAGCGGATCACGTGGAAGCGGCAGGCGCAGTTCTGCGGCGAGGCCGGCGTGATGAACGACCTCGGCCTGCACGCCTGGCACGTGCCACTGCGTCTCGGATGGGATCCCTCCCGCGTGCTCGGCGTCCTCCAGGACATCGTGACCGAGCGCCCTGGACCCGACGGAGCGCTCCTGCCGTGCGACACCTGGGACAACGCGGTCGTGCACGCCAGGATCCCGCAGCAGGGGGGCGCCGACTTCCCGCTCGCGATCGAGACGAAGCGGATCGCGCCCGGACAGAAGAACACGTGGTTCCTCGAGGCGATCGGGATGGACGGCGGCGTGCGCTTCTCGACGACCTCGCCGAAGGCCGTCGAGGTCTTCGGCATCGTCGACGTGCCGGGCATCGGGCGCGAGCAGAGCTGGCAGCGGATCGACGCCGGCAGCCAGTCCGTGTGGCCGACCGTCACGGGCGGCAACTTCGAGGCCGGGTTCTCCGACGCGATCCTGCAGATGTGGGCCGCGTTCCTCGCCGAGCGCGAAGGCGCCCTGGGCGAGCGCTTCGGCGCCGTCCGGCCCGAGGAGGCCGCCCGCACGCACGCGCTCTATGCCGCGGCGATCGCCTCGAACGCCTCTGGCGCCTTCCAGTCCGTCTGACCCGCGCGCACGACGCAGTCGATCCGCACCGCCCGTCCGACCGGACCCGCGGGATTCCGGGGCCGGCCCCGCAGCGGCACGGCGGATCGACTGCGTTGTGCATGGCGCCCCGGAGAGTGCAGCGCCGGGCGCTCGGGTGGGACCAGGGCTACTGCGCGGTGTAGCCGCCGTCGATCGGCAGCAGCGCGCCCGAGATCATGCTGGCGTCGTCGCTGAGCAGGAACGCGATCGGCCCGGCGATCTCGTCCTCGCTCGCCCAGCGCCCGAGGGGCATCGCCTTCAGGAACGGCTCCTCGATCTCCGGCCGCCCCCAGTAGAACGAGGACATCTCGGTCATGACCACGGTCGGATGGACGCTGTTGACGCGGATCCCGTGCGGCCCGAGCTCGAGGGCCGAGACCCTCGTGATGTTGTCGAGCGCCGCCTTGGACGACCCGTAGGCGATGTGGCCGTGGAGTGCGACGAGGCTCGCCTGGCTGGAGACGTTGACGATCGCGCCGCCGCCGAGGCGGATCATCTCCCGCGAGGCGTACTTGGTCACGAGGAGGGCGCCGCGCGTGTTGATCGCCATGACGCGGTCGAAGACATCGATGTCCGCCTCCTGCGGCGTCTCGATCGCACCGCCCCAGCCGCCGCAGTTGACGACGCCCCAGATGTCGCGCCCCTCGATCGCGCCGCGGACATCGTCCTCGCTCGTGAGGTCGAAGGGCAGCGCGGTGGCGCCCGTCTCCCTCGCGATGGCCTCGAGCGCGTCGGCGTCGCGGCCCGCGGCGAGCACGGTCGCGCCGTCGCGGACGAGACGACGCACGGTCGCGCCGCCGATCCCGCCCGATGCGCCCGTGACGAGAATCGTCCGTCCCTGGAAGTCGGCCATGCGTCGTCCTCTCCGCGATCACGCCGTCGCGATCGCCGCGTTCACCATGACATCGATGACATTCCGAGCGCAAGCGGCACACTGCCCGCACAACGCAGTCGATCCGCCAACCATCGAGCCCGGGAGTCGCGGGATTCCGCGGACGGGCACGGCACGGTGTCACGAAGTGACTGCGTTGTGCATACGGCACGACCGAGCCACCCGCCCCAGAGCGCCCGCTACCAGCCGAGCAGACGCCGGACGAGCGCGACCTGGTCCGCCGTCGGCAGGGCCGCGTCCACCGCGAGGTGGACGACCGCCGGCGCGCCGATCGGGTCGACGGCGTGCGCATCACGGTCGAGGCCGCGGACCGCGCGCCGGTCGCGCAGCAGGTCGCCGTCGGCGCGCAGCCACACGACCAGCGGCTCCCCGCCGCACGCCGCGACCAGCTCGCCCCACGCCGCTCCCCCCGCCAGCTCGGCGGTCCACGGAGCGACGGCGACCACGCGCCCCGGCTGCGCGGACACGGCCTCCCGCAGTGCCGCGTAGCGCGCCGGACGGATCACCTCGCGCAGCGCCGGCTCGTTCCAGTGGCGCGCCCCGAGCAGTCCGGCATCCTGCAGTCGATCGAGCAGCGGATTCGTGATCGCGTCGAGGTCGAGCAGGGCGGCGCCGACCGCGGGAGCGAGCGCCTCGCCGAGCGTGCTCTTGCCGCTTCCCGGCGCTCCGGCCACGAGCGCGACGCGCGTCGGATCCGTCTTCGACATCCGGTTCCTCCGATGCTTGACAACGTTGTCCATCCGCCCTCATGCTAGGTCAACGTAAACCGAGCGGGGCGAAGTCGACCCGCCAATGACATCGATGTCATTTCTGGAGGTGCACGTGGTCCAGCCACACCTGCCGCGCGCGATGGCGCCCAATCTGATCGACCACTACTACCAGGGCGGCGACCGCATCG
>JBQDDT010000120.1:0-8823 GCA_052092505.1 Microbacterium sp. | reverse complement strand
GAACGCCTTCTGGCGCGACTATCGCGTGATCAACGTCTCTGCGGCGGGGGTCGGCGTCGGCCTCGATGCCCTGCCGCCCGTGCGCGACGCCATCGGCAGCGGCTTCGACACCAAGTCGATCACCCTCACCGTGGGCAAGCTCACGACAGGCGTCACGGTGCCGCAGTGGTCGTCGATCCTGATGCTGCGGAACCTGCAGGCGCCGGAGACCTACTTCCAGGCGGCATTCCGGGTGCAGTCGCCGTGGACCATCCGGGATCCGGACGGAGACGACCCGAACGCGATCGAGATCTTCAAGCCCGTCTGCTTCGTCTTCGACTTCGCGCCGACTCGGGCGCTGCGGCAGATCAGCGAGTACGGGCGTGGTCTCTCGCCCGGCACGCCGAACCCGGAGAAGGCCGTCGAGGAGCTCGTGAGCTTCCTTCCCGTTCTCGCGTACGACGGGTCGAAGATGACCCAGGTGGATGCCGGCGGCATCCTCGACATCGCGATGGCCGGTACGTCGGCGACGCTGCTCGCGCGCAAATGGGAGTCGGCGATCCTCGTGAACGTCGACAATGCGACGCTCCGCAAGATCATGTCGAGCGACGAGGCGATGGCCGCCGTCATGAACATCGAGGGGTTCCGCGCCCTCGGGTCGACGGTATTCGAGACCGTCGTGAACAAGAGCGAGGCCGTCGGGAAGACGAAGAAGGAGGCGGGCGACTCCATCACCTCCGAACAGAAGAAGGAGCTCTCGGCGGAGGAGAAGGAGTACAAGTCCAAGCGGAAGCAGATCCAGGAGAAGCTGATCAAGTTCGCCACGCGGATCCCGGCATTCATGTATCTGACCGACTTCCGCGAGCAGACGCTGTACGACGTCATCACCAAGATCGACTCCGACCTGTTCCGAACGGTCACGGGACTCACCGTCGCGGACTTCGAACTGCTCGTGTCGCTCGGCGTCTTCGACGCGAGCCACATGAACCAGGCGGTCTTCGCGTTCCGTCGGTACGAGGACGCGTCGCTGAGGTATACGGGAATCGACTCGCACCCCGGACTTCGCCGGTACGGCGGATACGACACGGTCGTCGCGATCGAGGAGCTTCCGGCCTCCTGAGGGCTCCGTGGTCCGGCGCGGTCGAAGTTCGGCCTCGCCGCCGCGTCCGATGTCGTCGCTATGCTGACGTCCGTGTCGATCGAAGAGGTGCAGCGCGAGCTCCGCGAGTTCGTGGCGGAGCGGGACTGGGCCCAGTTCCACTCGCCGGAGAACCTCGCGAAGTCCATCTCGATCGAGGCGGCGGAGCTCCTCGAGGAGTTCCAATGGGGACAGCCGAGCGACGACGAGCGCGGCGACGTCCTCGACGAGCTGGCCGACGTGCTGACCTACTGTCTGCTGCTCTCCGATCGGCTCGGTGCGGATCCGCTCGAGATCGTCCGCGCGAAGCTCGCGACCACGCGCGCCAAGTACCCCGTCGACAAGGCGCGCGGGAGAAGCGCGAAGTATGACGAGCTTTGAGGTCTCCCGGCAGCCCTTCACCGCGACGGCGGTCGATGCGCTCGCCGGCGCGGGGGAGCGCTACACGAACTGGCCCGTCGTCTATGTCCTCAGCGACGACCGGTTCGTCTATGTCGGCGAGACGCTCAACGCCGCCAAGCGTCTGCGGCAGCACCGCGACGCTCGCTCGCGCAACCGTGCGATGACGCAGATGCGGATCGTCCTGCACGACCGCTTCAACAAGTCGGCCTGTCTCGATCTGGAGTCCCAGCTCATCCGCTACTTCGGCGGCGACGGGCATCTGCAGGTGCGCAACCGCAACGACGGCGTGACCGACGCGGACTACTTCGACCGTGAGGCCTACCAGCAGACCTTCGCGGAGATCTTCGAGCATCTTCGTGCCGAGGGGCTCTTCGCGCAGTCGCGGCACGAGATCCGCAACAGCGACCTGTTCAAGCTTTCGCCCTTCAAAGCGCTGGCGCCCGAGCAGCGAGCCGCGGTGGAGGGGATCCTCGACGGGCTGTTCGACGACCTCGAGTCGGGCCGGCGGAGCATGTCGGTCGTCGAGGGAGCGGCCGGCACGGGCAAGACCGTGGTCGCGGTCTACCTGCTGAAGCTCCTGCGCGACATCGCGGAGGCGGGCGACGGCGACGCATACGAGACGGACTCCGTCTTCTCCGACTACTTCCTGCCGGGGTATCGTCAGCTCGCGGCCGACCTGCGGGTCGGGCTGGTCATCCCCCAGCAGTCCCTGCGGGCGTCCGTGCAGAAGGTGTTCCGGCGGACGCCGGGCCTCGACAGGCGGATGGTGATGAGCCCGTTCGAGCTCGGAGCACGCGAGGACAGGTTCGATCTGCTCGTCGTCGACGAGGCGCACCGGCTGACCCGGCGCGGCGCCCAGGCGGCCGGGCCGCTCAACGCGCGGTATCGCGACATCAACGTCGCGCTGTTCGGTGCGGACGACCCGCAGCTCACGCAGCTCGACTGGATCAGAGCGCTCAGCGACCACCAGATCTTCCTCGTCGACAGCGGACAGTCAGTCCGGCCGGCCGACGTCTCGCCCGACACGCAGCGCGCGCTCGTCGCCGAGGCGCAGCGCGGGCACCGGCACCACCGGCTCATGACGCAGATGCGGGTGAAGGCCGGCACCGACTACGTGGGCTACGTGCGCTCCGTACTCGCGGGCGGATCCCCCGCGCCCGTCGATGTCGGCGACTACGACCTGCGCTTCTTCGAGTCGGCTGCCGATATGCGCGCCGCGATCGCCCGACGCGACGAGGAGCACGGGCTCGGACGGATGCTCGCGGGCTACGGCTACCGCTGGCGCTCCAAGACGGATCCGGACGCGTACGACGTCGAGATCGGCGACCTGCGGATGCGGTGGAACATCGCGACGACCGACTGGGTCAACTCCCCAGGCTCGCCCGACGAGGTGGGATCGATCCACACGATCCAGGGCTACGACCTCAACTATGCGGGCGTCATCGTCGGCCCCGAGCTGTTCTGGGACGCCGCCGAGCAGCGGATCCGGGTCGATCGCTCCCGCTACTTCGACCGGAACGGGAAGGTGGATCTGCCCAAGCTCGGACTGAAGACCACCGACGACGATCTCCTCGCGCTCATCGTCAACATCTACGTCGTTCTCATGACCCGTGGGATGCTCGGCACCTACGTCTACGTGCATGATGAGGCGCTCCGCGACCAGCTGCGTCCCCTGTTCGGTGGTGCTCGTCCGCTCGGGGCCGGCCTCGACGGGGCCTGAAGGCGCCGCGTCAGCCGTGGTTCCGCAGCGCCTCGTTCACGAGCGCGAGGATGCGCCCATCGAACGCGACGATCCGGATGTCCTCGACCTGCGTCGGCGTCTCCGCGAGCGTGTCGACAGCCACGGCGACGGCGTCGTCGACCGGCCAGCCGTAGACGCCGGCGCTGATGAGAGGGAAGGCGGCGGAGCGGGCGCCGAGCTCGTCGGCGATCGCGAGCGAACGGCGGTAGCAGCTCACGAGCAGGGCGCGGTCGGTCTGGCCGGCGCGGTGGTTCGGGCCGACCGTGTGGATCACCCAGCGCGCGGGCAGTTCGCCGCCGGTCGTCCATCCGGCCTCCCCGGTGGGCATGCCGTCGGGGAAGCGGGCGACACAGTCCTCGAGGATCGTCGGCCCGCCGGCGCGATGGATGGCTCCGTCGACGCCTCCCCCTCCGCGCATGGCGCTGTTGGCTGCGTTGACCACGGCGTCCGTCGTCTGCTCGGTGATGTCGCCCAGGACGGCGGTGACGGTGCTCATGGCCCCAGTGTCGCGCAGGTTCGGGCGACGTGGGCCGTCGTCGGTTCCGTGGCGGGCATCGAGAGAATCGGCGGCCGCGTCGGGCTCGCCGACGTCGACCGCCGTGATGACTGTTCCTCGACTCGGGTCACTCGTCGACGGCGACGAGCACGTCCGATGCCTTCACGACGGCGTACGCGGGGGAGCCGACGGCGAGCCCGAGTTCTTCGACGGCTTCGTTGGTGATCGCCGCGGTGACGACGGAGTCGCCGATGTCGATGCGGACATGCGCCGTCGTCGCACCCTTCGTGACCTCGACGATCGTGCCCTTGAGCTGGTTCCGTGCGCTGATCCTCATGCTGACCTCCTCGGTGGTGACATCGACGCTACCGGGCGGCGATGCCTCGCAGGGCACCACGATTGCATCGAACAAAGATTCGAAAGAATGTCGGTGGTCCGTGGAAGGCTGAGCACATGACGAACCGCAGGCCGCGATCCGCGTTCCCCACTCCGGGGGAGACGGAGCGTGCGCGGGTGCTCGTGGGCGAGTACGTGCGCCTGGATGCCGAGCGGATCCGCATCGAGGCGTGCCAGGCCCGGCTGCTGGCCGAGCTGCTCGAGCTCGGGCTCGCCCAGCAGGAGCGCGGCGGCGCCGAGGCGGGTGACATTCCGGTGCGTTCCCTGACCGCCGAGGTCGCGGCGGCCTCGCGGGTGTCGCCGCGGACGATGTCGGCGCGGATGAGCGACGCCTGGACCCTTCGGAGCCGCTTCCCCGCCACCATGGAGGCTTTCTCGGCGGGCGAGGTGTCACGGCCGCACGCCTCCGTTGTCGCCGAGTGCGGAGTGCGCCTCGTCGACGACGACGTGCGCGCCGAGTACGAGCGCCGCGCGCTGGCCCACGCGACGACGTCCACCGTGCCCGCCACTCGTGAGGCCTGCCGCCGGATCGCCGAGTCGCTCGAGCCGCAGTCGCTCGCCGAGCGGCACCAGATCGCCCGCGCCGAGCGCGGCGTGTTCGTGCGGAACCTCGACGATGGGATGGCCGAGCTCTGCCTCGTGTCCGACGCGGTGGTCGTGCACGGTGTCCGCGATCGGCTCACCGGCATGGCCAAGGCGCTGCGGCGCGATGCGCGAGCGGCGAGGGAATCCCGTGATGGCGCGAACCCGGCCGCCGGCCGGGGCGACGCGCCCGACGGTGCCGCCGACGCCGGTGACGGCCCTGAGTCCGCAGCGGATCCGCGCACGCTCGACCAGCTCCGGGCCGACCTCGCCTCCGACCTGCTCCTCACGGGTGCGCCCCACGCGCACGCCGTGCACGACGAGACCGGGGCGAACCTGCTCGACGGGGTCCGCGGCGCGGTGCAGGTCACGATCCCGGCGCGCTCGCTGACGGGGCTGAGCGGGGAAGCCGCCTTTCTGGCCGGGTACGGCCCGATCGCCCCGGAGACCGCGCGCAGGATCGCCGCCGAGGCGCCGGGGTGGAGCCGGCTCTTCCGCTCGCCCGAGACGGGCGCCCTCCTCACCGTCGATCGCTACGAGCCGACCGCGGCGCAGCGACGCTTCCTCCGTGCCCGCGACGAGCACTGCCGCTTCCCCGGCTGTCGGCAGGCGGCGCACCGCTGCGACATCGACCACACCGTCGCCCACACCGACGGAGGGGCCACCGCCGTCGGGAACCTCGCGTCCCTCTGTCGAGGGCACCACGTGCTCAAGCACCACTCGCCATGGCGTGTGCGGCAGCGCGGTCGGGGCGACCTCGAATGGATCAGCCCCACCGGCGCCGTCCACACCGTGCGGCCGGAGCCGAGCGTGCGCTTCGTCGAGAGTGAGGAGCTCGCCTCGAGAGCGGGATTCGATCCGCCGCCGTGGACTGACATGTCGTACTGGACCGATCCGCAGCCCTGCTCCGTTCCGCCGCCGTTCTGACCGGCCGCGCCCTGTGTTCACGCGCCCGCTCCCCGGGGTCGCACTCCGCGACCACGCACCGATCGCCCTAGGCTCCTGTGCGCTGGCAGCGCCTGGTCTACCGCCGGTCGCGCACCAGCAGCTCGCCCACCTCGCACTCGAGCGCATCGCAGATCGCCACGAGCGTCGTGAACCGGATCGCCTTGGCCCGGTCGTTCTTCAGGACCGAGAGGTTCACGATGCTCACGCCCACCTTCTCGCTCAGCTCCGTCAGCGTCATGCCCCGGTCGGCCAGCAGCTCGTCGAGTCGGCAGTGGATCCCCGAGGCGTCGACGTCCGCGCGCGTCACACCAGCCCCTCCGTGTCCTGTTGGAAACGGGCGGCCTGGCGCCAGAGCAGTGCCACGAGCGCGAGCACAGCCGCGATGACGAGATACGGCCAGTCGACGTCCTGGAGGTCGAAGCCGGAGTTCACGATCCAGGCATCCGAGGTCGGGTCGGCAACCTGGTTGCCATCGGTCGGCAGGCCGAGCACTCGAGTCGCCCCCTCGGCGGCGGCGACGTCCAACCAGGGCCGGGCGATCGCGAGCGACGCGGAGAGCGTCGTGAGCACCCACAGGAGAGCACGGGCGGCCCCGGCGAACGGGCGACTCCGCATCAGCCGCCGCGCGAGAGTGATGACCCCCGCCGCTCCCGCGATCACCGTGAGGTACGGCAGTGACGTCGAGAGGGCGGACAGCAGGCGCTGTGCGAGCAGCGGCTCGTCGGACTCGATCCGGATCGAGTCGTAGAACTGCTGCGTCTCGACGGCGGAGGCGACCTCCGGCCAACCCGGCGCTGCATAGGAGGCGGTGAAACCGAACGTCGGGCCGCGGAGCACGCTGTCGACGGCCCACGCGCCGAAGAAGATGCCGCCGGCCAGGATCACGCTCGCTGCGATGATGACGCCGAGAAGCGCCCCGTGCCGCGTGCGCGCGGGCCTCGTGATGGTCATGGCGGGTCCCCTCGGAGTCGACGCGAGGCGTCAGTGTGTGCGATGCAACCTGCATCACGATAAACGATAACAACGAATATCGATAAGCGTCAGGACTCGGACCCCGGGATCACTCCGAGACGGGGCAGCAGATCCGGGATATGCCGACGGCGAACACGGCTCCGTGCCCGGCCGGGCGTCGTTACCGTGGAACCACGGCGCGTGGTGTACGTCACACCCCGCGCATCGGCCCAGCGCCACGAGGAGTGACATGTTCGAGAGATTCACCGACCGTGCCCGTCGTGTGGTTGTGCTCGCCCAAGAAGAGGCGAAGATGCTCAACCACAACTACATCGGCACCGAGCACATCCTGCTCGGGCTGATCCACGAGGGCGAGGGCGTCGCCGCGAAGGCGCTGGAGTCGCTCGGCGTCTCGCTCGACGGCGTCCGCGAGCGCGTGCAGGACATCATCGGCCAGGGTCAGCAGCAGCCGACCGGCCACATCCCCTTCACGCCGCGCGCCAAGAAGGTCCTCGAGCTGTCGCTGCGCGAGGCGCTCCAGCTCGGCCACAACTACATCGGCACGGAGCACATCCTCCTCGGCCTCATCCGCGAGGGCGAGGGCGTCGCCGCCCAGGTGCTCGTGCAGCTCGGCGCCGACCTCAACAAGGTGCGCCAGCAGGTCATCCAGCTGCTCTCGGGCTACCAGGGCAAGGAGACCGCAGCGGTCGGCGCCCCGCAGGAGTCGGGCGCGCAGGGCCAGGGCGGGTCCCAGGTGCTCGACCAGTTCGGCCGCAACCTCACCCAGGCGGCGCACGACAACACCCTCGACCCGGTGATCGGGCGCGAGAAGGAGATCGAGCGCGTCATGCAGATCCTGTCGCGCCGCTCGAAGAACAACCCGGTCCTCATCGGCGAGCCCGGCGTCGGCAAGACCGCCGTCGTCGAGGGCCTCGCCCAGGCGATCGTGAAGGGCGATGTCCCCGAGACGCTCAAGGACAAGCAGGTCTACTCGCTCGATCTCGGGTCCCTCATCGCCGGATCGCGCTACCGCGGTGACTTCGAGGAGCGCCTCAAGAAGGTGACCAAGGAGATCCGCACCCGCGGTGACATCATCGTCTTCATCGACGAGATCCACACGCTTGTGGGCGCCGGCGCCGCCGAGGGAGCGATCGACGCGGCCAGCATTCTCAAGCCGCTGCTCGCCCGCGGCGAGCTGCAGACGATCGGCGCGACGACGCTCGACGAATACCGCAAGCACTTCGAGAAGGACGCGGCGCTCGAGCGCCGGTTCCAGCCGATCCAGGTCAACGAGCCGTCGCTGCCACACGCGATCAACATCCTCAAGGGGCTGCGCGACCACTACGAGGCGTTCCACAAGGTGCAGATCACGGACGGCGCGATCGTGTCGGCCGCGAACCTCGCCGACCGCTACGTCCAGGATCGCTTCCTGCCGGACAAGGCGATCGACCTGATCGACGAGGCGGGCGCGCGCCTGCGCCTGTCGATCCTGTCGAGCCCGCCCGAGCTGCGCGAGTTCGACGAGAAGATCGCCGACGTGCGTGAGAAGAAGGAGCAGGCCAGCGAGGAGCAGGACTTCGAGAAGGCCGCCTCGCTGCGCGACGAGGAGAAGCAGCTGCTCGGCGAGCGGCTCCGCCTCGAGAAGCAGTGGCGCTCCGGCGACGTCGAGTCGCCCGCTGTCGTCGACGAGGGCCTGATCGCGGAGGTCCTGGCGCAGGCCACGGGCATCCCCGTGTTCAAGCTCACGGAGGAGGAGACCAGCCGTCTCGTCTTCATGGAGAAGGCCCTGCACGAGCGGGTCATCGGCCAGGAGGAGGCGATCGCGGCGCTGTCCAAGACGATCCGCCGCCAGCGCGCCGGCCTGAAGGACCCGAAGCGTCCGTCCGGCTCGTTCATCTTCGCCGGCCCCACGGGCGTCGGGAAGACCGAGCTCGCCAAGGCGCTCGCCGAGTTCCTCTTCGACGACGAGGGCGCGCTGATCTCCCTCGACATGTCGGAGTTCGGCGAGAAGCACACCGTCTCGCGCCTGTTCGGCGCCCCTCCGGGCTTCGTCGGGTTCGAGGAGGGCGGCCAGCTCACCGAGAAGGTCCGGCGCAAGCCGTTCTCCGTCGTCCTGTTCGACGAGATCGAGAAGGCGCACCCCGACATCTTCAACTCCCTCCTGCAGATCCTCGAGGAGGGGCGCCTGAC
>JBQDDT010000119.1:0-8946 GCA_052092505.1 Microbacterium sp. | reverse complement strand
CTCGCGCGCGTCGTCGAGCTGGCGGCGGTACGCGGCGCGCTCGGCGGGGGTCGCGCTCACGGCCCTGTCCAGCCATGCGCGCTGCTCGTCGTCGGTCGACCACGCCAGGTAGAGCGCGCCGATGGGAGGCGCGAGGGGGTATCGGGCCCCGAGGCGCGTGATCTGGTCTCCGCCGGGCGCCGGCGCGGTCGCGAGGGCGACGGACTCGCCGGCGATCCGCCCGAACACGGTCACCTCGCCGCCGAACTCCCGCGCGGCGTGCTCGATCTGCCCGCGCAGCTCCTGCGCCCCGGCGAGGGCCCCGGACAGGCCGCGTCCCTCCGTCGCGACGAACGAGGTCGGAGCGAACTCGCCGTAGCCGCCGCGGAAGTACAGCAGCGGGATCGTGGGGCGCACCGTCTGGAGGCCTGTCACGGCACCCAGCACGATGAAATGGTCGCCCGCGTCGAGCACGGAGTGGGCGTCGCACTCGATCGCGGCGACCACGCCGTCGAGCACCGGGGCCCCGGACACGGGCGACGGCCGCCACGACTCGTCGTCCATCTTCGAGCGATCGGATCGCGCGAGGCGGCGCACGAGCGGCGCCTGGTCGTGCGCGACGATGTTGACCACGAAGCTCCCCGCCTCGCGCAGCTGCGCGAAGGAGGCGGACGACTTCGTCGGCATGAACGAGACGAGGGGCGGATCCTTCGACACCGAGGCGAACGTGCCGACCACCATCGCGAGTGCCTGACCGTCGTCGGCGGCGATCGCCGTGATCACGCAGACGCCGGTGGGGTAGTTCCCGAGGACGTCGTGGAGCTCCTGCGGATCGATGCGAGCGGTCATTCGAGCCCCTCCCTGGGGTGCGGGCGACCCGGGGGCGCGGAGCGCGCCCTTCGGCGTCGGAAGTCGGTGGTGCGGGGGTCCGGCGCCCCATCGGCGACCGAGAGAGACCTGCCGACCCACGCGGCGGCGGTCAGGACCTGGGGGATCAGCGGTCGCGGGTCGTGGTGGCGGACGAGGAAGATCGCGTTGACGGAAGCGACGACTTCCTGATCCGGGCCGAAGACCGGGGCGGCGACCGTGCCGACCTCGTGCGAGACCGTCCTCGCGGTCAGGGCGTAGCGCCTGGTGCGGATCTCGGCGAGGAGCGCGCGCACCTCGGTCGGATCCGTCGGCGTGAACGAGGTGAAGGCGTGCAGCGGTCGGTCGAGGTACTCGTCGACGACCTCCTCCGGCGCGTAGGCGAGGAGCACGAGGCCGGTGCCCGCCGCGTGGAGGGGCAGCCGCCCGCCGATCCGGTTCTCTCCCGAGTAGTTCGGCGTCGTGCGCAGCGCCTCGAGGTAGACCACGTGATCGCGCTCGCGGGCCGCCAGCTGCACGCTCAGCCCCGACTGTCGGTGCAGCTCGATGAGGTGAGGGAGGGCGCGCTCGCGCAGCTGGAACCCGCGGGTCGAGAACGACGCGATCTCGACGAACTTGTTCCCGAGCCGGTAGCGGCCGTGCTCGTCCTGCACGAGACCGCCCCACGCGTGGAGCTCGCCCAGCAGACGGTGCGCGGTGGCCAGGGGGAGGTCGGCGTGGTGGGCGAGCTCGGACAGCGTCAGCGCGCCGTCGCGACGCGCGAAGGCGCCGATGAGAGACAGCAGACGATCCGCCGCCGTCCGCGCCGCGCCGCCGGAGGGCGGTCGCTCCTGCGCGCTCACGCCGGGGCGGCCGCCCGCGTGCGGCGCAGCTCGTCCTCGTCGAGCGTCAGTCCAGAGCGCTCCCGCATCGTGTCTCCGACGTAGTCGGCTCGGAAGTAGCCGCGCTCCTGGAGCTCGGGGATCACGAGATCGAAGATCGCGTTCATGCCGACGGGGACGCTCGGGACGTTGAGGTTGAAGCCGTCGCACGCGCGCGACTCGAACCAGTCGATCATGCTCTCGGCGATCCGGTCGGGCGTCGAGACCATGACGCGATGCCCGACCGCGCGGGAGAGGTGCACCATCAGCTCGCGGATCGTGCGCTCCTCGGCGAGCTCGCGGAACAGGTGCCAGCGCTCCATCCGGCCGGGCTCGTCGACGAAGCGCTCCTGGGGGATCCGGTCGCCGAGCTCCAGATCCGAGATGTCGAGGTCGAGGAGGCTCTCGAGCATCCCGCGTCCGTTCGACTCGTGGATGCAGTCCTCGAGCTCCTTCGCGAGCTCGTCGGCCTCCCTCTGCGTGCGGCCGGTGATCGGCATGATGCCGGGGAGGATGCGGACTTTGTCGGGGTCGCGGCCCTTGTCGGCGACCTTCCGCCTGTACATCGAGACGAACTCGATCGCCGCGTCCTTCTCGGGCTGGACTGTGTAGATGATGTCGGCGACGGAGGACCCGAGCTCGATCCCGGCCGGCGACTGCCCCGCCTGGACGAGCACGGGGCGCTGCTGGGGGGAGCGCGGGATCGTGAGCGGGCCCTCGACCTGGAAGTGCTCGCCGACGTGATCGATGCGGTGGACGCGATCGGGATCGACCCAGCGCGCGCGCTCGCGGTCGGTGACGATCGCGTCCTCGTCCCACGAGTCCCAGAGCTTGCGCACGACCTCGACGAACTCGGTGGCACGCTCGTAGCGCCAGTCCTTCTCCGGGAGGTCGCGTCCGAAGTTCTCGTTGCCGTTGACGGAGGTCACGATGTTCCATCCGGCGCGGCCGCCGGAGAGGGCGTCGAGCTCGGCGAACTGGCGGGCGACGGTGTACGGCTCGTTGAACGTCGTGGACTGGGTGCCGAGCAGGCCGATCCGCTCCGTGCAGCCGATCAGGGCCGCGAGGGTCACGATGGGCTCGTACACGGAGACGCCGCGGTAGCTGGCGCGCAGCAGCGGCTTCGCGCTCACGCTGTCGGCGATGAAGATCGCGTCGAGCTTGGCGCGCTCGGCCGCCTGCGCCATGTCGCGGATGAACCCGAGGCCGCCGATCTCCTCAGCGCGGCTCGTGGGGTGCCGCCAGGCGTCGTTGTGATAGCCGAAGGCCGTCATGAACATCGTCAGCGTCATCTGACGGTTCTCGCGTGCTGACATGGATGACTCCTCCTCGCCGCCCGGCGGCGGTGCCGGTGCTCCCTCAGCGTTTCGGCATGGCGCGACCCCGGCAATCGCCGATTCCGTCGGGCGGAAGTGATCGGCGCTCGGCGGGAGCGCGCCGCGTTACGGTGCATGACCGCGCGGTTGTGCCCGGCACCCGCGCGCGGGACCCTCGAGGAACGGGTTCGCGGAAGGGGAGGGTCGGATGGCACTGACGGTGACGGTCGTGGTGGGCAATCCCCAGCCCGGATCGCGCACGAGCCGCATCGCGACGGCGCTCGCGGAGCGGCTGTTCGCCGGTGCCGAGACGAGTGTGATCGAGCTGACTGAGTACGCGAGCGAGCTCTTCGTCCGCGATTCGGAGCGCATCACTCGGCTCAGCGCGCGCGTTGCGGCGAGCGACGTGGCGGTCTTCGCCACGCCCACCTACAAGGCGAGCTACACGGGGCTCCTGAAGGCGTTCCTCGACCGGTACGGATCGGGCGGACTCGCCGGGACCGTCGCGATCCCGCTGCACACGGGCGCGGATCTCGGCCATTCGCTGGCGCCGATGGTCGCGCTCACGCCGCTGCTCACCGAGCTCGGCGCGGTCGTCCCCGGTCGTGGGGTGTACGTGGTCGCCGGCGACCTGAGCGACCTCGACGAGGTCGTGGGGGAGGCGGCGGATCGCCTTGCGCGCGACATCGCGGCGGTGGCCAGGATCGCCCCGGCTCTCGCGGGGGAGCACCGCCCGAGTGCTCCGAGTCCGGGTGCGCTGAGGTGATTGCCCCGAGCTGAGTATGCTCGGTCGGCGCGAGTGTGCCGAGGTGAGTGAGCCGAAGTGAGTGCGCTGGGCCGGGATGAGTGCAGGGGCGGAACTTCTGCACTCAGGTGGGCGCAGGATACTCGCCTCGCGCCCCGGGAGAGCGCGGGCTAGCGGCGGCCGAGGCCGCGGTAGGTCCAGCCGGCCCCGCGCCAGGCAGCGGAATCGAGCACGTTGCGGCCGTCGAACACCGCGGGACGGGCGACGAGCCGGGCGGCCTCGGCGGGATCGAGGTCGCGGAACTCGCGCCACTCCGTCACGAGGACGACGGCTTCGGCGCCTGCGAGGGCCTCGTGGAGCGTCGGCGCGCACGCCAGGTCGGGCCGCAGCCGCCTGGCGCTGTCCATCGCCTCGGGATCGTAGGCGACGACGTCGCCGCCGCGCGCGATGAGATCGTCGGCCACGTCGAGCGCCGGCGAGTCGCGGACGTCGTCGCTGTCGGGCTTGAACGCGAGGCCGAGCACGGCGATCCGCCGCCCGGCGACGTCGTCGAACGACTCGGCGACGATCCTCGCGAGGTGCCGGCGGCGGCGGAGGTTGATCTCGTCGACCTCCCTGAGGAACGCGAGCGACTCTCCGGTGCCGAGCTCCTCCGCGCGCGCGGCGAAGGCGCGGATGTCCTTCGGCAGGCATCCGCCGCCGAACCCGACGCCCGCGTTGAGGAACTTCCGCCCGATGCGCACGTCGTGACCGATCGCGTCGGCCAGCGTCGACACATCGGCGCCCGTGACATCGGCGATCTCGGCCATCGCGTTGATGAAGGAGATCTTCGTCGCGAGGAACGAGTTCGCGGCGACCTTCACGAGCTCCGCCGTCGCGTAGTCGGTCACGATCTTCGGCGTGCCGCGCTCGACGATCGGCGCGTACACCTCGTCGAGCAGGGCGACGTCCTCGTCGCGGGACTCGCCGGCGACGCCGTACACGAGGCGATCCGGATCGACCGTGTCCTTCACGGCGAAGCCCTCCCGCAGGAACTCCGGGTTCCACGCGAGGCGCGCGCCGGTGCGGCGCACCTCGTCGGCGAGGCGGGCAGCGGTGCCGACCGGCACGGTCGACTTGCCTGCGACGAGGTCGCCGGGGCGCAGGTGGGGCAGGAGCGCCGCGATCGCCGCGTCCACGTAGGTCATGTCGGCGCCGTGCCCGTCTCTCCGCTGCGGGGTCCCCACCCCGACGAAGTGCACCCGCGCGCCGGCGGCGTCGGCGATGTCCGTCGAGAAGGCGAGCCGCCCCGAGGCGATCCCCTCGCGCAGCGTCTCGGGAAGCCCCGGCTCGAAGAACGGCGGATCGCCGGCCGAGAGGCTGGCGACCTTGCCCTCGTCGACGTCGATCCCGACCACGTCGTGCCCGAGCGAGGCCATGGCCGCGCTGTGCACGGCTCCCAGGTATCCGCAGCCGATGACCGAGATCCGCATCCGCTCTCCCTCGTGATGGGCGATCGCGGGCGTGCGGGCGCACACCCCTCCACTCTCGACGATAGGGCCAGAAGATGGCGCGGCGGCAACGCGACGGCGAACGTCTCGGACTCCCGCCGGCAGGAGCCGCAGGAGAGCTCGAGGCGCGCCGCGGGATCCGCGTGATTCCGGGGCGCGCGGCGCGACACGCCCGGGTTGCAGAAAACGCCTGACCGATGGCAAACTAGTCAGGTTCGACATTCCTGCGCCCGCTTCGGTGTGCGCGCGGGATCACTGCCAGGGCAGTGCATAGGCGGTGCGGTTCCTCGAGAACGGCATGATCAGCCTAGGCCGCGGGCAGCAGAACGCCTCTATCACCACCATTCGAGCGCGGTTCGCCGCGCCCGCAGCGGTGGCAGGGCGCCACCAGGGGCCCGGCTGACAGCAGAACACCGGTGCGCACGCGACCTGCGCGCGCACCTGGCACGCAAGTGCCCACGTGCGTCCAATGCCCGTTGAGGTACGACGCGAGAAAGAGAGTGAACCGATGGCGGGACAGAAGATCCGCATTCGCCTGAAGTCGTACGACCACGCCGGTCTCGACTCCTCGGCGCGCAAGATCGTTGACACGGTCACGCGCGCGGGCGCCCAGGTCGTGGGCCCCGTGCCCCTTCCGACCGAGAAGAACGTGGTGGCGGTCATCCGCTCGCCCCACAAGTACAAGGACAGCCGCGAGCACTTCGAGATGCGCACGCACAAGCGCCTCATCGACATCGTCGACCCGACGCCCAAGGCCGTCGACTCGCTCATGCGCCTCGACCTCCCGGCCGACGTCAACATCGAGATCAAGCTCTGAGGTCCGACATGGCTGACATCAACACGAAGACTTCGAAGGGTCTGCTCGGCACCAAGCTCGGCATGACCCAGGTCTGGAACGAAGACGGCAAGCTCATCCCGGTCACGGTGATCGAGGTCGCGCCGAACGTCGTCACCCAGGTCCGCACGCCCGAGAAGGACGGCTACAACGCCGTCCAGATCGCCGCCGGCCAGATCGACCCCCGCAAGGTCACCAAGCCGCTCGCCGCTCACTTCGAGGCAGCGGGTGTGACCCCGCGTCGCCGCCTCACGGAGATCCGCACCGCTGACGCCGCCGAGTACACGCTCGGTCAGGAGCTCACGGTCGACGGCGTCTTCGAGGCCGGCCAGCTCGTCGACGTCGTCGGCACGAGCAAGGGCAAGGGCACGGCCGGTGTCATGAAGCGCCACAACTTCTCCGGTGTGGGCGCCTCGCACGGTCAGCACCGCAACCACCGCAAGCCCGGCTCGATCGGCGGAGCCGCGACCCCCGGTCGCGTCTTCAAGGGCATGCGCATGGCCGGCCGCATGGGCCAGGAGCGCGTGACCGTCCTCAACCTCACGGTGCACGCCGTCGACGCCGAGAAGGGTCTGCTGCTCGTCAAGGGCGCCGTCCCCGGTGCGCGCGGCCGTGCCGTGTACGTCCGCAACGCTGTGAAGGGGGCCTGAGCCAGATGGCTGACCAGACTCTCGCTCTCGACGTCCGCGGCACCGACGGCAAGAAGGCCGGTTCGGTCGAACTGCCCGCCTCGGTGTTCGACGTCAAGACGAACATCCCGCTCATCCACCAGGTGGTCGTGGCCCAGCAGGCCGCGGCCCGCCAGGGAACGCACTCGACCAAGCGTCGCGGTGAGGTCTCGGGCACCGGTGCCAAGCCGTTCCGCCAGAAGGGGACCGGTCGCGCCCGCCAGGGCTCGATCCGTCAGCCGGAGCACCGCGGCGGCGGCATCGTCCACGGACCGAAGCCGCGCGACTACTCGCAGCGCACGCCCAAGAAGATGATCGCGGCGGCCCTCGCCGGCGCGCTCAGCGACCGGGCACGCGGAGAGCGCCTGCACATCGTCGACTCGTTCGGATTCGACGCGCCGTCGACCAAGGCCGCCGCCGGCTACCTCGCCGCGGTCGCCCCGTCGAAGCGCGTCCTCGTGGTCCTGGACCGCTCCGACGAGAACGGCTGGCTGAGCGTGCGCAACCTCCCCGGCATCCACGTGGTCACGCCGGACCAGCTCAACGCGTACGACGTGATCGTCTCCGACGACGTCGTCTTCACCAAGGCCGCCTACGACGCGTTCGTCGCGTTCAAGGCCGTCGCTACCTCGGAGGTCTCGGCATGACCGCGATCAACAAGGACCCGCGTGACATCATCCTGAAGCCGGTGGTGTCGGAGAAGAGCTACGGGCTCATCGACGAGGGCAAGTACACGTTCATCGTCGACCCCCGCGCGAACAAGACCGAGATCAAGCTCGCGATCGAGAAGATCTTCGACGTCCAGGTCGCCGCCGTGAACACGATCAACCGCGTGGGCAAGTCCCGTCGCACCCGCTTCGGCACCGGCAAGCGCAAGGACACCAAGCGCGCCATCGTCACGCTGAAGTCGGGGACCATCGACATCTTCACGGCAGTCGCGTGAGAGCCGGAAGGATCTGAAGAACAATGGCTATTCGCAATTACAAGCCCACGACCCCCGGTCGTCGCGGCTCTTCGGTCTCCGAGTTCACGGAGATCACCCGGTCGACGCCTGAGAAGTCGCTCCTTCGCCCGCTGTCGAAGTCGGGCGGCCGCAACAACCAGGGCCGCATCACGACGCGTCACATCGGCGGTGGCCACAAGCGCCAGTACCGCGTGATCGACTTCCGTCGCAACGACAAGGACGGCGTCAACGCGAAGGTCGCTCACATCGAGTACGACCCGAACCGCACCGCGCGCATCGCGCTGCTGCACTTCGTCGACGGCACCAAGCGCTACATCCTGGCGCCGAACCGCCTCAAGCAGGGCGACGTCGTCGAGTCCGGCGCGAACGCCGACATCAAGCCGGGCAACAACCTGCCGCTGCGCAACATCCCGACGGGTACGGTCATCCACGCGATCGAGCTCCGTCCCGGTGGCGGCGCGAAGCTGGCCCGCTCGGCCGGAGCCTCCGTGCGACTCGTCGCCAAGGAGGGCCCGTACGCCCAGCTGCGCCTGCCCTCGGGCGAGGTCCGCAACGTCGACGCGCGCTGCCGTGCGACGATCGGCGAGGTCGGCAACGCCGAGCAGTCGAACATCAACTGGGGCAAGGCCGGCCGCATGCGCTGGAAGGGCGTCCGCCCGACCGTCCGCGGTGTGGTCATGAACCCGATCGACCACCCGCACGGTGGTGGAGAGGGCCGCACGTCCGGTGGACGTCACCCCGTCTCCCCGTGGGGCCAGGCCGAGGGTCGCACCCGTCACGCCAACAAGGAAAGCGACAAGCTCATCGTGCGTCGTCGTTCCGCCGGCAAGAAGCGCAAGTAGGAGTTCAAGAAGATGCCACGCAGTCTGAAGAAGGGCCCCTTCGTCGACGAGCACCTGCTTCGCAAGGTTGTCTCGCAGAACGAGTCGGGCACGAAGAACGTCATCAAGACCTGGTCTCGTCGTTCGATGATCGTCCCGGCCATGCTGGGCCACACGATCGCCGTCCATGACGGACGCAAGCACATCCCCGTGTTCGTGTCGGAGTCCATGGTCGGCCACAAGCTGGGCGAGTTCGCGCCCACCCGCACCTTCCGCGGCCACGTGAAGGACGACAAGAAGGGCCGTCGCCGCTAACCCGGCGACGCAAGAGGAGAAGAAATGGTGGAGTCCATCGCACGCGTGCGACACATCCGCGTGACCCCTCAGAAGGCTCGTCGTGT
>JBQDDT010000118.1:0-8957 GCA_052092505.1 Microbacterium sp. | reverse complement strand
CGCCCCCCGCCCCCGCCGGCCGCCCCGCCCTCTCCTCCCCCCCCCCAGGCGGGCGCTTGGTGCCCCCCCCCGAGCCGGGGCGAGCCGCGCGGCCCCGGGGCCCTGGGCACCTCGTGTTCACGCCCGAGTCGCCTCGCGGCCATCCGCGGGCCGTCGCCGCGCAAGGCGGAGTCACTCGAATGGTCGTGCGCGTCTGCGCAGCACCGCCGAGATGACAGAGGTTCGCCGTCGATGAGTGACCGCCCCCGCACCGCACGCACGGCTCTTCTCGCGGGGGTGATCGCCGGCGCACTGGCCGCGCCCCTCCTGTCGATTCCCGCCCAGGCCGCACCTGGCGGCGTGGAGGGCGCCGGCACGGCGGGGGACCCGTATCTCGTCGACGCGCCGGCCGACCTGTTCGCCCTTGCCGACTCGATCGCGGCGGGTAACGACGTCGCGGCGCACATCGCCCTCACCGCCGACATCGACATGTCGGACGAGGACGCGTTCGGCGGCTTCGAGCGGTTCACCGGCGTGCTCGACGGCCGAGGCCACACGATCAGCGATATCTCCTACGCGTCCGACGACCACAGCGCCCTCATCCGCTCGCTCGACGGCGGCACGGTCTCGGGCGTCACACTCGACGGCGTCTCCGGCGACGGCGGCGACCGCTTCGTCGCCGGCCTCGCCGCGATCAGCATCGGCGGCACGGTCACGGGCAACACCGTGACGGGGCTCGACCTCTCCACGTCGGGGGAGAAGGCCGGCGGCCTCGTCGCCGAGACGGACGGCGGCACGATCGCCGACAACTTCATCTCCGGCTCGATCACGGCGAACGAGATGCCCGCGGGCGTCGCCGCGTACGCCAAGGGCCAGGCGACGATCACGCGCAACCTCGTCGACGCCGACCTGACGATGACGACCGGCGGAGGGGAGGCCGGCCACAAGGGCAACGACGCCGGACTCCTCGTCGGCTACCCCGGCACCCCCAACTCCGGCCGGTACGCGGACAACGTCGGGCTCGGCGGGGCGATCGCCTACGAGGGAGGGATCGATGGCTTCGTCGGCCGGATGATCGGATTCACCGCATACGACGGATGGACGGCCGAGAACAACCTCGCGAGCACCGACATCACGATCTCGGGCGCCCCGGTCGAGGGGCCGGGCACCAAGAACCAGCACGGGACGGACACCGACCCGGCCGCCCTCGCCGAGCAGGAGACGTACGAGGAGCTCGGCTGGGACTTCCGCAACACGTGGACGTTCGACGAGACCCTCGGCCACCCCGTGCCGCAGTACAGCTACGCGCTCGCCGGAGCGGGCACGGAGGACGCGCCGTTCCAGATCGCCAGCGCGTCTGACCTCGAGTTCCTCGCGACCGAGATCAACGCCGGCAACGCCCGGTACGCCGACGCGACCCACTTCGTCCTCACCGCCGACCTCGACTTCGCGGACCGCGAGCCGTTCGTCGGCATCGACGCCCTCTCGGCCGAGCTCGACGGCGCCGGCTTCGCCATCTCCGGCATCGTCTACGCGCCGAGCGAGGGGGCGGGGAGCCTGGGGCTCATCCGTTCGCTCGACGGCGGATCCGTCACCGACCTCGTCGTCGACGGCGTGACGGCGCACTCCGAGAGCGAGGCCGTCGCGGGGATCTCCGTCGAGGCGGCCGACGCGACATTCTCCGGGGTCAGCGTCATCGACGCCGACCTCGCCGGCGCGGACGACGCGGCGGCGATCGCCGTCGAGCTGCGCGGCGAGAGCACGGTCGAGAACAGCTGGGTCGACGGCAGCGTCGCGGCGGACGAGCGGGCCGCCGGTGTGGCCGCAGCCGCATCGGACGCCACGACGATCCGCGACACCCTCGTGTCCGTCGCGGCCGAGACGCGCGCCGACGGCGGGGTCGACGGGGTGCACGCGGGCCTCGTCGCCGCACGGCTCGGCGGAGGGGCGTCGATCGAGCAGGCCGTCGCCTTCTCCGGCGAGGTCGGCTACCGGGGGGCCGCGGACGGGTTCGCCGGCCGGATCACCGGGTCGGCCGATGGCGACCTGCGCGACAACCTCGCGAACGAGGAGATCCTCGTGGCCGGCGCCCCGGTCGCCGGCCAGCGCGACGGGGTCCACGGCGCCGACACCGCGGCGGAGGATCTCGGCGAGCAGGGCACCTACGAGGATCTCGGGTGGGACTTCTCGGAGGAGTGGATCTTCGACGACGACCGCGGCCACCCGATCCCCCGCTTCATCCGGGAGGGCGAGCGGCCGAACCGGATCGCGACGACGTTCCACGGCGACCCCCAGACCTCGCGCGGGTTCAGCTGGTACTCCACGTCGGGGGAGGACGGCGTCGTCCAGGTCTCGACGGAGCGCGACCTCACCGATCCGACCGAGACGCGGGCCGAGAGCGGGACGAGCCGCAGCGGCGATCCGTTCCACCAGGCCGTCGTGACGGATCTCGAGCCCGGCACGCGCTACTACTACCGGCTCGGCGACGCCGAGCGGGGCGCGTGGAGCCCGATCGGCACGTTCGTCACGAGCGACGGCGAGAGCGACTTCTCCTTCGTCGACCTCACCGACACGCAGTCGAACAGCGTCGAGGAGGCGGACCTGTCGGCCGCCACGATCGCGAAGTCGCTCAAGACCGTCCCCGACGCCGAGTTCGTCATGCACGGCGGCGACGTCGTCGAGAACGGCGACCGCGAGCAGGACTGGTCCGACATGCTCGACGCCGCGCGCGGGAGCCTCCTGTCGACGACCATCGCGCCAGCCTCGGGGAACCACGACGAGGCGGACGACGCGTTCGCGCACCACTTCGCGGTCGACGCCCCGAACGACCAGGACACGTCGACGGGGGCCTACTACTCCTTCGACTACAACGCGGCGCACTTCTCCGTGCTCAACACGAACGAGGACGGCTCGCAGGCCGTGTCCGACGCCCAGCTGGACTGGCTGCGCCGCGACGTCGCCCAGGCGCGCGAGAACGGCGCGCAGTGGGTCATCGTCTCGATGCACAAGGGCATGTACACGACGGCGAACCACCTCGCCGACGGCGACATCGTCGCGATGCGCGACGTGCTCGCTCCGCTGATGGACGAGCTCGACATCGACCTCGTGCTCCAGGGTCACGACCACGTCATGAGCCGCTCGAAGGTGCTCTCGCACGAGAGCGAGGGCGTCGAGAACGCCGAGGTCGTCGAGACCGACGTCATCACCGAGGTCGCCGGCGGGAAGCGCACGGAGTACTCGGTCAGCCCCGACGGCACGATCTACTTCCTGCCGAACACCGCGGGCGCCAAGCACTACAAGCAGGCGACGTCGGCCGAGGGCATCGACCTCGAGGCGTACCTGCAGCTGTTCGACCGGACCGGAGAACAGGACACGGAGAACTTCGCGGCCGTCCGGGTGACGGAGGGGCGGCTCACGGTCGACGTCTACGACATCCGCGACGAGGGGCAGCCGCGACTGTTCGAGAGCTTCGGCATCGACCGTGAGGTGACGCCGGTCGACGAGCGGATCCGGCAGCTCCCCGCGGTCGATCAGCTCACCGAGGGCGATGCGGCGGCGGTGGCCGACGTGCGCGCCGCCGTGAACGCGCTCACCCGCGCGCAGCAGGAGCGCCTCGCGCACCTCGCGGATCTCGAGGCGCGCGAGGCGCGCATCCGCGAGCTCACCGGGCGCGTCGCGGACGACGGATCCGAGATCGCCTGGGCGGCGCCCGACGCCGACGCGCGCCAGGCCGTGACCGTCCGCAACGACACGGCATCCGACTTCGAGGACGTGCCGGTCCGCGTCGACCTCGCGCGCACACCGGACGCCGACCCCGACGCGCTCGGCTTCTTCACCCTCGAGGGCGAGAGCCTCCCGTACGAGGTCGAGACGTGGAACCCCGGAGGGTCGTCGTCCGTGTGGGTCAGCGCCGACGCGCTCCCCGCCCACGAGGCGACCACGCTCTGGGCGTACTACGGCACGCAGGAGGGCTCCGGCGATCCGACCGGGGTGTGGTCCGACGACTACGCGCTCGTGGAGCACTTCGCGACGTCCGCCGAGGCCGGCGAGACGATCGAGGACTCGACGGGGAAGCACGCCGGCGAGGTCGTCGGCGGCGGGCTCGAGGCGTCCTCGGAGGGCGACGGCACGGCCCAGCTGGGCGGCGCGCGCCTGCAGTACCGCGGGGACGTCGGCGGAGACCAGGACCGGATCTCGATCAGCTCCGTCGTCAGTCTCGCGGACGACCAGGTCGCCTCGCTGCAGGGCGATGCGCCGATCGTCGCGAAGGAGGCACAGGGCGACGAGGGCCGGACGAGCTTCTGGCAGGGCATCGCCTCCTCCGGCGAGATCGCCACGCGCCTCGCGGGCAACAGCTACGAGTTCGACGATGCCGACCTGAAGCACAGCTTCGCGTTCCCGAGCGACGGCGAGCCGCACCTCGTGACGCAGACCTACGACGGGATGACGTACTCGGTGTTCGTCGACGGCGAGGAGGTGCACTCGCAGTTCCTCGAGTACCGATCGACCTACGGCGACCCCGGCGTGCTCACGACGATCGGCGATGCCTTCACGAGCGACGGCGAGCTCGCCTCGCCGTTCCCCGGTGCGGTCTCGGAGGTGCAGATCGCCGGCGTCGCGTTCACCCCGGACTTCGAGAGGTTCCGTCACGCGAACCTCACCGGCGAGGCCGTCGAGGTCGGCGAGCTCGCGTCCAGCGGATCCGACGACGTCACCATCGTCGTCGGGACCCCGTCGGTCGGCAGCGAGATCGAAGCAGGGCTGGTCCCCGTCACCGGGACGCTCTCCCACCGCTCCGAGGTCACCGCGCGTGCGGCGGGCGAGGAGGTCTTCTCCGGCACGGTCGACGCAGGATCCTTCCGGATCGAGGTCCCGCTGAACGCGCTCGGCGAGCAGCAGCTCACGCTGGAGGCCGCCGGCGCCGAGGCGTCGGTCGCCCTCGATGTGCGCGACACCCGCGCCCCCGCCGTGCCGGAGGTGTCGGACGACGCGGCCTCCGCGGTCGGCGAGGACGCGGAGGTCACGCTCAGCGTCGCCCCCGACGCCGACGACCGGGAGCCGCTCACCACGACCTTCGCGGCGAACGCGACGGTCCCGCTCGGGGCGGACAACACGACCGTGCGCACGGGCAGCACGTCCGACCGCACGCCGGCGGCGCTCACGCCGTCGAGCGGCGCGGTCACGGGCGAGCTGCTCCCGACCACGGTCGGCGCCGACGAGAACCCCTTCCAGATCTACGAGATCGCGCTGACGGACGAGCAGGCGAGCCAGGAGCGACTGCACTTCTCGTGGAGCGGGTCGGGCGACGAGCGCCGCGTCTCCGCTTTCGTGTGGAACGCGGAGACGGACGAGTGGGCGCTCAAGGACACGGCGGCGGCCGACGGCGCGCTGGAGCTGGACATCACGGCCGGCCGCGCGGGGATCTCGCCGGAGAACACCGTCTCCCTCCTCGTGTGGCGCGGACTCGCCGAGTCGCCGTCGGACGTCGACCACGACGTCGAGCCGGAGAGGGCCGACTACGACTGGGGCCTCGACCACGTGCCCGACACACAGCTGTACGCGCAGGCGACGCCGGACATGATGACCCATCAGTTCGAGTACGTCGCCGGCCGGGCGGACGAGCGGGGGACCGAGCTCGTCGTCCAATCGGGCGACTGGGTGAACCGCGAGTACCTCTCGCAGGAGTACCAGTGGAAGGCGGCGGAGCCGTCGGCCCAGGCGATGGAGGATCAGGACCTGCCGTACCTGATCTCGTGGGGCAACCACGACTACTCCGATGCGCGCAACGGCCAGGTGATGCTGCCGAAGTACTTCCCGCACGAGCGCTTCGCCGCCTCCCTCGAGGGATCGCCGTGGACCCACGGCGGCAGCCACGGGATCGACAACTCCTACTACACGGGCGAGATCGACGGGGCGAAGCTCCTCGTGCTCACGGTCGGGTTCTTCTCGGCCGACGAGGCAGGTGACTCCGGCCTCGCGTGGGCGCAGGACGTCATCGAGTCGCACCCGGACCACTCGGTGATCCTCGCGACGCACCAGTCGGTCGGCGCCGGGGAGAACAACTGGGCGAACGACAACGTCATGAACGCGCTCATCGATCCGTACCCCAGCGTCAAGCTCGTGCTCGGCGGGCACATCGCGGGGACGGGCGTGGCGACGCACGAGCGCGCGGACGGCAGCAGGGTCTACGGCATCCTGACCGACTATCAGGGCAGGGTCTACGGGGGCGAGGAGTTCCTGCGCCACCTCTCCATCGACGCGGAGAACGGCCTGATCACGTCGAACACGTACTCGCCGCTGCTCGACGCGACGGCGTCCGACGGGCCGTACCGCCAGGAGATCGACCCGGCCGCGGTCCCCGGCTTCCACGGATCCGACTCGGAGAACTTCGTCCTCGAGGTCGACCTCGGCGGCTCCGACGAGCGCACGCTCGCGACGTCGGGCCTCTCGCTGGCGGTCGGCGACCCCGTGCGCGTCGGCGAGCCGGTGGACACGGTCGGCGACGAGGAGATCGAGATGGTTCTCTCGGGTGCCACGCCAGGCGTGGAGTACGAGTGGTACGCCGACCTGGTCGACGCCGCGGGCAACGCCACGCGCAGCCCCGTGAGCCTGTTCACGGTGGCGGAGGAGGGCGCCGAGGCGCCCGGGGCTCCGCGCGACGTCGAGGCGGCCCAGACCGGGGAGGGCACCGTGCACGTCGCGTGGCGGGAGCCGGAGGGCGACGCCGCGATCGACCGATACGAGGTCTCCGTCGGGGAGCGCACGGTCACGGTCGGATCGCTGTCGGCCGACGTCGACGAGCTGGTGCCAGGTACGTACGACGTGACGGTGCGGGCGCACGGGACGGCCGGATGGTCGGAGCCGTCGGCCCCCGTGTCGGTGACGGTGAGCGAGGGTGGATCGGCGGCGCCGACCGTGACCGTGGCGGGAGACCTCCGCCAGGGCGGCGAGATCGTGGTGCGCGGCCAGGGGCTGGAGCCCGGTCCGGTCGGGGTGGAGCTGCACTCCGACCCGGTGCGCCTCGCCGACGCGGAGGCCGCAGACGACGGCACGATGCGGGTGGACACGACGATCCCGGCCGACACGACGCCGGGCGCCCACGACATCGTCCTCGTGCAGGACGGCGCCGAGGTCGCATCAGTGCGCGTGCAGATCGCGGCGGCGGACGACGGCGGCTCGGGCGGTGACGGCGGATCGGGTGGCGACGACGGCTCGGGCGGAGGCTCGGGTGGCGACGGCGGATCGGGTGACGGCGCGGGCGGAGGCTCCGGCGACGGCGGCTCGGGCGACGGCGGCCAGGGCGCGGCCGACGATCCGAACGCCGGCCTCACGGGCGATCTTCCCACGACGGGCGCTGACCTCGCCTGGCTCCCGTGGACCCTGGGCGCCGTCGGGCTCCTCCTCCTGGCGGGCTCGGGTCTCGCGGTCGCGGGCATCCGCCGCCGAGAGGCCCTCTAGCCGGCCGCCGCTCGCGAGATGCACCGAAACTCGCGAGTTTCGGTGCATCTCGCGAGTGAGGGGAGCCGCGCGCCGCGTATCGTGCTGACATGCGACTTGGCGTCCTCGACATCGGCTCGAACACCGTCCATCTGCTCGTGGCCGACGCGCACCCCGGGGGCCGCCCGCTCGCGACGACGAGCGAGAAGTCGATCCTCCGGCTGATGCGGTACCTCGAGCCGGACGGGTCCATCTCGCGCGAGGGCGGCGAGGCGATCGTCGCCGCGGTGCGCTCGGCGAAGGCCGTCGCGGAGGACGAGGGGGTCGCGGAGCTCCTCGCCACCGCGACCTCCGCGGTGCGCGACGCGCGCAACGGCGGCGACATCATCGCCCGCGTCGAGGACGTGCTCGGCCAGCCGCTGCAGGTCCTCGGCGGCACGGACGAGGCGCGGATGACGTTCCTCGCGATCCGGCGCTGGTTCGGCTGGGCGGCCGGGCAGATCCTGATGTTCGACATCGGGGGCGGATCGCTCGAGATCGCCGGCGGCAGCGAGGAGCTTCCGCAGGTGGCCGAGTCGGTGCCGCTCGGCGCCGGGCGGATGACGATCGAGCACCTCCCGGATGATCCGGCGGGCGACGCCGAGATCGGCGCGCTGCGCGAGCACGCCCGCGGGATCCTCGAGCCGCTGGCCGCGCGCTTCCGCACGCTCCCGCGCCCCGACTTCGTCGTCGGGTCGTCGAAGACGATCCGCTCGCTCGCCAAGCTCGCCGGCTTCGCCCAGCCCGGGTGGGCCGGCGACGAGCGCTGGCGGCTCCCGCGCGCGGCGCTCGGGGCGTGGATCCCCGTCCTCTCACGCATCCCCGCCCACGCGCGCCAGGAGCTGCCGGGCATCACCCCCGATCGGACGTTCCAGATCACGGCAGGTGCCGTCGTCCTGCACGAGGCGATGACGGCGATGCGCGTCGACGAGCTCGAGGTCAGCCCGTGGGCGCTGCGCGAGGGCGTCATGCTGCGCTACATCGAGCAGCTGAGGTGGGATCGCGGCTGAGGCGCGCTCGGGGAGGCCTACGGCCGGCGGTATGATCGCACGGATGACCACCGACCCGCAGCTGTCGCTGTACCGCGAGATCGCGCGGTCGGCCTGGTCGCGACTCGCGGCGGGGATGGACCAGCCGCTCACCGAGTCCGAGGTCGTCCAGATCCGCGGGATCGGCGACCGCCTCGACGTCGACGAGGTCCGCGAGGTGTACCTGCCGCTCAGCCGCCTCCTCAGCATCTGGGCCAACGGCTTCCGCCAGGTCGGCGCCGACGTGTCCGACTTCCTCGGGCGGAGCGAGGACACGCGGACGCCGTTCGTCGTCGGCGTGGCCGGATCGGTGTCGGTCGGCAAGTCGACGATCGCGCGCCTCCTGCGCGAGCTGATGAGCCGGTGGTCGACGACGCCGCGCGTCGAGCTCGTCACGACCGACGGCTTCCTCCACCCGAACGCCGAGCTCGAGCGCCGGGGCCTCATGGAGCGCAAGGGCTTCCCCGAGTCCTA
>JBQDDT010000117.1:0-9244 GCA_052092505.1 Microbacterium sp. | reverse complement strand
GGCATCCGCGAACTCGTCAGGGGTCGTCACGCTGCGCAGCGGGGTGCTCGACGCGATCGCGTCGAAGACCGCCTCCGGCGTGGCCGCGCTTGCGTCGGTCGTGCGCAGGAGGCCCCCGCTGACCATGTTGACCGTGACCCCGCGCGGACCGAGGTCCGCGGCGAACGTGCGGGTGAGCGAGAGCAGCGCCGCCTTCGCCGCGGTGTAGTCGTGGTACGGGACCACGGGGTTCTGGAAGAGGTTCGTCCCGACGCTGACGACGCGGCCGGAGCCGAGCAGGTCGAAGCCGGGGAGCGCCGCCTGGATGGTGTTCAGCGCCCCCTGGACCGCGCCGGCGAACTGCGCGGCGAAGGAGTCGAAGCCGATCTCGTCGGCGTGGGGGCGGTCGTCCCCGTCGAACGAGAAGTCCACCAGCGCGTTGTTGACGACCGTGCTCACGGGCTCGCCGAAGCGCTCCTGCGCTGCACGGAACAGCGCCTGGGTCTGCTCGGCGTCCCGCACGTCGCCCTGAACGGCCAGAGCGCGCTCCGGATGCTCGGCGACCAGCGCCTCGGCCGCCTCCCTGCTGCGGTGGTAGTCGATCACGACCCGCGCCCCCTCGCGGAGGAAGGCGCGGGAGATGCTCCGGCCGAGTCCGCGCGCTCCCCCGGTGACGAGCACGACCTGCTCGTGCAGCTGCGGGGCCTGCCGCGATGCGGCGGCGAAGGGTTCTGTCATGGACATGCCTCTCTGCGCGTGGCGAGGGCACGTCGGGATCGCGGTCGACGCCGCCGCAGCGGCGCGCACGACATCCGTCCCATGGACATTCCCTTCGCCAGTACGAACTGGATCAGGTTCGACGGGTGTGATCTCAGCCGCGTCGCGCGGCACCCCGTGTCACTGCGAGGAAGCCTAACAGCCCGGTGCGGAGCAGACGCCGGGGCGCAGGACGGCACGGCGACGGCCCCCGCGGATGTCCGCGGGGGCCGTCGCCATGGGGCCTATGCCTCGAACCGGTAGCCGAGTCCTCGCACGGTGACGAGCATCTCCGGCGAGCCCGGCACCTCCTCGATCCGCGAGCGGATCCGCTTGATGTGCACGTCGAGGGTCTTCGTGTCGCCGAAGTAGTCGCTCCCCCACACGCGATCGATCAGCTGCCCGCGCGTGAGGACGCGGCCCGCGTTGCGCATGAGCAGCTCGAGGAGCTCGAATTCCTTCAGCGGCATATTGATCGGCTCTCCGTCGACGGCGACCGTGTGCCTGTCCACGTCGAGCGTGACCCGCCCGCCCGTGAGCACGCGCTCGTCGACCTCGGCCTCGTCCTGCTGCGAGCGCCGCAGGACGGCGCGCATCCTGGCGAGGAGCTCGCGCGCCGAGTAGGGCTTCGTGACGTAGTCGTCCGCCCCGAGCTCCAACCCCACGACGATGTCGATCTCGCTGTCCTTCGCGGTGAGCATGATGATCGGCACGGCCGAGGTCGTGCGCACCTGCCGGCAGACCTCCGTCCCCGGCATGCCGGGGAGCATCAGGTCGAGGAGGATCACATCGGCGCCGCGCTCGCGGAATCCCGTCAGCGCCTGGTCCCCGTCCTCGGCGATCTCGACCTCGAATCCCTCGCGCCTCAGCAGGTACGCGAGCGGATCGGCGAGATCGGGCTCATCCTCCACGAGCAGCACTCGGGTCGTCATGCGTTCTCCTTCTTGCGACGGGCGCCGTCCCGCGGCGCGCTCTTCTCGGTCGTGCGCTTCGGTCGTTCCGGGGCCTCGATCCGCGGCAGGCGGATCGTGAACGTCGACCCGCGCTCCGGCTGCGACCACAGCTTCACCTCTCCGCCGTGGCGGTAGACGGCGTGCTTGACGATCGACAGGCCGAGCCCGCTCCCCCCAGTGCGGCGCGAGCGAGCCTGATCCGCGCGGTAGAAGCGCTCGAAGATGCGCTCCTGGTCCGATTCGGCGATCCCGATGCCCTGGTCCGTGACGGCGATGTCGATGCTCTCCGCGTCGGCCTTCACACCGATCCCGACGTGGGAGCCCCTCGGCGAGTACGAGATCGCGTTCGAGATGAGGTTGCTGACCGCCTCGATCAGCACCTGGCCGTCGCCGCGCACGTACAGGCCGCGCTCGCCGCCCCGCACCAGCTCCACCTCGGCACCGGCTGCCGGCACGGAGTTCGCCTCGATCGCGGCCGTCACGACCTCGTCGATCGCGACGTCGTGGTGGTCGGCGACCTCGTCGGCCACCTGCAGGCGCGAGAGGTGCATGATCCGGCCCGTGAGCATCCCGAGCCGCTCGGCCTCCGCGGTCAGCCGGGAGGCGAACCGACGCACCTCGTCCGGGTCGTCGGCGGCGAAGTCGATCGCCTCGGACAGCAGCGTGATGGCGCCGACCGGCGTCTTCAGCTCGTGACTGGTGTTCGCGATGAAGTCCTGGCGCATCGCCGCGAGGCGCTCCTGCTCGGAGATGTCGCGCAGGATGAGGAGGAACAGGCGAGGGCTCAGCCGCGTCACCCGTGCGGCGACGAGTCGCTCCTGGCCCTGCAGCGGCCCCAGGCGGATCCGGATCGACTCCGTGGCGGTGCCGGCGGTGCGCGCGATCTTCAGCAGATCGCGGAGACCGTCGTTCGCGAGCGTCACCTCGGTCTCGACCCCCAGACCGGGCGCCGACGGCGAGGCCGCGACGACGAGCCCCGACGAGTCGACGACCGCAGCGGCGTCGTCCATCGAGTGCAGGACCGCCGTCACGCCGTCGGGCAGCTGCGTGCTGTTCGCCCGCTCCATCCGCTCCCTCGCACGCCAGGCGACGAAGAGGATCGCGCACAGCGCCGCGCCGATCACGGCGCCGACGATGATCGCGAGCAGCAGCTGCTGCGAGTTGGCCATGACACCAGCGTATGGGCACGAGACCGCCCCGATTCACCGAATGTGCACCTGGGCGGTGTGCCAGGAACGAGAGTTCTCGGCCGCGTCACCATCCGTTAACCTTCGCTGACGACAATCGAGCCGAGCCGTACGTGCGGGGGCTCCGCATGCGCGCGGCCCGCGTTCCGCACGACACCCGCGAAGGAAAGGTCCCACGACGATGCGCGAAGTCTTCCACCAGTCGCTCGAAGAGCTGCAGAGCAGGCTGGTCGAGATCGCCGACCTGGTCACCGTCGCCATCGAGAAGGCGACGAGGGCGTTCGGCGAGAGCGACGTCGCGCTCGCCGAGGAGGTCATCGCCGGCGACATGCTGATCGACGAGCGCGCCGTCGCCCTCGACGAGATGGCGATCGAGATCCTCGCGATGCAGCAGCCCGTCGCGCGCGACCTGCGCATCGTCGTCTCGGCCCTGCGTGCGAGCGCCACCCTCGAGCGGATGGGCGACCTCGCCGAGCACATCGCGCAGCTCGCGCGGATCCGCTACCCCGATCGCGCGATCCCCAAGGGCTTCCGGAAGACGTTCGAGAAGATGGGTGAGCGCGACGTCGAGGTCTCGCGGCTGCTCGCCAACCTCCTCCGCACGCAGGACCTCCAGATCGCCGAGCAGATCCGCAACGCGGACGACGAGATCGACGAGCTCCACGCCTCGGTGTTCGAGAAGGTCCTCGGCGCCCAGACGGCCGAGGACGTCACCGCGGTCGTCGACGCGACCCTCGCCAGCCGATACCACGAGCGCTTCGCCGACCACGCGGTGGGCGTGGCGAAGAAGATGATCTACCTCGCCACGGGTGACTGGACGGCCGAGGAGCCCATCGACTCCTGACCGGCGCACGCACGACGAGGGCGCCCGCTCCTTCCGGAGTCGGGCGCCCTCGTCGTGCGTGCGGCTACTTGCCCTGGTTGGCCACGGCGGCCGCGCCAGCCGCGGCGGCGGCGGGGTCGAGGTAGCGACCGGGGCCCGTCGGCATGAGATCGTCGCCGAGCTCGTAGAGGAGCGGGATGCCCGTCGGGATGTTCAGCGCGGCGATGTCGTCATCGCTGATCCCGTCGAGGTGCTTCACGAGCGCCCGCAGCGAGTTGCCGTGGGCCGCGACGAGCACGGTGCGCCCGGCCGCCAGGTCGGGGACGATCTCGCTCTCCCAGTACGGCAGCATCCGGTCGATGACGATCTTGAGCGACTCCGTCGCCGGCAGCTCGCCGTCGATGCCGACGTAGCGCGGATCGGTCGTCTGCGCGTACTCGTCGTCCTCGTCGATCGGGGGCGGCGGGACATCGAAGGACCGACGCCAGGTCATGAACTGCTCCTCGCCGAACTCCGCGAGCGTCTGCGCCTTGTCCTTGCCCTGGAGCGCGCCGTAGTGACGCTCGTTGAGGCGCCACGATCGCCGCACGGGGATCCAGAGGCGATCCGCCGCCTCGAGGGCGATGTCGGCGGTCTGGATCGCGCGGGACAGGACCGACGTGTGCAGGACGTCCGGGAGCACACCCTGCTCCTTCAGGAGCTCGCCGCCGCGGCGCGCCTCCTCACGGCCCTTCTCCGTCAGGCGGACGTCGACCCAGCCGGTGAAGAGGTTCTTCTCGTTCCATTCGCTCTGCCCGTGACGGAGCAGGATCAGCGTGTGCGTCATGCCTCCACCCTATCGGCGCGTCCCACCCTGCCGAGCCGTCCTGAGCCGGCCCAGCGCGGACGGATCGGCGCGGGAGCGGGACGCCCGCAGCCTAGGTCGCGAGCCGGCGCCGCGAGAGGCGCGTGAGCCGCGGGACCTCCGCCGTGGCTCCGGCGTCTCCCGGCACGATGATCTCCTGGGCGGCGGCGATCGCCGCGCCGTCCGCGTCGACCGTCAGCGTCTCGTCGGCCGCGGTGCGGCGCGTCACGACGGCCAGGGCGATGGGGCCGAGCTCGTGGTGGCGCGCGACCGAGGTGATCCGCCCCGCCTCGCGCTGCCCCTGCCGGACGACCGCGCCGCGCTCCGGCAGCACGCTCTCCGAGCCGTCGAGGTGGAGCAGGACCAGCCGGCGGGGAGGGTGCCCGAGGTTGTGGACCTTCGCGACCGTCTCCTGACCGCGGTAGCAGCCCTTGTCGAGATGGACGGCCGAGCGCAGCCAGTCCGACTCGTGCGGGATGGCGCGCTCGTCGACCTCGGCCGCCCAGCGCGGGCGCCATGCGGCGATGCGCAGAGCCTCGGCCGCCGCGGTCCCCGCGCGCTGGCCTGAGGCCAGGAGCGCCTCCGCCTCCTCGCGGTCGAGGATCGCCTCGCACCACGGCCGATCGGCGCCGGGATGCTCCGTCGCCTGCGCGTACTGCCAGCCGCCGGGTGTCACCGCCTGCCATGGGTCGCGCCAGACCCGCTCCGGGGGGACCGCCTCCTCGGCGGCGCCGCCCGGCACGAAGCCGACGACCGCGAGATCGGGGCGCGCGGTGACCTCCACCCGCGAGCGGAAGCGCATCATCGTGAGCCACTTCGCGAGGCCGGCGGCGTCGCCGGCGTCGGCGATCAGCCACGCCGTCTCGCCGTCCTCCCGCACGGCCGCGGCGTGCTCGACGTGCCCCTGCGGGGACAGGACGAGCAGCTCGGTGCTGTCGCCGGCGGCGAGGCCCGTCAGCTTCTGGGAGGTGATGGAGTCGAGCCAGGTCAGCCGGTCCTCCCCCGTGACGGAGATGACCGCGCGGTCGCCGAGCGGGACGAGTGCCGCGCCGGCGGCGAGAGCGCGCTGCTCGCGCATCGGATCCCCGAAGTGCGTCACCGCGCCCTCGTCGACCACCGCGCCGTCGAGGCCGGCGCCGAGGGGGGACGGTGCCTCGGTCATCGCTCCGCCTTCGCCAGGCGGGCCGAGGCGTGCGAGGCGAGCTCGCCGCCGAGTGCCGCGATGTCCCACGCCCAGAGCAGGTGCTGGTCGACGAGGCCGTACATGCGGCTCGCCGCCGCGTAGTGCTTGGCGCTGGCCGAGCGGACCACCGCGTCGGTCGCGAGATCGATCCGCGGTCCAGCGATCTGGCCGACGTACAGCTCGCTCACCCCGTCGGAGTGGACGATCACCGCCTCGATGTCGAAGCCGTCGTCGTCGGTGCGCAGCCGCTCGATGTCGTCGGCGGTACGCGGCTCGCGCGCCGCCGTGGCCGGGAGGAGGCCGGGACCCGCGTCCGCGTCCTCGCCGGGGATCGCCAGGCGCCAGAACCCGGACTCCGACGTCAGCTGCCTGGGCCCGTCGCCGTCGCCGAGCAGCGACGCGGTGGCCGAGTAGCTCAGGTACGACCCGCCATCGTGGCGGAAGCTCACCCGGTGCGAGAACTCCCCGGCGAAGTGCGCGTCGCCAGCGGTGTAGTCGATCACACCGGTGCCCTCCCACTCTCCGATGAGCCAGGACAGGGGGACGACTTCTGCGGGAAGGTCGCTCGGGATCTCGATCATGATGTCTCCAGCGTATCCGCGAGCGCACGAGAAAGCGCCGGATGTCCGAGGACGTCCGGCGCCGACAGGAGCGGGAGCGCTGCTACTTCTGCCCGCGGAACAGGTTCACGATCACGGCGCCGGAGACGAACGCGATCGCGAGCGAGGCCAGTCCGAGAAGGCCGATGAAGAACATCTCGAGAGCGAAGAGGTCCATGCCCTCATCCTACACCGCGGCGCCGGCCGCCCCGATCAGGCGGACATGACGGCGGACAGGCTCGTCATCACGATCACGACGGAGATGACCCCCATCGCGATGAGCGCCCCGAGCACGGATGCCGCAGTGCGCACGATGAAGCCGTCCGACCGGCCGTCCCACAGGTTCGCCGCGAAGCCGACGAGGAGAGAGGCGCCGGCGGCGATCGCCAGCCAGGTGAAGCGGTCGCCCGGTCCGACGAAGATCCCGACGGCGAGCGCGGCGAGAGCCCCGAAGACCCACGTCGTCACGATCGCCCTCATCGGGGATCGCGGTGCCAGCTGCGGTGTCGCCATGGTGCCATTGTGCCGCACGAGCGCGCAGAGGCGTCGTGTGCGCGCCCTAGGATGATCTCGACGACGCGTCTGTGACGGTGTGCACAGGCCGGCGACTGCTCGGCCCGGAAGGAAACCACCCGTGACCCAGCTCCTCCTGCTGAGTTCCGCCCCCGTCGGGGAGGCGCTCCCCGCGCTCGAGCTGCTCGCGCACGACGTCCGCCGCCTGCCCCCCGAGCCGTCTCATCTCGTCGGCGCGCCCGATGCCGACGCCGTCCTCGTCGACGCCAGGACGGACCTCGTCGCCGCGCGTTCGCTGTGCCGGATCCTCGCCAGCACCGGCATCGAGGCGCCCGTCGTGCTCATCGTCTCGGAGGGCGGTCTCACGGCCGTGACGGACGAGTGGGGCATCGACGACGTCATCCTCCCGGCCGCCGGCCCCGCCGAGATCGACGCGCGCGTGCGCCTCGTGGTCGGTCGCCATCGGAAGGCGTCCCCCGACGCCGGGCGCGTGCAGACCTCGGGGATCACGATCGACGAGTCGTCGTACTCCGCGAAGGTCAGGGGCCAGCCGCTGGATCTGACGTTCAAGGAGTTCCAGCTGCTGCACTTCCTCGCCACGCACCCCTCGCGGGTGTTCACGAGGGAGCAGCTGCTCAGCGAGGTGTGGGGCTACGACTACTTCGGCGGCTCCCGCACGGTCGACGTGCACGTGCGACGGCTGCGGGCGAAGCTCGGCGACCTCGAGCAGCTCATCGGCACCGTGCGCAACGTCGGGTACCGGTTCACGGCCGCCGAGGACGAGCCGGTCGCCGGCGAGGGCGGCGCATAGCTCGGAAGCCCCGCACCGTGCGAGGATCGCACCTGTCGGTTCACCTGTGCGACACACTTCGGTGTCAGGATGAGACCGCGGGACGCATCAAGGGGCAGGAGCAGGCATGAGTGACGCGGCCATCGTCGACACCGGACTGGGCGACGCGGACGACGACTTCGACGACCTCGTCGAGTCGGTCGAGGCCGATCTGCCCGACGGTCGCTACATCGACAGGGAGCTCAGCTGGCTGGCCTTCAACCAGCGGGTCCTCGAGCTGGCGGAGGACCCGGACATCCCTCTGCTGGAGCGCGCGAACTTCCTCGCGATCTTCGCGAGCAACCTCGACGAGTTCTTCATGGTGCGCGTCGCCGGGCTCAAGCGGCGCATCATGACCGGGCTCGCGGTCCCGAGCAACATCGGCACGTCGCCCGCGCGAGTGCTCGAGGGCATCAGCGCCGAGGCGCACGCACTGCAGACGCGCCACGCGGCCGCCTGGAGCGAGCAGGTCCGCCCCGCGCTCGCCGAGAACGGGATCGAGTTCGTCAGCTGGGCCGACCTCTCCGGCGAGGAGCGGGCCGAGCTGTACGAGTACTTCCAGCTGCAGGTCTTCCCCGTGCTCATGCCGCTCGCGGTCGACCCCGCCCATCCGTTCCCCTACATCTCCGGGCTGTCGCTGAACCTCGCCGTCCGCATCCGCAACGCGCGCACCGGCCGGCAGGAGTTCGCGCGCCTCAAGGTCCCGCCGATGCTCCCCCGCACGGTCGAGGTGCCGAACGGCGAGGAGGGCGGCCCCATCCGCGTCCTGCCGCTCGAGGACCTCATCGCCGAGAACCTCTCCGACCTCTTCCCCGGCATGGACGTCCTCGAGCACCACGCCTTCCGCCTCACGCGCAACGAGGACATGGTCGTGGAGGAGGACGAGACGGAGAACCTCATCCAGGCGCTCGAGGAGGAGCTCCTGCGTCGCCGGTTCGGGCCGCCGATCCGCCTCGAGATCGACGAGAGCATGGACGAGGTCACGCTCAGCCTGCTCCTCGACGAGCTCGACATCTCCCAGCAGGAGGTCTACCGCCTCCCCGGCCCCCTCGATCTGCGCGCGCTCAGCGACATCGCCCAGATCGACCGGCCCGACCTGAAGTTCCCGAAGCACGTCCCGGTCACGGCCGTGGAGCTGCGCCCGAACGACCCGGACTCGAAGCACGCCAAGGCCGACGTCTTCGGCGCGATCCGCGCCGGCGACGTGCTCGTGCACCACCCGTACGAGTCGTTCGCGACGAGCGTGCAGGCCTTCCTCGAGCAGGCGGCTCGCGACCCGCACGTCCTCGCCATCAAGCAGACGCTGTACCGCACCTCCGGCGACAGCCCCGTCATCAAGGCGCTGATCGAGGCTGCGCAGAACGGAAAGCAGGTCCTCGCGCTCGTCGAGGTCAAGGCGCGCTTCGACGAGGCGAACAACATCGAGTGGGCGCGGCAGCTCGAGAAGGCCGGCGTCCACGTCGTCTACGGACTCGTCGGCCTGAAGACCCACTGCAAGCTCGCCCTCGTCATCCGCGAGGAGCGCGGCCAGCTGCGCCACTACAGCCACGTCGGCACGGGCAACTACAACCCGAAGAC
>JBQDDT010000116.1:0-9260 GCA_052092505.1 Microbacterium sp. | reverse complement strand
GTGCTCGGGATGAAGTTGGGGGGGGGTCGGTTGTCGGGGTCCGTCAGGGGCGGCCGGGGGGTGTGTGGGGCGCCGGCGCGATCCGCGAGGACCGCGCCGGCGCCCCTTCGTCACGTCATCAGGCCGGCGGCGGCGATGACCCCGATGATCCCGAGCGCGACGGCCCCGAGCAGAGCCCCGACCGCCGACCACGCCACGCGGGAGGAGCGCCCCGCCTCGTGGCGTGTCACGCCGACGACGCCCAGGACGAGGGCGATCAGGGCGGGGAGTGCGGCGATCAGATCGCCGATCACGGGGATGAGGACGAACGCGATCGCGAGCGCGCCGGAGAGCGCGGCCACGCCGCCGACCCTGTCGGGCGGGCGAGGGGGTTCGTCGCTCACGGATCGAGCCCGCCGTGCGGGTCCCGCGCCTACCGTGAGCCGCCCGTTCCGCTCACGCGAGCGTCTCGGTGTCGATCACGAACCGGTACCGCACGTCGCTCGACAGCACCCGCTCGTAGGCCTCGTTGATCCGGTCGGCGGAGATGAGCTCGGTCTCCGGAGCGATCCCGTGCTCCGCGCAGAAGTCGAGCATCTCCTGCGTCTCGCGGATCGAGCCGATGTTCGAGCCGGCGAACGACTTGCCGCCTCCGATCAGCGAGAACACGCTCACGGGGAGCGGCTCCGGCGGCGCGCCCACGTTGACGAGGGTGCCCTGCGGCCGCAGCGTCGCGAGGTACGCGTTCATGTCGAGCGGGGCGCTGACGGTGTTGATGATGAGGTCGAAGGAGCGGCGCAGGCGCTTCAGCGCCCCGTCCTCGCCGGTGGCGACGTGGGCGACCGCCCCGAAGGCGAGCGCGTCGTCGCGCTTGGCCGGTGTGCGCGAGAGCACGGTGACCTCGGCGCCCATCGCCACGGCGATCTTGACCGCCATGTGGCCGAGCCCGCCCATGCCGACGACGGCGACGCGCGTGCCGGGGCCCGCCTTCCACCGCGCCAGCGGCGAGTACGTCGTGATGCCGGCGCACAGCAGGGGAGCGGCCTTCTCGTACGGGATCGCCTCCGGCACGCGCAGGACGAAGCCCTCGTCCACGACGATGTGCGTGGAGTACCCGCCCTGCGTGATCGTGCCGTCCTTGTCGGTGCCCGTGTAGGTGTCGATCGCGCCCTTCTCGCAGTAGTGCTCGTCGCCGCCGCGGCAGGAGGCGCACTCCCCGCAGGAGCCGACCATGCAGCCGACCCCGACGCGGTCGCCCTGCGAGTACGCGGTGACCTCCGACCCGACCTCGACGACCTCCCCGACGATCTCGTGACCGACGACCTGAGGGTAGGCGATCGGGCCCCATTCCCCGCGGATGGTGTGGATGTCGCTGTGGCAGACGCCAGCGTAGCGGATCGCGATCATGACGTCGCGGGGGCCGACGTCGCGCCGCTCGATCGTGAGCGGGACGAGGGGAGCATCTGCGGCGTGGGCGCCGTAGGCGTTGACGGTGAGCATGGGGTCTCCTGTGTTCTATCGCGAGCGGCGGGACGCTGCTCGGCGCTTCGCGGGACGGGGAAAGGCGGCGCGCACGGGTGCGGCCGTGAGGATGACGGCGGCCACGATGAGGATCGCCGCGAAGACGACCTGCTCGATCACCATCCAGATCGGGAAGAGGCCGGGGATGGCCGAGAGGACGAGGGCGACGACGGGGAAGATCCGGCTGAACAGCT
Source organism: Microbacterium sp. (assembly GCA_052092505.1). GTDB lineage: Bacteria > Actinomycetota > Actinomycetes > Actinomycetales > Microbacteriaceae > Microbacterium. The sequence goes on along the minus strand of JBQDDT010000116.1, from coordinate 7,566 downwards.
GGAGACGCCGGAACGCCCAGTACCAGCCGAGCCATGCGCGCCAGAGGAAGTAGAACAGCGAGGCGGTGATCGCGAGGATCACGAGCCCCCTGATCCAGACGGGAAGGGTGATGTGCGCGCCGTCCATGGCCATGAGCGCGACGACGACGACCGTGCCGGCGCCCATGACGAAGCAGGCGACGAGGATCGCGCCGACCGCGACGAGGCCGCGACGGGCGGCCGGCTCCGCAGCACCGGGCACCCGGTGCTGCCACTGCCGTCCGCCGGCGATCCGGTCGACGAGGCGGAACAGGGACTCCAGGCGCACCGTCTCAGCGTAGCCCGCCTGGTCTGGGACGAGCCTGCGCCCTGCCGTCACGGCAGGTCGATCCAGCGGTCCCGATCCCACGGCTCGCTCCATCCGAGCCGTGTGAGCAGGCGGTCGAGGATTCCGGCCGTGAACCCCCAGACGAGCTCGGTGCGTCCCCCGGCGTCGAGACGCCACGCCGGCCCCGACATCGTCGCGCCGCCGCGGCGCAGGCGCGTGGTGTAGCGGTTCGCCGGGTCGATGAGATCGGCAACGGGCGCGCGGAACACCGATGCCGACTCGCCCTCATCGACCACGCCGACGGGCGTCGGCCGCTCCCACCAGCCGAGGACCGGCGTGACGCGGTGGCGGGAGTGGGGAAGCGGCAGCTCCGGCAGGGTCCCGAGGACGTCCACCCCGGCGCGGCTGAGCCCCGTCTCCTCGACCGACTCCCGCAGCGCGGCGTCGACCGGTCCGTCGTCGCCGGGATCGATCCGGCCACCGGGGAACGCGACCTGGCCGGGATGCGAGCGCAGTGTGGAAGCGCGCGCCAGGAGAAGGACGTCGAGATCGCGGGACACCGCATGGTGACCCGCCTCATGCTCGGCCGCGAGGGCGTCGAGGACGCCGAAGAGCACGAGGACCGCGGCGGGCCGCGACGCCGGCGTCTCGCCGAGCGCCTCGCGCCAGTCGTCGAAGAGGTCGCGCTGGCGGACGAGCGCTGAGAGCTGATCCCGCGCCGCCCGCTCCGCTTCGTCCGTCACGCTCCGACGATAGGCGCTCCCCGGCACGGCCGGGCGCACGGCCCGCCGGTCTCCTGCGGTCTCCCAGGGAGCGCGGCGCGCTCTCAGCTGGCGGGAGCGACCCCGGATTCGCGCGGCGCAGGGCTTACCATGAGGGCATGGCGAAGAAGGCACCGGCGACGGACATCGACGAGACGAAGCTGCGCGTTCGTCATCCGGAGAAGCAGGCCGTCGGGGTGCCGGCGGTGCTCAACGCGATGAAGATCGCGATCGATCAGATGGGCGTCGTCCGCACCGGCCGGACCCTCCTGCGCGTGAACCAGAAGGACGGCTTCGACTGCCCGGGGTGCGCGTGGCCGGAGGAGGACAAGCGGCACATCGCGGAGTTCTGCGAGAACGGCGCGAAGGCGGTCGCCGAGGAGGCGACGATCCGGCGCGTGACCCCCGAGTTCTTCGCGGAGCACTCCGTCGACGAGCTGCGCGGTCACGACGACTGGTGGCTGGGGCAGCAGGGGCGGCTCACCGACCCGATGATCCTCGAGGAGGGCGCCACCCACTACCGCCCGATCTCGTGGGAGGACGCACTGCAGACGATCGCCGACGAGCTGCGCGGGCTCGACGATCCGAACGAGGCGATCTTCTACACGTCCGGCCGTGCGTCCAACGAGTCGGCGTTCCTCTACCAGCTGCTCGTCCGCGGGGTCGGCACGAACAACATGCCCGACTGCTCGAACATGTGCCACGAGTCGAGCGGATCGGCCCTGACCGAGACGCTCGGGATCGGCAAGGGCACGGTCTCGATCGAGGACGTCCACATGGCGGAGCTGCTCATCGTGGCCGGTCAGAACCCCGGCACGAATCACCCGCGCATGCTCTCGGCGCTCGAGAAGGCGAAGAAGAACGGCGCGCGGATCATCGCGGTGAACCCGCTGCCGGAGGCCGGGCTCCTGCACTTCAACAACCCCCAGACCCCGCACGGCGTCCTCTTCGGCGGCACGCAGATGGCCGACGACTTCGTCCAGATCCGGCTGGGCGGCGACCAGGCGCTCTTTCAGGCGATCGGCAAGCACCTCCTCGAGCACGAGGAGCGCGAGCCAGGCACGATCGACCGCGCCTTCATCGAGACGCACACCTCCGGCTTCGACGAGTACGCCCGCTCCGTCGGCGAGGTCCCGTGGAGCGAGCTCGAGACGGCGACCGGCCTCACCGAGGAGCGGATGCGCGAGATCGGCGAGCAGGTGCGCGACTCCGGCGCGACGATCGTGTGCTGGGCGATGGGGCTCACGCAGCACAAGCACTCCGTCCCCACGCTGCGCGACGTCGTCAGCGTCCTGCTGCTGCAGGGGAACATGGGGCGCGAGGGCGCCGGCGTCTGCCCCGTGCGCGGCCACTCCAACGTGCAGGGAGACCGCACGGTCGGCATCTACGAGAAGCCGGCCGCCTCGTTCCTCGACGCGCTCGATCGCGAGTTCGGGTTCTCCTCGCCCCGCGAGCACGGCTACGACACGGTCGACGCGATCCGCGCCATGAAGGCGGGCAAGGCGCGCTTCTTCATGGCGCTCGGCGGCAACTTCCTCAGCGCGACGCCCGACACGGCGGCCGTGGAGGACGGCATGGCCCAGATGGACCTCAGCGTCCAGATCTCCACGAAGCTCAATCGCTCGCACGCGGTCACGGGCCGTCGTGCGATCATCCTGCCCGTGCTCGGGCGCACGGACCGCGACACCAGGGGCGGCGGCGACCAGCGCGTCACGGTGGAGGACTCGATGGGCGCGGTGCACGCCTCGCGCGGGCGCCTCGCACCGCCGCGGGAGGGCATGCTGAGCGAGACCGCCATCGTCGCGCGGCTGTGCGCGCTCGTGTTCGACGGGGCGGACAACGCGCCGAAGGCGGACTGGTCGAGCCTCGAGAACGACTACGCGGGCGTGAGGGACCACATCTCCCGCGTCGTGCCCGGCTTCGAGGACTACGAGAAGCGGATCCAGAAGGGCCGCACCTTCATGCTCCCGAACGGCCCGCGCGACGACCGCACGTTCAAGACGGCGACGGGCAAGGCGATGTTCACCGCGAACCCGCTCGAGTACCCCGAGATCCCCGAGGGGCGCGTCCTCCTGCAGACGCTGCGCTCACACGACCAGTACAACACCACGATCTACGGCAAGGACGACCGGTACCGCGGAATCCGAGACGGGCGCCGCGTCGTGCTCATCAACGCGGAGGACATCGCGGAGCTGGGCTTCTCGGAGGACGACATCGTCGATCTCGTCTCCGAGTGGCGGGCGCCGGACGGGCACGTCGAGGAGCGGCGCGCCGAGGAGTTCCGCCTCGTGGCGTACGACACGCCCCGGCGCAACGCGGCGGCGTACTACCCGGAGACGAACGTCCTGGTCCCGCTGGAGTCGTACGCCGACGTGAGCGGGACGCCGACCTCGAAGGCCGTGATCGTCCGCCTCGAGCGTCGGTCGTGACGCCGCAGGTCCGCGCGGCGGTCATCACGGTCAGTGACCGGACCGCCGCGGGCACCCGCGGCGACGGAAGCGGTCCGGTCGCCGTCGACGCGCTGCGGGCCGACGGCTTCACCTGCGACGACCCGATCGTGATCCCCGACGGGGAGGACGCGGTCGCCGACGCCGTCCGGCGTGCCGTCGACGGCGGCGCCGCGGTGATCGTGACGACGGGAGGGACCGGGATCGGACCGCGCGATCGCACGCCGGAGGGCACGCGCCGGGTGATCGATCAGGAGGTGCCGGGCATCGCCGAGGAGCTGCGCCGCAGGGGAGTGCAGGCTCTCCCGGCCGGCATGCTCTCGCGCGGACTCAGTGGCATCGCGGGCGGCGCGCTCGTCGTGAACCTGCCGGGGTCGCCGTCTGCCGTGCGCGACGGCATGCCGGTGATCGTCTCGATCGCCCGCCACGTCGTCTCGCAGCTGTCCGGCGCGGACCATCGCCGGCACCACGACGGAGAGGGCGGGGCCTCGTGAGCGAGGTCAGGATCGCGCGCATCAGCGAGGAGCCGCTCGACGTCGCCGCGCACCTCGAGGCGGTCGCGAGCGCCACGGCGGGGGCCGAGACGTCGTTCGTGGGTCGCGTGCGCGATCACGATCCTGACGCGACAGGTGCGGTCGTCGCCCTCGAGTACTCGTCCCACCCCGACGCGGAGCGCACACTGCGCGAGCTCGCCGCGCGGGCGGCGGACGCCCACGGCGCGATCGTCGCGGTGAGCCACCGGATCGGACGCCTGGAGGTCGGCGACGTCGCGGTCGTGATCGCGGTGTCGGCCGCGCACCGCGGCGAGGCGTTCGCGGCGTGCCGCGAGGTCATCGAGGACATCAAGCGCGAGCTCGCCGTGTGGAAGCGTCAGATCGAGGCCGACGGCACGAGCGCCTGGAAGGGCCTCGGCGGCTAGGGAGAGCTGCTCACCCTCCCGCGAAGGGCGGGAGGACGTCGACGGTCGCGTCGTCCGAGAGCGCGGTGTCGTCGTCGTGGCGTCGGCCGTCGACGAGGACGGCGCAGCGGGGGAGGATCGCCTCGAGATCCGGATGCTCGGCGGCGACGGCCGCGCGCAGGGCATCGAGGCTCGTCTCCTCGCGTCGCTCCTCGGCGCGGCCCGCGGCCTCCTCGGCGGCGGCGAAGTAGCGGACGACGGGCATCAGCGCCCGCCCTCGCGGTTCTCCCACGTCTCGGCGAGCTCCACGAGCTCGCGGACGATGCGCTCCTGGTCCGCGGACGATCCCCCCGCACGGCCAGCAGCGAGGCCGGCGAGGAACGCGCTCAGGGGAGCCGCGGGCCGGGCGACGGAGTGCGCGATGTCGCGTGCGAGGTCGAGGACGAGGGGGATGGAGATGTCGTCGCGGGCGAGCCCGATGCGCTCGCAGGCGGCGAGCGTCCACTCGTCGAGCGCCTCCGGCGGAAGCGTGCGCGATTCGCTCATGGCCTGGTCTCCCTCCTGCGCCGCACGGGCGTGCCGCGCCTGTGTCAGATCCTCCCACGTGTCGACGTCGCGCACGACGTCGGCGGAGGCGGAGCGCGCCGTCAGCCGCAGGCCGCGCACCGCCGCTCGCACCGACGCGTCGCGCCCGCCATCGGGGAGAGCGGCGATCGCCGCCGCCAGGGCCGCCGTGTCGTAGACCGCCGTCAGCCACTGCGCCCGTCCGGACGGGTCGTCGAGACGCACCCCATCGGTGCCCTCCGTCCCGTCGGCGAGGAGCAGGGCGACCGCGTCGGCCGGCGAGACCAGATCGCCCGTGAGGACGAGGACGCGCCCCGTCTCCACGACGGGGAGAGCGGCGGCCAGCCCGGCCACGGGGCCGCCGAAGGGGGGATCCTCCCTCGTCCAGACGATCCGTGCGTCCGCGGCGCGCGCCCGCTCCGGCCCTCCGGGGCCGACGACGACGATCCTGGCGGCGCCGGCGGCCGCCGCCGCGTCGATGTCGCCCGCGAGCAGGGACTCCCCGCCGACCGTGAGCCGGGGCTTGTCGACGCCGCCGAGACGCGCGGCGCGACCTCCCGAGAGGACGACGGCGTCCGGCGCTCCTACTCGCCCGGTCTGGTCCACGATCCGCTCCGGCCGCCCTCCTTGGCGACGACGCGCAGGTCGGTCATCATCGCCGAGCGATCGATGCCCTTGACCATGTCGACGACGGCGAGGCCGGCGATCGACACGGCCGTGAGCGCCTCCATCTCGACGCCCGTGCGATCGGCCGTGCGCACGGTGGCGGAGATGTCCACGCCGTCGTCGGCGACGACGAGGTCGACCTCGGCGCCGTGCACGCCGATGACATGGGCCAGCGGCAGCAGCTCGGCGCAGCGTTTGGCCCCCTGGATCCCGGCGATGCGCGCGACGGCCAGCACGTCGCCCTTCGGGACGGCGCCGTCGCGGAGTGCGGCGATCGTCTCCGCCGCGACGACGACCCTCCCGCGGGCAGTCGCGGCGCGGACGGTCGGGGTCTTGGCCGTGACGTCGACCATGCGCGCGCGGCCGGCGGAATCGAGGTGCGTGAAGGAGTCGGTCATGCTGACATCCTCTCGCGTCCCGCGGCGGAGTGCGGAGCAGGGCGCCTCATGCGAGCAGCAGGACGTCGACCGCGTCTCCTGGGGCGACCTCCTCGACTTCGGCGGGGACGACCGCGAGCGCCTCGGCCAGCGCGAGCCCTCCGGCGAGGTGCGAGCCGGACCCGCCGGCGGTGGCGGGACCGACGGTCCAGCGCGCGGGGTCGGTGCGGTCGATCGCCGCGGGAAGGTACTGTCGGCGCCCGCGCGGCGGGCGCCATCCTGTGCCGGCGGGCAGGCGGATGAGCGGCCGACGGATGACGTCCCTGCCCTGCATCGCGAGCAGGGCGGGGCGGACGAACACCTCGAACGAGACGGCGACGCTCACGGGGTTGCCCGGCAGTCCGAACAGGAGCGGCCCGCTCGCCAGGCGGCCGAACGCCTGAGGCTTGCCCGGCTGCATCGCGACCTTCGTGAACTCGATCTCGCCGCCGAGGAGGGTGCGGACGACCTCGTAGGCGCCGGCGCTGACGCCGCCGGAGGTGACCACGACGTCGACCCCGGAGTGGGTCGACAGGACGCGAGCGAGGGCCCCGGGCTCGTCCGGCACGGTGGCGACCGCGACGACGTCGGCGCCGGCGGCCGACACGAGGCCGGCGAGCAGCGTCGCGTTGGACTCGGGGATCTGGCCACGCTCCAGCGGCGCGCCGGGGGCGACGAGCTCGGATCCCGTGGACACGACGAGCACGCGCGGAGCCGCGGCGACGACGACCTCGGTGATCCCGGCCGCCGCCGCGCTGGAGAGGACGAACGGACCGAGCTCCACCCCGGCCTCGCAGATGACGTCGCCGGGCACCCGGTCCTCGCCGGCGCGGCGGATGTGGGCGCCGCGCCGGCGAGGGGCGCCGACGACGACGGCGGTGGAGAGGGAGTCCGCGAGCCCGCCCGTCGTGTCCTCGAACGGGACGATCGCGTCGGCGTCGTCGGGGAGGGGCGATCCGGTCATGATCCGCGCCGCCTGGCCCGGCGCGATCGGCGGGTCCTCCGCGCTGCCCGCCGGCACGTCGGCGACCACGTCGAGCGTGACGGGTGCGTCGGCCGTCGCCGCCGCGACATCGTCGTACCGGACGGCGAACCCGTCCATCGCGGAGTTGTCGAATACGGGGATGGCGACGCGCGCGCGGATCGGCGCGGCGAGGGTGCGGCCAGCGGCTTCGGCGAGCGGGACGGTCGCCGAAGCGGTGCGACGGACCTCCGCGAGCACGCGCTTCGACTGCTCCTCGATCGGACGCATGCTCATCCGACGCTCCCCTCACTCTCGCGCGCGACGCCGCGCCACGCGTTCATGCCCCCGGAGACCGAGACCGCGTCCACCCCGACCCCGCACAGGGCCTCCGCAGCGCGGCGCGAGCGCATCCCGGACTGGCAGAGGACGGCGACGGGGCCGGAGCCGAACCGAGCGGCCGCGGCCGCGACGTCGTCGAGCAGCGCGCCGAGCGGCAGGTGCGCGGCGCCGGGGATCGGCGGATCGGCCCGCAGCTCGTCATCT
>JBQDDT010000115.1:0-9569 GCA_052092505.1 Microbacterium sp. | reverse complement strand
CTCCAGGGAGCGCTCGGCATCGGCGAGGCCCTCCTCCGTGCGCCGGCGCTCCTCCCAGGCGCCGACCCGGTTCTGCGCGCCGGCGGCGAAGGCGTCGAGATCGTCTGGCGCATCGGCCTGTCCATCGCCGACCTCCTCCCAGGCGGCGAGCGCCCGCTCCCGCTGCGATGCCGCCTCGGCACGGGCCCGCTCCGCCCTGGCGCGCTCGGCGACCGCGCCGCGGACGCCCTCCGCCCGCGTGGCCGCCTCGCCCTCGCCGCGCAGCTGCGCGATCTCGTCCTCGCGCGCGCGTAGCGCCGTCAGCCGGTCCCGCGTCGCGTCGCGGCGGACCTGCCGATCGCGGCGGGCCGCGCGCTCGTCGTGCGCCCTCCGCGCGGCCTCGCGGCGCCCGGCGGCCTCCCGCTCCGCCTCCGAGCGCGCATCGGCGACGACCCTGGCCCGCTCGGCCGCACGCCGCACGCGCGCGATCCGCCGGGCGAGCGTCAGCGACGCCGGATCCACGGCGTCGTCGCGCGCTTCGTCAGCGACGCCGCCATCCACGCGATCCCCTGAGCCCTCGTCCGTCTCGCCGCCGCTCGGCTCATCGCTCCGCGCCTCCGCGCCGAGCCCCTCGGCGTGCTCGAGCCGGGCGACGAGGTCGCGCTCGCCGTCGTCGATCCGCTCCCGCGCCGCCCTGCTGCGCTCGGCGAGCTCCTGCTCGTAGTCCTCGAAGCGCTTCGTGTCGAACAGGCTCCGCAGGAGCCGCTGCCGCTCGTCGTTGCGCGCAAGCAGGAACCGGGCGAAGCGGCCCTGGGCGAGCAGGATGACCTGCAGGAACTGCTGGCGGCTGAGGCCGACGATCTCGTCGACGAGGTGGCCGACATCGACCGGCCGCGCGGCCCGGCCGACCCACTGCGCACCGTCCCAGGCGGACATCTCGGCCGTGGCCTTCTGCAGGGTCGTCCCGTCGCCCCGCTTCTTGGGACGCGGGTAGTCGGGGCTGCGCTCGATCCGCCACCGCGTCCCTCCCGCCGTGAACTCGAGCGCGACGCGCGTCGCGTCGTCTGGACCGGCGTGGTCGCTGCGCAGGCGCTTCTCGCCCTCCTCGTAGCGGGGCGTCGTGCCGTAGAGCGCGAAGCAGATCGCGTCGAGGATGCTCGACTTGCCCGCACCCGTGCGCCCCGTGATGAGGAAGATGCCGTCGTCGGCGTAGTCGTCGAGGTCGACGACCTGAGCGGCGCGGAACGGCCCGAAGCCCTCGATCTCGATGCGGTGGATCCTCATGCGGCCTCCTCGGCGCCCCGCGCCCTGACGGCCGCGACGGCGTCGGCGACGAGCGCCCTCTCGTCCGGCGTCGCCCCCTCACCCTCGCGGACGTGTGCGAGGAAGGCGTCGACGAGGTCGTCGTCGCCGCGCGAGCGGGAGACCCTGGCGCGGTACGTGCGCCCATCCGGCCCCGCCCTGCCCGCGGGGTCGAGCTGGATCGTCGCGCAGTGCGGGAACCGCTCCTGCAGGCGCCGCATCGGATCGGGCTGCGGGACCGCGTCGGTGAGGACCGCGCACACCCAGTCGTCGACGTGCGCGTCGTGCGCCGGATCCTCGAGCAGCTCCTCGAGCGGCCCGCGCAGCGTGACGAGCGCGCGCGGCACCGGCAGGTCGAGCCACTTCGCGCCGGCGAGCCCGTCGGCGTCGAGGTCGACGAGCCAGGAGCCGCGCGGCCTGTCGCCCTCGCTGAAGCTGTAGTGCAGCGGCGCGCCGCAGTAGCGCACGCCCTCGTGCAGGGTCGCGCGGCCGTGGATGTGCCCGAGCGCGACGTAGGTCGGCCCGTCGAACGCGGACACCGGCACGACATCGAGCGAGCCCTGCCGCAGGTCGGTCCTGATCTCCCGCTCGACGCCGTCGCTCGGCTCCACGCCGGCGGCGAAGCAGTGCGCCGCGACGACCGAGCGGCCCCCGCGCTCGGCGAGGTCGGCCCTGATGAGCGCCATGGCGTGGCCGACGGCCTGCTCCTGCGTACGGGGCCGCGCGTCCGGCCACACGCCCCGGACGATGACCGGCTCGAGGTAGGGCACGCCGTAGAAGCGGACGGGACCGTGCTCGTCGTCGATCGTGATCGGCGTTCCGACCGACGCCGGATCGGTCACGACGTGCACGCCCTCCCGCAGCAGCGGCGCCATGTAGCCGAGCCGCGCGGCGTTGTCGTGATTGCCGCTCGTCAGCACGATCCGCGCCCCGGCGTCGCGGATGTCGCGGAGCGTCTCCGTCAGCATCGTGTAGCAGGCGGCCGCCGGCGTCGCCGAGTCGAACACGTCGCCGGCGATCACGACGACGTCGACCCCGTGCTCACGCACCTGATCGGTCAGCGCTCCCAGCACCCCGCGCAGCGCCTCGAGCGTGGAGTGCCCGTGGAAGGACCGGCCGATGTGCCAGTCGGAGGTGTGGAGGATCCGCATGCTCCCACGCTAGGCGCAGCCGCCGACATTCTCCTCGGCTCAGCGCGGGGTGCGTCGGAGCCGCGGCCCTCGCCGCGCCCGGCGCTCGCGAGGGCGCCGCCGTCGCCGTAGCGTGGGCGCATGCCGTCCGACGCAGCCCAGAAGAACCTCGTCCGCAATGAGCGCGTGCAGGAGGCGCTCGCGACGTGGAGCCGACGCAAGGACGCCGCCACGCACAGCGACGTGCTGCGACGAGCGGCGTCCGGCCACCTCCTCCTCGACATCACCCACTCGGAGTTCGCCGACCCCGACAGGCCGATGCAGGAGGGCGATCGGCTGGTCGTCACCTCGGTGACGGACGACTCCGGCAAGGACCTCCTCCTCGCGTTCACCGACAACGCCCGTCTGGAGTCCTACGTCTCCGCGCCGTCAGGGCGCTCGCTCGCGCAGCCGGCCGCCGCCGCCCTCGCGCAGGCCGCCGAGCACCACGACGGCATCGCGATCGACGCGGGGACGGACGGAGCCTTCATCGCGTACTCCGACGAGATCGAGCGGGCGTTCGGCGACGGCCTCCCGGACGCCGCGCGCCTCGCCACCGCGACCGTCGAGGAAGGCCTCGAGGCGGCGGAGTTCCTCGCCCTCCTGCGTGATGCGTCCGTGTACGTCGGCGGGGTCCCCGTCGAGGGGGACGACGGGACGGTGACGGGCTACCGGGTGGTGACCGCCGCGCGCCAGGACGGCGGAACGCTGCACGCGCTGTTCACCAGCCCGGCCGAGCTGTGGGCATGGCGGCCCGGCACGGTCGCGCAGCGGACGACGATCGACCGGGTCGTCGAAGCCGCGCGTGAAGACGGGATGGCGGGGATCGTGGTCAACCCGCTCGGGCCGTCGGTCGAGCTCGAGCTCGACGGGTTCGACACGCAGTAGCGTCGGCTCAGCGCGGGGCGAGGAGACCTGCCCGCTCCGGGTGCGCCGCGAACCAGTCGGCCACATACCAGCACACGGGGGCGATGCGCCGGTCGCCCCGCACGGCGATGTCGTCGACCGCGCGCTCGGTGACGACCGCGGCGTATCCCCGGCCGCGTTCCGAGGGGTTCGTGTAGGCGTGGGTCAGGGCGATCGTCTCGCCGTTGTCGCGGTAGTCGAGGACGCTCACGAGCTCGTCGCCCCGATGCAGCGTGTAGCGCGAGGCGGCGACGTCGTCCGCGAAGGTCAGGTCGGTCATCGTCCCAGGCTACGTCCGTCCGGCGGCGAGGGATCGCGCGCTCCGGCGCCGCGTGCCCTCCGACCTCTGCTAGTCTCCTGAACACCGTTCAATGAACACCGTTCAGGAGGCTCATCGTGTCCACTTCCGCGCTCAGGGGCGACCCCCTCTTCCTCGCCGACGTCCGACGTGCCGGCCTCGCCGGGGACGTCCTCCTCGTCCTCGGCGGGACGGCGTTCATCACGCTCTCGGCCTTCGCGATCATCCCGCTGCCGTTCACGCCGGTCCCGATCACGCTCGCCACCTTCGCCGTGCTCCTCACGGGCGCCTCCCTCGGGCCGCTGCGCGGGGCGCTCAGCGCCGCGCTGTACCTGATCGCCGGGGCGGTGGGAGCGCCGATCTTCTCCGACGGCCAGTCGGGGCTCCTCCTGCCCACGCTCGGCTACGTCGTGGGATACGTCGTCGCCGCAGCGGTCGCCGGCGGCCTCGCACGACGGCGTGCGGATCGGCACGTCGGGAGGACGCTCGCGCTGGGAGTCGTCGGGACCCTGACGCTGTACGCGTGCGGCGCGCCATGGCTCGCGCTGTCCGCTGGGCTCGACGCCGGCCAGGCCCTGCTGCTCGGGGTCGTCCCGTTCCTCGTCGGCGACGCGCTCAAGATCCTCGCGCTCGGCGCACTGCTCCCCTCCGCATGGCGACTCGTCGGAGCGTCCGCACGGCAGGGCCGGGGCGAGGGACGCTGATGGACCACTCCGCACTCGCCCACGACATCGCCGGGGGCATGAGGCTCGACGCCGCCACGGCCACCGCGATCCTCGACGGTCAGGATGACGACCTTCTCGACCTGGTCGCTGCGGCCGCCGCACTGAGGCGACGGCACTTCGGCAACCGCGTCAAGCTGAACTACCTGGTCAACCTCAAGTCCGGACTCTGCCAGGAGAACTGCGCGTACTGCTCCCAGGCGCTCGGGTCGAGCAGCCCCATCCTGAAGTACAGCTGGCTGGAGCCGGAGGAGGCCGTGCGCCAGGCCGAGGCGGGGATCTCGGGAGGCGCGGCCAGGGTCTGCCTCGTCGCCAGCGGCCGCGGGCCGCTGCGCCGGGACGTCGACCGGGTCTCCGGCATCGCCTCCGACCTCAAGGAGCGGCATCCGGACGTCGAGGTGTGCGCGTGCCTCGGGATCCTGAAGGACGGCCAGGCCGAGCAGCTCGCCGAGGCCGGCGTCGACGCCTACAACCACAACATCAACACCGCGGAGTCGTTCCACGACCAGATCGTCACGACGCACAGCTACCAGGATCGCGTCGACACGATCGAGAGGGCCAAGCAGGCCGGCGTCTCGCCGTGCAGCGGCCTGATCGTGGGGATGGGCGAGTCGAACGCGCAGATCGTCGAGGCGCTCCTCGCTCTGCGCGAGCTGGACTCGGATTCCATTCCGATCAACTTCCTCGTCCCCTTCGACGGGACGCCGATGGCAGGGCGATGGGAGCTGAGTCCCGCGCAGTGCCTGCGGATCGTCGCGCTCGCGCGACTCGTCTGCCCCACCAAGGAGATCCGTCTCGCCGGGGGCCGCGAGCTCCATCTGCGGAGCCTGCAGGGTCTCGCGCTGCACGTGGCGAACTCGATCTTCCTCGGCGACTACCTGACGGCGGAGGGGCAGGCGGCGGCGGCCGACCTCGAGCTCATCCGCGACAACGGCTTCGTGCTCGAGCAGGATGCGGACGGTCCAGCGACGGAACCGGAGCCGGAGCACCAGCCGACGCCGCGGGGGCGCGGCGCGGGAACGGCCCTCCTCCCGAACGCCTGAGCGCACCGGGCGCTCCGGCGCGGGGACGGGTGCGTCCGCTCGCGCGCCGGTCAGGGATGTGACGCCGCGTGACGCGTCACGCGGCGTCACATTTGACACGGCGCGACACGGCGCGACATAATCAGCCGCATGTCTGCCAACGCTCCGACCCTGTCCGCCCTGGAGGCGAACGGAGTCACCGGGATGATGATGCCCGGGCGCGCTGGCATGTGCTGTCGAATGTGCCGCTGACCCTCAGCTCCGTCGCGCACTCCCGCTCCGCCGGCCCCCGGCCGTGAGCACGAGCGAAGGCCTCTCGCCCGCTCCCCCGCCGCGCCTCAGGCGCCGGCCGGCCGGATCCCCTCCGGCACCGCCCGATCCTCCGGCGATCGGGCATCACCGACGCACACCCGCACCCGCGGGCACACGAAAGCCATCATCATCATGTCGAACACCGTTCTCCTCCCCCAGACCGCCATCACGACCCCCGCGCCCCGCCGTCATCTCCGGGCCGTGCCGTCGCTCGCCGAGCAGGCCGCACAGGTCGCCGAGACCGCGCCGCGCGCCAACCACCCGTCCGCCTCGCACCTGCCGGCGGGGACCGCGCCGCGCGGCTTCGCCCTCTACGTCGGGCTCGACGAGGTCAAGGCCGCCATCGACGGCGTGAGCCTTCCGGTCCTCGTCGACGCGCTGCGTCGCACGATCGCCGACCTCGCCCCGAGCGCCGACACGTACGCCGCCGTCGCCCTCGCCCCCGAGGCCGCGGGAGGGCGCGACGTCGACGTCGTCCGCCTGGCGCTCAAGGAGCCAGGCGCGATCCGCCGCCGCGAGCAGGAGGCCCACCGGCCGCAGACCGAGACCGGCGTCGTCATCGACCTCTCCCGCAAGCACGTCGTCATCGACGGGGAGGCGGCCGGCCTCACCTACAAGGAGTTCGAGCTGCTGCAGTACCTCGTGCTCCGCGAGGGTCGGACGATCGAGCGCTCCGAGCTCGTCGAGTCGCTGTGGCAGACCTCGGACGACGAGGCCCCCGGTGTGCGCACGATCGACGTGCACGTGCGGCGCCTGCGCTCCAAGCTCGGTCGCTTCGAGGAGATCGTGCGGACCGTCCGCGGCGCCGGCTACCGCGTCGACCGCCACGCCGACGTCTCGATCCGCTACGGCGCCGGCACCCCGTCGCCCGACGCGATCTGACACCGGCCGCCCGCTCCGCCGATGTCCGCGGACGAGCGTAGCGTGGGCGCATGATCCCGGCACACGCTCTCGTCCCGCGGCACGCACCGCGCACGCGAGAGGCGGCGCCGGCCGGTCAGCGACTCGAGTCCGAGTACGCGCCCCGCTCGCCCGTCGACCTGTTCGCGACCGTGGCCGGCTTCCAGCGGGGGCCGGGCGATCCGACGCAGACGCTCGACGCGCGAGGACGGGTGATCTGGCGGGCCACGCGCACGCCGGAGGGCATCGCGACGATCGCGCTGCGGCAGCGCACAGACGGGAGCATCCGGATCGCGGGCTGGGGACCCGGGCGCGAGTGGGCCGTCACCCAGGCGCCCGCGCTGTGCGGGGCACGGGACGACCCGACGGGATTCTCCCCGCGCCACCCGCGGCTGGCCGAGGCGCACCGGCGCCACCCCGGCCTCCGGATCGGGCGGACCGACCTCCTCTTCGACGCGCTCGCGCAGGTCATCACCGAGCAGAAGGTCACCCTCCCTCAGGCGTTCGGCGCGTGGCGTCACGTCGTGCGGGCTCATGGGGAGCGCGCACCGGGCCCGACGCCGGTCCCCCTGTTCGCGCCGCCGGCCCCCGACCGCTGGTGGCGCGTCCCGTCGTGGGCGTGGCACCGGGCGGGCCTGGAGCCGCCGCAGTCCCGCACGATCGTCGCCGCGGCCGCCAGGGCCGCCTCGCTCGAGCGGGCGGCGGCACAGGGCGTCCTCGATCGCGCGCTGGGGAGCCTGCGCGGCATCGGACCGTGGACGATCGCGGAGACGCGGATCCGCGCGCTCGGCGACGCCGACGCCGTCAGCGTCGGCGACTACCACCTCGCCCACCACGTCGGCTACGCGCTCACCGGGCGCCGCGTCGACGACGCGGAGATGCTCGAGCTCCTCGAGCCATGGGCGGGGCACCGTCAGCGCGTCATCCGCCTCATCTACGCCGTCGGCGCGGTCGAGCCGCGGCGCGGCGCGCGCGTCCATCGCGAGGACCACCGCGGCAGATGACCGCGCCCGGCGCGCGATCGGGCCCATAATGGGGGCGTGAGCCGAACACTGTCGTGGATCCTCGCCGTCGTCGTCCTGGCGCTGGGCGCGATCGTCGGCGTCATCCTCAGCAACGTCTGGCTCGGCCTCCTGATCGGCGCGATCATCGCCATCGTGATCGTCATCGGCGCCCAGAGCCGGCGTGGCCGCAACCAGGGCGTGAACGACGAGGATCACGGGATCGAACTCTGAGCGCCACATACTCTCAGTGGATTCCAAGGTCCAGCTTTTCCTCGGATCGTTATCGGCTCGTTACCTTTGCCGTCGACCCGCCGCGATCCGCATCCTGACGCGGATCGCGGCCGATCCGGGTGGGCACCCCCGCCGACCGCGCCGCGGACGCTCGTTCCGCCAGTGCGGGGCCGTGATCCCAGTTCCCTGAAGACTCCGCCCAGTCTTCGGATGAGAGGGTCGTCCTCCGACCGCGATACCCGACGCGGCCCCGAGACCCGAAAGCCCGTATGCCTCCCGAGAACACCCTCCCGTCGGCTGCCCCGCTCTCGCAGACCCGTGCGACGCGAGCCCGCCGCTTCCGCTACACCCCCGTCGTCGCGGCCCTCGTGCTCGGCGCCGCCATCACCGGCGGCGTCGTCGCCGCGGCCCAGCCAGGAATCCCCACCGGATCCGAGAGCAGCGCATCCGCCGAGCAGGAGGAGGGCCCCGTCGCCCTCTCGATCGGCAACGAGGCCATGGACGAGGCGGAGACCGCCCTGTCGAAGGCCGAGCGTGCGCTCGACGGCGCGACCGCCGGCGTCGACACGGACCGGCTCGCGAGCTACGTCGACAAGCTCTCCGACTACGAGGACCTCCCCCACGTGAGCGTCGTCGGCCTGACGGCGGACGCGGCGAGCGAGGCCGACGCCGTCGTCGCCGAGACCGCGCAGGTGCGCGAAGAGGCTGCGGCGGAGAAGGAGCGCGCCGCGCAAGAGAAGAAGAAGGCCGAGGCGGCGGCCGCCGCCGTCGAGGAGGCGGCGAGCGCCGCACGGACGCCGGAGGGCGCGCAGGACGCAGCGGCCGAGATCGCCGCGGACGAGTTCGGCTGGGGCAGCGGCGAGTTCAGCTGCCTCTCGAACCTGTGGAGCAAGGAGTCCGGCTGGGACTACCAGGCCACGAACGGCTCGAGCGGCGCCTACGGCATCCCCCAGGCGCTCCCCGGCTCGAAGATGGACACGGTCGCCTCGGACTGGGAGACCAACCCGCTGACCCAGATCCGCTGGGGTCTGACCTACATCGCGGACGCCTACGGGACCCCCTGCAGCGCGTGGGGCCACTCGCAGGCGATGAACTGGTACTGACGGCGCCGGCGGTGCGGGTCTCGCGTAGCCTCGAGGCATGACCTCCGCCCCCACCGCCTTCGCCCTCGAGCGGGAGAAGCTCGATCTGAGGTTCCGGATCTCCCGCCTCGCCGCGCGCGAATGGCTCGGCCCCGACTACGTCAGAATCAGACTCCAGGGACCGGACCTCGTCGGATTCGACGCCCCGGGCGACGACGACCACATCCGCATCTTCCTCACCGGGCCGGACGCCCCGGACTCGGTCGAGGCGATGCGGCAGCTGCCCAGCCGCGAGTTCACGCCCCTCGCCTGGGGCGAGGACTGGCTCGACCTCGAGTTCGCTGTGCACGGAGACGACGGCGTGGCAGGGCCGTGGGCCGCGACCGCTCCCCTGGGCTCCGTCGCCGGCGTGGGCGGACCCCGAGGGACGATGCGCATCGCGGGCGAGCCCGACGCGTGGCTCCTGGCGGGAGACGAGACGGCCATCGCGCAGATCCGCCGCTACGCGGCGCGGATCCCGGCCGGTGCGGCGGGGCGCGTCATCGTCGAGGTCGCCGACGCCGCTCACGAGGTGCCGATCGACTCCCCGATCGCCGTCGAGTACGTCCACCGCGGAGCGCGCCAGCACACGGCCGCCCTCGC
>JBQDDT010000114.1:0-9573 GCA_052092505.1 Microbacterium sp. | reverse complement strand
GATCAAGGACCTCGACATCTCCAAGCCGGTGTACGTCGAGGCGATCAAGGGACTTCCGCTGGAGAAGGACCTGATCGTCGACATGGACCCGTTCTTCGAGGCGTACCGCGAGGTGCAGCCGTTCCTGCAGGCGCACTCCGCGCCGGAGCCCGGCAAGGAGCGGGCGCAGACGATCGCCGACCGCGAGCGCTTCGACGACACCACGAAGTGCATCCTCTGCGCCGCGTGCACGTCGTCCTGCCCCGTGTTCTGGACCGACGGGCAGTACTTCGGCCCCGCCGCGATCGTGAACGCGCACCGCTTCATCTTCGACTCCCGCGACGACGAGTCGCAGGTGCGCCTGGACATCCTCAACGACAAGGAGGGCGTGTGGCGCTGCCGCACGACCTTCAACTGCACGGAGGCCTGCCCCCGCGGCATCGAGATCACCAAGGCGATCGCCGAGGTCAAGCAGGCGGTCCTCAAGGGCGGTCGCTGACCCCGCTCCCCGCCGCCTGACGGGCGCGGCCTCCCGGCCTGCCCTGGCGGGTTCGGCGCGCGTTCGCGGCCTGCGCCGGCGGTGCGGGCGCGGCCACAGCCTGCACACGGGCACGGCCTGCACGCGGGCGCGACCTGCACGCGGACGCGATCTGCGCACCGACACCGCCTGCACGCGGACGCGGCCTCATGCACCGAACGCCACTTCCCCGATCCGAATGCGCCGGGATTCACTCTCTCCCCGTCCCCAACGCAGTCGATCCGCACACCGCCACCGGCGACGCCGCGGATTCCGGGGACCTCGCCCGCGATCCAGGGCACACAGACTGCATTGCGCACACCCAGCGGCGCCACCTGCGGCCGCGCGTTCCTCCGCCGGGGCTCCGGCTCCGACTCCGCCCACCATTGCTGCTCGCCCCGCCGCCGCTGCTCCGCCCGCCGTGCTCATCAGCCCCGTCGCCCTCGACTCCGTCCGCAACGCAGTCGATCCGCGCACCCGGCCGCGAGGCGCCGCGGAATCCCGGCGAGTTTCCGCGGCTCCCGACGCGGCCGACTGCGTTGCGCACGGCGGCGGTGAGGGCACAGACCGCAGGGATGTCGGCGCCCGGAACTATGGTGAGACCATGACCTCCCGCAGCATCCGCATCGCCTCCGTCAACGTCAACGGCATCCGCGCCGCCTCGCGCAAGGGGATGGCCGAGTGGGTGGAATCGGCCGCGCCCGACATCCTCACGATCCAGGAGGTGCGCGGCGAACCGGAGCACCTCGAGGCCGCTCTGCCGGGGTGGCACATCACCTCCGACCAGGCTCAGCAGAAGGGCAGAGCCGGCGTCGCGATCGCCTCCCGAGAGGAGCCGAAAGCCACCCGCGTCGCCCTCGGCGGCGACGAGCTCGACTCTCACGGCCGCTGGCTCGAGGCCGACTTCGTCATCGGCGGCGAGACGCTCACGGTGGTCAGCGCCTACGTCTACACCGGCGACGCGGACACGCCGGCGAAGCAGGATCCGAAGTGGGCCTTCCTGGACGCGATGGAGGCGCGGATGCCCGAGCTCGCGAAAGCCGGCGCCCTCGCGCTCGTGACCGGGGATCTGAACGTCGGCCACACACCGTTCGACATCAAGAACTGGAGGGGGAACGTCAAGAAGGCGGGCTTCCTGGCTCGGGAGCGAGCGTACTTCGACCGCTTCTTCACTCCGCACGGCGAGCCCGTCACCGGGCAGGAGGCGATCGGCCGCGGGTCGAACGCGCCGCTGAGCGACACCCGCCCGTTCTCCGAGGGCGCCTCAGGGCTCGGCTGGGTCGACGTCGGGCGCCGCTTCTCCGGGGATGTCGACGGCCCATACAGCTGGTGGTCGAACCGCGGGCAGGCATTCGACAACGACACAGGGTGGCGGATCGACTACCACGCCGCGACCTCGGCGCTGGCGGATCGAGCGACCTCGTACCGGGTCGACCGATACCCCTCGTACGACGCGCGATGGAGCGACCACGCGCCCGTCGTCGTCGAGTACACGGTCGGCTGATCGAGGCGGTTCGGCGCGCTTCCGCATCGATACCGGGCCTCGTCCGCCGACGCCCCCGACCTCTCTTCGCGCGGCCCGCTACGCCGTGAACCAGAGCGCCACGAGCACGAGCCCCATCACGAGGTAGGCCACGGCGCCCGTTCCGTATGCCCGTCCACGCCGCATCCGGGGCAGCGCCAGAGGAAGCACGATGACGACGATCAGCCCGAGGATGAGCGAACCGATCGTGCCGAAGATCACCGTGTACCCGTGCGGATCGACGTCGCCGAATCGGCTCATCACGGTCCGGACCACGAGCGAGACGAGCAGCACGGCGAGGATGCCGGCGACGATCCCGGCCACCGCGCGCAGGTAGAGGGTCATCCCCCGGCTGCGTGAGCTCCTCGGCATGCACAGAGCATCCCACAGCGGCCATAGACTTGCCTGGTGACCACGCAGCGCCTCTACTCCGGAATGCAGCCATCGGCCGATTCGCTCCACGCCGGGAACTACATCGGGGCGCTCATGCAGTGGCGCGAGATGCAGGCGGAGTACGACGCGTTCTTCTCGGTCGTCGATCTCCACGCGATCACGGTCCCCCAGGACCCGGCCGAGCTGCGGGAGAAGACGCGGCGGACCGCTGCGCAGTACATCGCGGCGGGGATCGAGCCGTCCCGGTCGACGCTGTACGTCCAGTCGCACGTCCCCGCGCACGCGGAGCTCGCCTGGATCCTGTCGACGATCACGGGGTTCGGCGAAGCGGGCCGGATGACCCAGTTCAAGGACAAGTCGCAGCGCTACGGCCAGGACGCGACGAGCGTGGGGCTCTTCACCTACCCGGTGCTGATGGCCGCGGACATCCTGCTGTACCAGACCGACGTCGTGCCGGTCGGCGAGGACCAGAAGCAGCACGTCGAGCTGACGCGGGATCTCGCGGAGCGCTTCAACTCGCGCTTCGGCGAGACGTTCGTCGTGCCCAAGCCGGTCATCCCGACCGGCACCGCGCGCGTCTACGACCTGCAGAACCCGACCTCGAAGATGTCCAAGTCGGCCGAGTCGCAGGCCGGCGTGCTGTGGCTGCTCGACGAGGTCGACGTCACCGCGAAGAAGATCATGCGCGCAGTCACCGACAGCGACGGGACCGTCCGGTACGACCGGGAGGCCAAGCCGGGCGTGGCGAACCTCCTCACGATCCTCTCCGCGCTCTCGGGGCGCCCTGTGTCCGAGCTGGAGGACGAGTTCGCCGGCCGGGGTTACGGAGACTTCAAGAAGGCGGTCAGGGACGCCGTCGTCGCGGAGTTCGAGCCTGTGCGTGCGCGCGCCCTCGAGCTTCTGGACGACCCGGCCGAGCTCGATCGCCTGCTCGGGGAGAACGCCGCGAAGGCCCAGGAGGTCGCCGCTCAGACCCTGACGAACGTCTACGACAGGATCGGACTCCTCCGCCGCGCCTGACCGCCCGCTGGCCCGGCGGGCCACGGCCGCCTGCGCGCGGCGCGTCCCTTTCGACCTGCGCTGAGCGATCGTCGCATCGCGACCCACGGTGTCTGCGCCCAAGGCGGCCGCCGACGACCGACGCGAGCCCGCCGAATCAGGTCCCTCCACGCCGTCACCACGCGAGGCCATGACGCCAGGACCGTCGACGCACTCCGGGTGCCATCCCGAGGAGCCCTGACAGGGCGTCCGCGAGGCGCTGCGGCTCGGTGAACAGCTGCCGCGCCGTCGGCCTGATCACGGTGAACCCGCGCGACGCCAGCGCCAGGTCGCGGAGGCGATCCTTCTCCTGCATCTCCCACCCGCCATGATGCGCACGGCTGTCGCACTCCACGATCACCCTCCTTCCCGCACGCACATCCGAGCGCCCGATGTCGTCGATCACGAACTGAGGCTCGACGTCGATGTCGAAGCTCTGCGCGATCAGGCGGGCGAACGTCTCTGCTCCAGCTTCAGCACGCCCATCGACGTGCGCGCGAAGGTAGTGCAGCCGCCGAGGCACGAGCGCGAACACGTCGGCGAGGTCGGATTCTGCGACAAAGCCCTGGTTCAGGGCGCTGTCGATGGTCGCGACGGCAGCTCCGGGCTTCTGGTCGACGATCGCCCGCGCGAGCGCGGCGTGGAAATCGGCGTACAGGCTGTCGGCCGCGACGTCGTCGTCGCGCCAGTGCACGGCGACGCGATGGCGCGTGCCGTCGAGGCGCGTCCACCGCGACAGCGGCGACCGCAGTCTCGATCGGTGGCGCGGGATCTGGACGTGGAGATCCGTCTCGGCATCGAGCACGAAGATCCCGAGCTCCCGCATCAGCGAGACGCCGTCGAGGCGACCGCCGACCCTGGCCGCGCGCAGCACCGCACGAGACGCGGTCGGCGCGAGGTAGACGTCACGCCGCGCGCGGACGATCCGGTGCGCGCGGACCGCGATGGTGATCTGGCGCCGTGTCATCCCCTCGCGACGCAGGTCCGCGCTGGACCAGCTGCGGGGAGGGGACTCGCGCGGGGACATGCTCACAGCGTCGCGGTGCGTCGGCGCACGTGGGGACCTCTCCACAGGCGCAGCGCGCGTCTTCTCCCGAGAACGCGCCTGTGGAGGACGAGATGCGCGTCGCGCGACGGCCTCGGCGTCCGATTCGCCTCCCAGAGCGAAGACGCCCCTGTTCCGAACGCAGTCGCCGCCGCGTCTCCCCGACCGGCCCGGACGTCAGCGGGCGCCCAGGCGTGTTCGGGTCCTGCATTCGGCACATCACCACGAGCCGACGACGCCACGATCTCCCGGCACTCCTGAGAAGCGGACGATCGGGGCACCACGGGTGTCGGTGCCACCGCGTAAGGGGTACGCCGGTCGGGAACGTGCGCAACGCAGTCGGAGGGGTCGGAGACCGGGCCGATACCGGCGCTGGGCGTACGAAGCGGCCGTGGCTCCTGCATTCGGAACCAGGGGGCGGCCGGCACCGGACGCCCCGATTCCGTGCGACGTCGCACGAGCCGCGCCGGGCGTCGTCGCACGAGCTGCGCAGAGCGGGGAACACGAGCGCACAGACCGGGGAATACGCCGCGTCGGGCCTCGGTTGCTACGATGACAGCAGAAGCACGTGCTCCGGGGTCGGTGAGAATCCGAACCGGCGGTGACAGTCCGCGACCCTTCCGCGGAACGGGAACTCCCGCCCGAGGAAGGCTGAGCCGGTGGAATTCCGGCACCGACGGTGATGCAGGCGCAGGTCCTGCGTAGTCCGGATGGAAGGCAGCACGGAAGTCGTCACTCCTGTGGACGTGGCGCCATCCGACCTCCCCGGTGCGCATCGAACACCCGGAGGAGCAGATGGCGGCAAGCGAGGCGGAGCGGCAGGCCATGGCCCGCGCGCTCGAGATCGCCGCCCGCGGCCCCCGCGGCCGCAATCCGCAGGTGGGCGCGGTCATCCTCTCCCCCGACGGGACGCCGATCGCGGAGGGCTGGCACCGCGGCGTCGGCTCCGCGCACGCGGAGGTCGACGCGCTCTCGCATCTGACCGACGACGAGGCACGAGGCGCGACAGCCGTCGTCACGCTCGAGCCCTGCAACCACACCGGACACACCGGCCCCTGCTCCGAGGCGCTGCTCGCCGCCGGGATCTCGCGAGTCGTGTACGCGGTCGACGACCCCGGAGTCGCCTCGGGAGGCGGCGCCGAGCGCCTCGCGCAGGCGGGAGCCGAGGTCGTCGGCGGCGTCCTCCACGATGAGGCCGCGGAGTTCCTCGGCTCGTGGATCACCAGCTTCCGCCTCGGCCGCCCCCACGTCACGGTGAAGTGGGCGCAGAGCCTCGACGGCCGCGGCGCCGCCACCGACGGCACGAGCCAGTGGATCACCGGTCCGGAGTCCCGAGCCGACGTGCACCGGCGTCGCGCCGAGGCGGACGCGATCCTCGTGGGAACCGGAACGGCCCTGTTCGATGATCCCGCGCTCACCGCCCGAATCGACGGCGAGCTGGCCGACCACCAGCCCGTTCCCGTCGTGATCGGTGCGCGGGCTCTCCCCCGCGGCGCGCGGCTGCGGGACCACCCACGCGGCCTGCTCACGTACGACACCAGAGATCTCCCGCCCGTCCTCGCGGATCTCCGCGATCGCGGACTGCACCGCGTCTTCGTGGAGGGCGGTCCGACCCTCGCCAGCGCCTTCCTCGAGGCGGGCCTCGCCGACCGGATCCTCGTCTACGTCGCACCGGTCCTCCTGGGCGGGGACCGCCTCGCGACGACGGACATCGGCGTCAGCACGATCCGCGACGCCCGCCGACTCGGGATCGACCGCGTCGAGCGACTCGGCGACGACATGCTCTACGACGCTCGCTTCCTCGAGCGTCGCGCCTGGCCAGACAATTCCGCGGCCCCGGCCGCATCCACCGGAACCGGATCCGGTTCGAAGGGAGCACGCTGATGTTCACGGGGATCATCGAGGAGGTCGGCGAGATCACCCACGTCGCGCCGTTCGGGGACGGCATCCGGATCGGTGTGCGGGCGCCACACGCCGTCACGGGCGCGCGGAGGGGGGACTCGATCGCCGTCAGCGGCGTGTGTCTCACCGTGGTCGACCACGACGAGCACGGCTTCACCGCCGACGTCATGCGACAGACGCTCGACCTCTCGACGATCGGCGCCGCCGGCGCCGGGACCCCGGTGAACCTCGAGCCGGCCATGGCCGCGGAGGGGCGCCTCGGCGGCCACATCGTCCAGGGTCACATCGACGGCACCGGCACGGTCCTCAACGTCGTTCCCGGCGCGCAGTGGCGCGTGATCCGCATCGGGATCCCCGGACATCTCGCTCCCCTCGTCGTCGACAAGGGATCGATCGCCGTCGACGGCGTCTCCCTCACGGTCAGCGCCGTGAGCGGTCCCGGGGAACCGGCCGCGTGGTTCGAGGTCTCCCTGATCCCCGAGACGCTGTCCGCCACGACGCTCGGGCTGCGCGCGAACGGCGACCGTGTGAACCTCGAGACCGACATCCTGGCGCGGCACGTGGAACGACTGCTTTCGTTCCGCACCACGAGCCCCGACGAGAACGACGTCCGCCGGACCAGGGAAGTCTCCTCCTTCGCGTCCACCGACGTCCCGCCGGCCGACTATGCGGTCCTGACTCCCCCTGACTGCCTCGACGAAGGAGGACAGCGGTGAATCCGTCCGAGCTCGCGACGATCGAGGAGGCTCTGGACGCGCTGCGTTCGGGACGCCCGGTGATCGTCGCGGATGATGAGAGCCGCGAGAACGAGGGCGACGTGATCCTGTCGGCCGAGCTCGCCTCGCCGGAGTGGGTGGCCTGGACCGTGCGGTACACCTCCGGATATCTCTGCGCGCCGATGCCCCACGACTGGGCGGATCGCCTCGAGCTGCCGCCGATGGTCGCGCACAACGAGGATGCGCGGGGCACCGCATACACGGTGAGCGTCGACGCGGCGACCGGGGTCGGCACCGGAATCAGCGCGACCGACCGCGCCAGGACGCTCAACGTGCTCTCCGACCCGGAGTCCCGACCGGTCGATCTGATCCGCCCTGGTCACATCCTGCCGCTGCGCGCCGTCCCCGGCGGCGTGCGCGAGCGCGCCGGGCACACGGAAGCCACGGTCGACCTGCTCACCCTCGCCGGCCTCTCCCCAGTCGGCGTGATCGGCGAGGTCGTCGCCGACGATGGTGAGATGATGCGGCTGCCCGCGCTCGTCGAGCTCGGGCGCCGTGAGGGCGTCCCGGTCACGACGATCGAGCGGCTCGCCGCGCACCTCGCCGAGCACGACCCGCAGGCGGCGGAGGCTCCAGCCCGCCGGGCGGTGAGCCTGCGCGCCAGTGCGCTCGTGCCGACGGCCCACGGCACCTTCCGGTTCCTGGCGTACAAGGACCGGATGACGGGAACCGACCACCTCGCGATCGTCTCGGGCGACCTCGCCGCGATGGAGGAGCCGCTCGTCCGCGTCCACTCCGAATGCCTCACCGGCGAGGCGTTCCACTCGCAGAAGTGCGAGTGCGGGCCGCAGCTCGATGCCGCGCTCGATGCGATCAGCGTCGGCGGCGGCGCGGTCGTCTACATGCGCGGCCACGAGGGGCGTGGGATCGGGCTGATCAACAAGCTGCGCGCGTACGCACTGCAGGAACAGGGGCTCGACACCCTGGATGCGAACATCGCGCTCGGCCTGCCAGCCGACGCGCGCGACTACGCGGCCGCGGCGGGGATCCTCGCGGACCTCGGCGTCTCGAAGGTGCGGCTCCTCACCAACAACACCGACAAGGTGGACCAGCTGCGCGGCTTCGGGATCGACATCGCCGAGCAGGTGCCGCTCGTGGTCGGAGTCGGGCCGAACAACCACCAGTACCTCGAGACCAAGCGGGACCGCATGGGACACATCATCGGCGAAGAGGAACTCGCCGCCGCGGTGGCGCGGATGAACGACGAGGACGCGCCGAGCGGCGTCTCCTCCAGCGGAGGAGCGAGCGAATGAGCGGAACGGGCAGCCCGGAGAGCGGGCGGATCGACGGATCCGGCCTGAGCGTCACCGTCGTGGCCGGCACCTGGCACGAGAGGATCGCCGATGGCCTGATCGCGGGAGCCCAGCGGGCACTCGACCGGGCGGGCGCGACCCATGCGCTCGTGCGGGTGCCTGGGTCGTTCGAGCTCCCGGTGGTGGCGAAGGCCGCGCTGGAGAAAGGGGCGGACGCGGTCGTGGCGCTCGGCGTGATCGTCCGCGGCGGCACTCCGCACTTCGAGTACGTCTCCTCCGCGGCCACGGACGGTCTGACCCGCGTCGCGATCGACACCGGCCGAGCGGTCGGCTTCGGCGTGCTCACGGTCGACGACGAGCAGCAGGGCCTGGATCGCGCCGGCCTGGAGGGCTCGAAGGAGGACAAGGGCGCCGAGGCAGCCGAGGCGGCGATGGCCACGGCCCTCGCGCTTCGCGCAGTGCGCGCGGCACGATAGCGCCGTCCGCGCCCCTCACCCCGTCTGATCTCGCCGGGAACCGTCACTCGCCCGGTGCGACCTCGTCTGGAACCGCCGCTCGCGCAGTGACGGCCCACCGGTCTCGGACGACGACGGTGCGCAATGCAGTCGATCCCGGGTGGCAGGCGGCCGGCCCCGCGACGATGGCGGGCCAGCCGCCGGAGACCGCGGCAGATCGACTGCATTGCGCATTGTGCGGGCGGCCCATGCCACGGCGGTGACCGGACGACCCCCGAGCCGGCCGATGTGCGCCGAGCCGCCCGACATGCGCCATGCCGCCCGACCTGCGCCGTGCCGACCACGGCGGCCCACGACGCCGTGTCATGGCCCATGAGAGCGTGTGCCGTCCGGACGGGTTTCGCGGTGGCCATCGCGGTGCGCAACGCAGTCGTCCGACCATGGCCCCAGCGCAGCCGACCGGCGGTGGCGGGCGTGCGCGACCGGGTCACGGAGAATCGACTGCGTTGCGAGCCGCGGACCTCGGCGCCAGCCAAGCGACCGATCGCCGGAGCGGCCGAGGGGTATGGGGCGCCTTAATTGAATCTTTCAAATTTCTACCTAGAATAGAAGTATGGAGATCCTGCGGCACGGCGTCCTGTTCGTCCAATTGTGGGGTTGCGCGGTCCTGTTCGGGGGGTGGTGCGTCGGTGG
>JBQDDT010000113.1:0-9726 GCA_052092505.1 Microbacterium sp. | reverse complement strand
GGGGCGGGGGCGGCCGGAACCCCCCCCAAAGTGCCGCCCCCCCCGGGGCGGTGGGGCCCTACCCCCCGGGCCCCCCCCCCCCCCGGGGGGCCCCGCGCCGCCGCCACGCCACCGACACCGCCGCCGACGATCAGAATCTCTGCGTGACGAGATGTCTCGTTCATCGCGCTCCCTCCAGTTCCCACGCCGCGTCGAGCAGCGCAGCTGTGTACTCGTGCCGCGGCGACGCGAAGATCTCGTCGACGGCGGCCACCTCGACCAGTTCGCCCGCACGCATCACGGCGACCCTGTCGGCGATCTGCCGCACAACCGCGAGGTCATGCGTGATGAACAGAATGGCTACACCTGTCTGATCGCGCAGATCCAGCAGCAGACGCAGGATCTGAGACTGCACCGACACGTCGAGCGCCGACACGGCCTCGTCGCACACGAGGACCTCGGGTCGAAGGGCCAGCGCTCGCGCGATGCTCACTCTCTGACGCTGACCGCCCGAGAGGGCGCCTGGCTTTCGGGCGACGAGCTCGGTCGCCAGACCCACCTGATCCAGCAGCTCCCTCACACCGGCGCGGACGCCGCCCTCGGGGACCATGCTGGGGTGCGCACGCCACCCTTCGCTCACGATGCTTCCGACTCTCATCCGCGGATTCAGGGATGACCCCGGGTCCTGGAAGATCATCTGCAGCGCGCGTCGTTCCTCTCGGCCTCGCCGGTTGATCCCGCGGAGTTCCCTGCCCGCGAATCTCACCGAACCGCTCTGCGCCTCGAGAAGCCCCATGATCGCTCTGGCGACGGTCGACTTGCCTGATCCCGATTCGCCCACCAGCGCCAGGACCTCACCCGCACGAAGCTCCAGCGAGACACCGTGCACGACCGGTGTGCTCCTGTCCCGTCCGAAGGGGTGCACCGATGGTCCTGGATAGGCGACGACGAGATCACTTACGGCGACGAGCGGATCAGTCACGAGGCACCTCCTCAGCGAAATGGCAGGCGGACCGACGGCCGTCTGCGATCCACCTCAGGGCAGGGCGTTCCCTGCGACAGACCTCCTGTGCCATCGGGCAGCGCGGATGGAAGGCGCACCCCTCCGGTCGTGCGAAGGGTGTGGCAGGAGCTCCGGGCAGGGGCTCCGCGATGGCCCCACGCTCGCTGACGGCCGGCACGTTGCGCATCAGGGCACGGGTGTACGGGTGGCGCGCTCTGCTCAGCACCTCCGCGGCAGGCCCCACCTCCGCAACGCGGCCGGCGTACATGACGACGACCTCGTCCGCGACGCGAGCCACCACTCGCAGGTCGTGGCTCACGAGGATCATCGCCATGCCTTCGTCTCTGCTGAGCTGCTCCAGGAGTTCGAGGATGCGGGCCTGTGTGGTCACATCGAGGGCGGTAGTGGGTTCATCCGCGATGATGACGCGTGGCTCGCCGGCCAGTGCCATGGCGATGACGACACGCTGTCTCAAGCCGCCCGACAGCTCGTGCGGGTAGACGCTCTGCCGGCGTTCGGCATCCGGGATGCCGACGCGCATCATGAGCGCGAGCACCCGTCGGCGCGTCTCCGCACGACGCACTCCGGCCCGACGAAGGATCTCGCCGATCTGATCGCCTACGCGCTGCGTGGGGTTGAGCGCCACAAGCGGATCCTGAAAGATCACCGCGATCTCATGCCCACGGAGTGCGCGGAGCTCCCGTTCGGACGCGTGGAGCACGTCCTGGCCGTTCCACGAGACAGCGCCTGCGGTGCGCGCGCCCTCGGGCAGAAGCCGGACGACCGACATGGCCGTCATCGTCTTGCCCGACCCGGACTCGCCGATGAGGCCGATCGTCCGACCCGCGTCGAGAGTGAAATCGACGCCGTCGACGACGTCTGCGGTGACGCCGCCCGACGTCAACGCGACGTGCAGGTCCGCGACTTCCAACATCGCATGCTCTCTCATTGTGCCTTCGTGAAGCAGCGTCATCCATTCAGTCCTCTCCGTCGCGCAGCGATCAGCCAGTCATCGACACTCCGTCGAACCACGGGATGCCCGAGGCGTCAGGGGCGAACCCCTCGACGGTGCTGCGGTAGGCGTAGGGGATCTCCGCGAACATCGGATACATCCCCACCGCGTCCGACCAGATGATCTCGATCGCGTCGTCGTAGGCGGCCTCGCGGACCGCCTGGTCGCTCGTTCCACCGGCCTCGGCGAGAAGCGTGTCGAGCTCCTCGTTGCAGTACCCCATGCGGTTCGCCTCGCAGGTGTACAGCCGGCCGAGGTTGGTCGCCGCGTCGAAACCCTGCGAACCGAGCTGCTGGATGTTCATGTCCCAGTCCAGCGCGAGCAGATCCTCCACGAACGCGCCCTGCTCCTTCTCGAGCGGCTCGACAGTCACACCGATCTCTGCCAAGTCGGAGGCGACCGCCTGTGTGAAGGCCGCGAACTGCGGCTGCGAGTACTGCAGCCGGATGGTCGTGTCGTAGTCGAAGCCCGCCGCGTCAAGCGCGGCCTTCGCCGCATCCGGGTCGTACTCGTATGGAGCCTGCGGCGAATAGCCGAAGACCGACGGGCTGACCGGTGAATCAGCTGGGCTTCCCGTCTCGGGGAAGAGCGCCACGACGTTCTCCTCGACGTTCACACCCTGCCAGAGCGCACGGCGCACCTCCGCGTCCTCCAGCGCAGGTGTTGAGCTGTTGAACCACATCGTGACCACGCCATCTCCCGGCACCGTCTCGATCGTGAGGTCCGAATTGCCCTTGAGCTCCCCGATCTGGTCGTCGGGCATGGACCACGTGATATCGACCTCACCTGTCTGGAGTGCCGTCAGCCTTGATGCGACCTCGGGGATGGACTGGAACGTCAGCGTGCCGAGCTCGGGGGCACCGCCCCAGTAGTCCGCATTTGGTGCGAGCTCGAGACTCTGGCCGGCGTCGAACGACTCCACAACGTAAGGACCCGAACCAACCGGCTCTGAGAAGTCGGTTTCCGACGGCGCGACGAAGAAGGACGAGATCTTGCCGAGGAATGCCGCGTCGGGCGCGGGGGAAGTGAACACGACGGTCGCGTCGTCCGAGGCCGCCGCTGTGTAGTCCGCGAAGTTTCCTGCGAGCGGCCCCTGTTCCTCAAGGACACGTTCGAACGATGCGACGACGTCGTGGGCTGTCACGGAGTCGCCATCGGAGTAGGTGACGTCGCGCAACTCGAAGGTCCACTCCGATGCGTCCTCATTCGCGCTCCATTCCTCCGCCAGCTCGCCGACGTACTCACCGGGGCCGGTGACACGGACAAGCGGGCTGAAGATCGCACGTGCCGCGAGCTGCGTTCCTGCGTCCATGCTGAGCGCCCCGTGAGGGTCAAGACTCTCGATGGGCACGGGGCCGGCCACGGTGAGGGAGCCGTCATCCGCCCCGCCCGGCGAACACCCGACGGCGCCTGCCGCGATCGTCGTGAGAGCTGCCACTGCGAGCAGTGTGCGCTTGCCCTGAGAACTCATGTCAATCTCCTTCGATTGCTGATGACTGGTCCGCGTCAGTCGCGGGTCTTGGTGAAACGTCGCGTGAGATCATCGCCGACGAGGCCGATGGCGACGACGAGCACGGTGAGAGCAACTCCGGGGAAGACCGAGATCCACCACGCTGACGCAAGGTACTCGCGCCCGGCCGAGATGGTCTGACCCCAGGACGCGATGTGGGCGGGCAGTCCCAGGCCGAGGAAGCTCAGAGCGGCCTCCGAGAGGATCGCACCCGCCAGTTCGACGGTTGCGAGTGCGACGACCGAACCCGTCAGGAAGGGAAGGACGTGACGTCTGATGGTCGCGAAGGGGCCGATGCCCATGAGGCGCGCGGCCTCGACCCATTCGCGCTCCCTCACCCCGATCGCGATGCTCCTCGACAGACGGGCGAATCCGACCCAGCCGGCGATCGACAGCGCCAGGATGACGACATCCATCCCCCGCTCCAGCAGCCCCGCGATGATCATCGCGAACAGGATGCCGGGAAAGGCCATCAGCACGTCGATGAAACGGGAGACGACGGTGTCAGCCCAGCCGCGGAAGAAGCCCGCGAGCGCACCGACCATGACTCCGATCGCACCCGTGATGACGACGACCAGGCTGCCGATGATCAGTGAGGTCCGCGCGCCATGCACGATCTGCGCCAGCATGTCGCGGCCTACACCATCTGTCCCCAGGATCGCTGTCCCTGAGCTGGTGTCGGATCCCGGCGAGAGAAGGCGCTCCGTCACGTTGGTCGCAACCGGGTCGTAGTCGACGATCATCGGACCGAACACAGCGGTCAGGACGTACAGCGCGATGAGCCCGTACGACGCCGCCGTGACGACGGGCACCCGCTTGCGGATGGCACCGAGGGTCGTGCGGAGAAGGGTCGTCTGCACCCCAATATCACGCGTTGCCCTCATCGCCGCACTTCCAGACGGATGCGTGGGTCAAGGCGCGCGTAGGTCACATCCGCAACGAGGTTCATCACGACGACGCACACCGCGATGAGGGCGGTTGCCGCCTGCACCACGGCGTAGTCACGATTGCTCACCGAATCAACCAGCCGAGAACCCAGGCCAGGCCAGGCGAACACCGTTTCCACGATCACAGCTCCGCCGAGCAGCGTGCCGATCTGGAGTGCGACGACAGTCACCACGGGGATCAGAGAGTTCTTCAGGACGTGTCCGAAGAGCACCTCGGTCTCGCTCAGACCCTTCGAGCGCGCCGTCTGCACGAACCCCTCGCTCATGGTCTCCGCGACGCTGCTGCGGGTGATGCGTGCGATGAGTGCTGTGAACGGGAGCGACAACGCGACGGCCGGGAGGATCAAGTTCTCGAATGATCCGCCGCCGGCGCTCGGCAGCAGTCCCAGAATGAGGGCGAACACGAGGATGAACATGATCCCGGCCCAGAACGGGGGGACGCCCTGCAGGATCAGAGCCAGGGCCGAACCGGCCCGGTCGACTGCGCTTCCGGGCTTCCGACCGGCCAACACACCGAGAAGAAGACCGACCACCACCGCGATGACCGTGGCCGAGAGCGTCAGAACCACCGTCGCGGGGAATCGATCGAGAACGGCCGTCATCGCGGGTTCTCCGTAGCGATACGACTCCCCGAAGTCGAGGCGGAGGATCCCACCCAGGTAGCTGACGTATTGGACCAGCACGGGGCGATCGAGGCCCATCGTCTTCCGCAGCGCGTCGATCTCCTCCTGCGATGCGTCCGCTCCGAGAGCGACGGATGCCTGGTC
The DNA here is from genome assembly GCA_052092505.1 of Microbacterium sp. Lineage (GTDB taxonomy): Bacteria > Actinomycetota > Actinomycetes > Actinomycetales > Microbacteriaceae > Microbacterium. Next base: position 4,508 of record JBQDDT010000113.1, on the reverse strand, counting down.
GCCCGGCGCGAGCCGGACGATGACGAAGACCGCGGTGACGACGCCCCAGATGATGAGAAGGCCGCCCGCCAAACGCTTGCCGATGAAGCCGATCATGAGAGTCCGCTGTGGTTCGTCGGCGCCGCACCGAGAGTGTCCCCGTCGACCTGCTCGCACGTCAGCAAGCGTCTAAGAGGCTCGCCCCTCCCCTCGATGAGCTCGAGCAGAAGCTCGACAGCGACCTGCCCCATCTGGGAACGGGGGAGGCTGAACCGCGACCACGGGCGAGCATGTGTCGTCCCGGGAGAATCACCGAGGATGACCGCCGACAAGTCAGCAGGGATCCGAAGGCCCGCCTCGACGGCAGCCGCCTCCAGATCCGCCTCAACCTCGCGCTCGGCCGTCGGTTCGATCAGGAGGGCCGTCACGCCGGATTCGCGCCACGCGCGCACGTCTCGTGCGGTGACCACCGCGCCGTCCCCTGAGCGACTCCGGAACTCGAGCCCTTCGCCGAGCCCTGCGTCACGCCATGCTTCCCGTGCCCCGTGCTCACGCTCGAGCGTGGGACGGCGGTCGCCAGGTTCACGCAGGTAGATCACTCGACGGTGACCTGCCCGGATGACGCGCTCCGTCGCCACACGAGTCGCTGAGTGATAGTCAGCTGCGACATAGGAGAGCTCCGCTCCCTCGACGTCGCGCTGGCCGATGAAGACGAAGGGAAAGTCTTCGCGCACCAGGCGCTCGAGGTCGCTCTGGTCGAGGTCACGTCCGAGCAGCACGCACCCGTCAGCGACCTTGAGACGGTTCTCGCCCGAGCGGTAGATCCGCCGAGCTCCACTGACGCCCGCGGAGGTGAACAGCAAGACCTCCTGACCATTGTCGGCCGCTCCTCGCTCGACGCCCACGAGAAACGGGTAGTAGAAGTCCCTCTGCTCGATCGGAAACACGGGTTCGAAGGTGAACAGGCCCAGGATGCGATTGCGTCCTCCGCGAAGGCTTCGCGCAGCGATGTTCACCGCGTAACCCAGCTCTTCGGCCGCCTGGGTCACGTGTTCGCGCGTCTTCTCAGCGACAGCGGCCGCGGCCGAACCCCCGCTCAGAACCATCGAGACCGTGGCCTGCGAGACTCCCGCATGTCGCGCGACGTCGACTTGAGTTGCGCGCTTGGGACGAAGGGACATCAGGCTCCTAATACGTATCAACGCTGATCGCGAGAGCAACGATACGCAGCGATACGGGTAGTGTCAATACGTATCAACTCACGGCCCCAAGCGCCGTCCCGCACCGTAGGAACATGGCCACGATCGCCTCGCATCCACGATCAACGGTTCGATTGGCTCGATGCTTCCGCCCCGCGGTACGCCGCCGGAAGCGGCGGTGTCGAACGACGGATCTCGACAACGGACCAGAAGAGCGCTGCGAGTACGGCACTGTCGGGGAAAACCGCTTCACGTCTCGAAGAGAAGGTGAACCCTTGCGTCTCGGGTCGCCGGGATGATCTCTTCGTACGCGATCGCGCGCTGGCTCTCGACCGCGCTCCGCGGTTTTCGTGCGGTCCACGACATAGCCTCGAGGGATGACGGAGGCCTACCCCGCCACGATCGCGGCGCGCGTCGACGACGAGCTGGAGATCCGCAAGTCACGGTTCCTCGCGCACCTCGCGCCGGTCGGCTCCCCCGAGGAGGCCGACGTCTTCATCGCGAGCGTGCGCAAGGAGTTCTGGGACGCTCGACACAACTGCGTCGCGCTCGTGACGGGACCGCACGGCGACCAGGCGCGCTCATCCGACGACGGGGAGCCGTCGGGGACGGCGGGGATCCCGATGCTCGAGGTGCTCCGGCGGCGCGGGATGACCGACGTCGCGGCCGTCGTGACGCGATACTTCGGCGGGATCAAGCTCGGGGCCGGCGGGCTCGTGCGCGCCTACGGCCAGGCCGTGTCGAACGCGCTCGATCTGGCCAGGATCGTCCGGCGCCGTGCCCTGACGCGGATGAGCATCGAGGTCGCTCACGCCGAGGCAGGGCGCTTCGACAACCTCCTGCGCGGCTGGGCGAGCGAGCACGACGCCGTGCTGGACGATCCGGAGTACGGCGCAGCCGCGCGGCTCACGCTGTGGACTCCGCCCGACGCGCGTGCGCGCCTCGAGGCCGACGTCGCCGCCTGGTCCTCCGGATCCGTGACGCCGGCCCCCGGCGAGACCCGCGTGGTCGACCTGCCGGAATCCTGACCGCCACCCGGGAGGCCCGACGGTCCGCGAGATGCATCAGAACGCGCGTGAGGCCCCCGAAATTCGATGCATCTCGCGAGATTCGGTGCATCTCGCGAGGGAGGGTGAGGGGGTCAGAGGGTGAGGACGAAGGTCCAGGTGCCCGCCCAGACGGCCGAGCCGACGCCGCAGGCCGCGATCGCGGCGGCAAGCAGCACGATCACGCCGTCGCGGGCGCGCAGGCGGGACGGGCGAGCCCAGGTCCGCGGGGCGCCGATCACAGCCGGATCCGCTCCGAACCCGCGCGCCTCCATCGCCGTGGCGAGGTGCGTCCCCCGCCGGATCGCGAGCACGAACAGCGCGAACGCCATCCCCAGGAACCGGCGCAGCCGCCCGCGATCGGCCACCCCGCGCGCCCGCCGCGCGAGCGCGAGCTCCCGCCAGTCGGACACGAGCAGGCCCACGAGCCGCAGCCCCGCCAGTGCGCCCAGCACGAACCGGGCGGGCAACCGCGCGATCTGACCGAGCGCGTCGGCGAGGTCCGTCGGGTCGGTCGTCGCGAACAGCACGACGGCCGGCACGGCGATCGCGAGCACGCGCAGGAGGATCGCCAGCGCCAGCTCGATCGACCCGTCGCTGATCCGGATGAGGCCCCACTCCACGTGCATCTCGCCGCCCGGCCTCCCGTACAGCACGGTGGCGACGCCGGCGATCGCCGCCGAGACGACGATCGGCCACACGCGGCGCCACACCGCGACGGGCGACAGCCGCGCGAAGGGCAGCACGGCGACGGTCAGTGCGAGGCTCACGCCGGCGGAGACGGGATCGATCGAGAGCAGCAGCGCGACGCTCAGCACCAGGGTCGCGACGAACTTCGCCAGCGCGTTGACCGTCGCGAGGGGCGACGTGCGCGCGTCGATCATGACGAGGCTCACGGCGCGGCCTCCAGGGCCAGCACGTCGTCGGCGAGCAGCTCCACGAGCGCCTCGTCGTGCGTGACGAGCACGAGGGCCGTCCCCTCGTCGCGCAGGTCGCTGAGCATCCCCGCCAGCTCGAGCCACGTGCGCGCGTCCTGGCCGAACGTCGGCTCGTCGAGGACGAGGACCCGTGGACGGGTCGCGAGCGCCGCGGCCACCGTCAGCCGCCGCTTCTCGCCGCCGGAGAGCGTGAAGGGGTTCGCGAGCTCGAGGCGCCTCAGACGCAGCCGGTCGAGGAGCGGATCGACACGGGCCGCGATCTCGTCCGCCGACAGCCCGAGCGCGCGCGGCCCGATCTCGAGCTCCGCCCGCACGCTCGAGGCGAGGAGCTGATGCTCCGGCGACTGGAAGACCATGCCGATCCGCGTGAGCAGCTCCCGCGCCGTCCACGTCCGCGGCCGGCTCGCGTCGCGCCGTCGTCGCCACGGCCGGGTCCGCTCCGGCAGCGCCGGGGTGAGGTCGCCGCCGGCCGCGAACTCCCCGCCCGCCTCGTCGATCAGGCCAGCGAGCGTGAGGGCGAGCGTCGTCTTCCCCGCGCCGTTCGGTCCCGTGACGGCGATGGCGCGACCGGGGCGCACGGCCACGTCGACTCCCACGGCGACCGTGCGACCGCCGCGAGCGACCGCGAGCCCGTTCGCGCGCAGGATCGGCGGCGCCAAGGGGTCGCCCGCGCGGTCGGTTCCGCGCGCCGGTCGCTCCCCGCCGAACACCGTCGGCACCCAGACTCCGGCGGCCGCGAGATGCGCGGCGTGCGCGCGGAACACCTCCTCCGGCGCACCGTCGGCGAGGATCCCGTCGCCTCCGAGCACGATCACGCGGTCGACGTGCGGCGCCCACGCGTCGAGGCGGTGCTCGACGACGACGAGCGTGGCGCCGGTGCGCTCCGTCGCCTCGAGCACGGCGTCGCGGACCTCGAGGACCCCGGCGGGATCCAGCTGAGCCGTCGGCTCGTCGAGCAGCAGCAGCCCCGGTCGCATCGCGAGCGCACCGGCCAGCGCGAGCCGCTGCTTCTGCCCTCCGGACAGCTCGGACGTCGACCGCGCGAGGTCCACGTCGAGCCCCACGGCCTCGAGCGCGGGCGGGACGCGGCGCCAGATCTCCTCGCGGGCGACGCCGAGGTTCTCGCAGCCGAAGGCGACGTCGTCGCCGACGCGCGAGAGCACGACCTGGGCGTCCGGATCCTGCAGCACGAGCCCGGCACGTCCGCGCGCGGAGGACGCGGCGACCCCGTCGAGCTCGAGTGACCCCGACGCCTCGCCGTCCTCGTCGCCGCCGAGCACGCCGGCGAGCCCGCGCATGAGCGTGGACTTCCCCGAACCGCTCGCGCCGAGGAGCAGGACGCGCTC
>JBQDDT010000112.1:0-10040 GCA_052092505.1 Microbacterium sp. | reverse complement strand
CTTGACGGTGAGGAACGTCCCCGTGAGGTTGATGTCGAGCGTGCGGCGCCAGACGTCGAGGTCGAGGTCGGCGGCCTTCGCGTCCTGTCCGAACAGCTGCACGCCGGCGTTGGCGACGACGACGTCGGGTGACCACCCGGACGCGGCGAGCTCCGCGAAGGCCGCGGCGACCTGCTCCTCGCTCGAGATGTCGACCGCGCAGGCGCGCGCGGATCCGCCGATGCCGTCGGCGGCCGCGCGGGCCGCGGTCTCGTCGCGGTCCGCGATGATCACGCGGGCCCCCTCGGCGACGAACCGGGTCGCGACCGCCAAGCCGATCCCGGCGCCCGCGCCGGTGACGAGCGCGGTCTTCCCCTCCAGACGGGTCATCCCCTCACCTCTCGATCCGGTCGAGGTGGAGCATCCGCGCGAGGTTCCTGTCGAGCTCGTCGTCGCGGAAGATCTTCTTCCAGTCGTCCTTGATGATCGTCTCCCGCCCGTAGTCCATCGCGATGAGGCACGCGTCGCTGAACGGGTTGTCGCCGCGGAGACCGTTCGCGAGGGCGACCTGCGTGTGACCGTACAGGATGCTGCGGGCGGCGGCCTCCGGGATCCCCATCGTGTGGATCGCCTCGTCGAGGGCCTCGTTGAGAAGGGAGCCGATCATGCAGGCGACCGTCTCGACGAGGGTCGGCTCGAGCTGGGCGAGCTGCTTGATGGTGACCCAGTGCACGTCGATGACGGGGGCGTAGATCGCGCGCACGGTGGCCTCGACGATCGCCTTCTTGCCTTCGTCGTCGCTCTCGATCGCGGCGATCGCATCCTGGGGTGCCGCGATGCCGCCGAAGGTGTCGGCCCATTCCTCCTTCGTCGTGCGCTCGAGGAAGACCGAGGGGTGGCACGGGTGGGCGACGGCCTGGATCACATCGTCGCGGGTGGTCAGCAGGTTGGCGTACGCGGCGGCGGGATCGAGCGTGAGGCAGATGGCTCCCGCCTTCAGCAGCGGCACGAGCTCGGCCGTGACCGCGGCGAGGGCCAGGTCGGGGACGGCGAGCACGAGGATGTCGGCATCCGCGACGGCCACCGCGGCGTCGGTGAGCTCGCGCCCGGCCGCGCGGGTGCGCTCCTGGCCGGCGGGGGAGTTCTCGACGTAGCGCACGTCGTGGTCGGTGGCGACGAGGTTGTCGGACACGCGCATGCCCATCTTCCCGCCGGCGCCGATGACGGCGATGCTGTGCTTCTCGCTCACAGAGTGCTCCTCAGGTAGTCCAGGGTCTGGCGCGTCCAGGCCCGTTCGGTGGTGATGGTGGTCGCGGCGTCCGACTGCCAGGGCAGCCAGTGCTCGACGATCTCGTTGATTCCGCGCTCACGCGGGCGCACGATCTCGAGCAGGTGCGGGTAGTCGTGCAGTCCCTCGCCCATCGGCGCGCCGCTGTAGGTGAAGCCGACCCAGCCGGACTGGCGGGCGAAGGCGAAGTCCTTCACGTGCACGTTCCTCACATGCGGCGCGGCGACCCGGACGCAGTCGGCCGGCGCCTCGAGGCGGGCGACGACGTTGGCGGGGTCCAGGCAGAGGCCGATGGCGTCGCTGCCGACCGATGTGACGAGCGCGGCCAGCTCGGGGGTGGCGACCTGCTCGTAGGTCTCGAGAGCGAGCGTGACGCCCGCCCGCTCGAAGTCGCGCATCGAGCTGCGCAGCCATGTCGCGGCCTCCGCGTCACTCGGGTGCGAGTCGGGTCCGCGCACCATGCTGCGCACGAGCCGCGCGTCGAAGATCTCGGCGATGCGGAGGAAGCGGGCCAGGTGCTCGGGGACGACGCCCTTCGTGCCGAGCTCGATGTCGAGTCCGTTGTCGCGCGCGGCGGCGGCCGCGTCGCGCAGCTCGGCGTCCGTCATCTGCTCCAGGGGCGCGTAGTCGCAGATCTGGAACAGGCCGACGCCCTGGCTCCTCGTGTCCTCGAACGCGCCGATGAGCGACAGCGGCTCCGGCGCCCGATCCGAGTGCTGCCAGAAGTAGGCGTAGGTCCCGAGGCCGATCATCGCCGCGCCCCGGCGAGCGCCGCCGCCTCGTCGAGGACCGAGACGAGCGAATCGGGGTCGTGGGCGTAGCGACCGAGGAAGAGGCCGTCGACGGCGTCGCCGAGGCGCGTGAGGAGTCCGGGGCCCGCGGCGCCGCCGTAGATGACGGACGAGCCGTCGCGCCCCTGCGCGCCGGCGAGCTCGCCGCGGAGCGCGCCGGCGACCGCGCGGATGTGGTCGTGGCCGGCCGGCTCAGGGGCGCCGATGGCCCACACGGGCTCGTAGGCGACGATGACCCGTCCGGGCCCCGCGTCGCGGAGAGCGGCGCGCAGCTGCGCGACGGCGATCTCCGCGGCGGTGGCGGCGTCCTGCTCGCACTCCTCGCCGATGCAGACGAGCGGCGTCAGACCGCTGCGCAGGGCCGCCGCGGTCTTCTGGGCCACGACGTCGTCGGTCTCGCCGAAGAGGCGCCGCCGCTCCGCGTGCCCGATCTCGGCGATCGCGGCGCCCACCTCGGCGAGCTCCGGTGCGGAGACCTCCCCGGTGAAGGCCCCCTCGTCGTCGGTGGCGACGTCCTGCCCGCCGATCCGCACGGGGGTGCCGGCGAACGCGGCGACGGCGGGGAGGATCTGGAGGTATGTCGGCGTGATCCCGAGCTCGACGGCACCGCCGACGACCGCGGGGTGCGAGCGCACCCGATCCACGACCTGGTCGAACCAGGCGAGCGCCCGCTCGTGGCCGAAGTACATCTTCAGGCTCACGCCGACAGTGACCGTCCGCATCAGCAGGAGCCGGTCGTCTCGTACTCGTCGAGGACGGCGACCTTGGCGGCGGATCCCGACGTCTCGTCGAAGCGGTACGTGAGCCACTCGCGCACGAGGCGGCGGGCGAGCTCGATGCCGATCACGCGCTGGCCCATGCAGAGGACCTGCGCGTTGTTCGAGAGGATCGCGCGCTCGACGGAGAACGAGTCGTGGGCCGTCACGGCGCGGATGCCGGAGACCTTGTTGGCGGAGATCGCGACGCCGAGGCCGGTGCCGCAGATGAGCAGCGCGCGATCGGCCTCGCCGCGGGCGACGCGCTCTGCCGCCTCGATCGCGACCTTCGGGTACGGGGTGTGCCCGTCGGCGCCGACCCCCACGTCGACGACGCTCGCGACGCCCGGATCGTTCTCGAGGTCCTTCTTGAGGATCTCCTTGTAGCCGAATCCGGCGTCGTCGCCGCCGATGATGAGGCGCAGTGCGTTCGTCATGAGGATTCCCTTCTGTGGTGCGGACCGAGATCGGTCAGAGCGTCGGATCCACGATCGATTTGATGGTGGTCGGATCGGCGGTGGAATCGAGGGCGTCCGCGACCCGGTCGAGCGGGAACACCCCGGTGACCATGCCGTCGAGGTCCACGCGGCCGTCGACCACGAGCGATATCGCCGTCGGCCAGGTGCCGGCGTATCGGAAGACGCCCGTGAGTTCGATCTCGTTGTTCTGGAGGAAGGTGATCGGGAGGGTCAGCTCGTCGACGCCCATGCCGACGAGGACGACGCGTCCGCCGGGGCGCACCTGCCGGATGCCGGAGAGGATGGCCGATGCGGCGCCCGAGGCGTCGATGTAGGCGTCGACGCGGCCGAGCGTCGCGGCGACGTCCTCCGAGGTCGGATCGATCGTGCGGTGCGCGCCGAACGAGCGCGCCGCCTCGAGGCGCTCGGCGGCGACGTCGGTGACGGTGATCTCGGTCGCGCCGAACGCCCTCGCCACCTGCGTGCAGACGATGCCGATCGGGCCCGCCCCGGAGATCAGGACCCGGTCGCCGGGGGAGAGGTGCGCCTTCCGGGCCGCGGCGATCGCGACGGAGAGGGGCTCCATGAGCGCGGCGGCGGCGTCGCTGACGGAGTCGGGGACGTCGAAGGCGAAGTGGCTCTGGATCGTGACGTACTGCTGGAACGCGCCGTCCGTGCCGGGGACGGCGTAGAAGCGCATGCCCGGATCGAGGTTGTACGCCCCGCGCAGGGTCTCGGCGGAGGTCGTGTCGGGGTGCTGGGGCTCGACGGACACGCGACGGCCGATGCGGGCGGGGTCGACGCCCGCGCCGACTCCGACGATGACGCCGCCGGACTCGTGGCCGAGGACGAGGGGCTCGTCGACGACCCAGTCGCCGAGGCGGCCCTCGTGCGCGAAGTGCACATCGCTGCCGCAGACGCCGACCGCCGTGACGCGGACGAGGACCTCGTCGGCCGCCGGCGTCGGCACGGCGCGCTCCTCGATGCGGATGTCGTGCGCGCCGATCAGGACCGCGGCCCTCTGGGCGGCGGGGACGCCGCCCGCTTCGTCGTCGTGCCGTCTCGCCTCGGTCACGGAATCATCCCCTTCGATGCGGTCGTCGGTCGTGTTGACAGGATCCTGTCACGAACTCTACGGTGAATCTAACGTGAAGCATGTTCTAAGCTACATGAAATTCACATAGAGTGAGCGAAGCTCAACGAATACGAGGCGATGTCGGCCTCGACCGCACGGGGCGATGAATTCCTCGTGTCAGACGCGAACGGGAGCAAAGATGCGCGCAGTCGCTTTCACGGCCGAAGGACAGTTGGCACTCGAGGAGCGCCCCGTGCCGACGCCCGGCCCCAAGGAGATCCTCATCGAGACGGCGGCCGTCGGCATCTGCGGGACGGACGCGCACGTGCTCGACGGCGAGTTCGAGGGGACGGTCTTCCCCCTCGTGCCCGGCCATGAGGCGACGGGGACGATCGTCGCGCTCGGCGACGAGGTCAACGACGGCGTGTACGACTTCCGGGTCGGCGACCACGTGGCCGTCAATCCCAGCACGACCTGCGGGGAGTGCGACCTCTGCCTGAACGGGCACCAGAACCTCTGTCCGAAGTGGAACGGGCTCGGCGTCGTCGCCTCCGACGGCGCATCGCAGCAGCTCTTCGTCGCGCCATCGCGGAACGTCTACCGGCTCCGCCCGGAGACGGACCTGTTCGAGGCCGCGCTCATCGAGCCGCTCGCCTGCGCGATCCGCGGATGGGACGTGCTCCCCCGGCGCATCGGCGACCACGTGCTGGTCTTCGGGGCGGGCACCATGGGGCTTCTCATGGCCCAGCTCGCCTCGCGGGCCGGGGCGGCGACCGTCACGATCGTCGACCTGAACGAGGAGCGTCTGCGGACGGCCGCGGAGTGCGGGATCGAGCTGCGCTACACGAGCGCCGATGACGCGGACCGCGAGAAGTGGGACGTCGTGATCGACTGCACGGGCAACATCCGCGCGATCGAGGACGGGCTCACCCGCGTGAAGCCCGCCGGGTTCTTCCAGGACTTCGGCGTCGCGCCGGCCGACAGGACCGCCCAGTTCTCGCCGTTCCGCATCTACCGCGACGAGATCTCGATCGTCGGCACGATGGCCGTGCTCAACTCCTTCGGCCGCGCGGTCGAGATGTTCGAGGGCGGAGCCATCAACGCCACGGCCATGATCAGCCACTCCTTCACGCTCGACGACTACTCCACGGCGCTGGAGATGTTCCGCCGGGGCGAGGGGCGCAAGCTCCAGATCCGCCCGAACGACACCGAGTCGCGGGTGCTCCTGTGAGCGGCGCGGTCCAGACCCGCCCGACGCGCAAGCGGCTCGGGAAGGGCGCCAGGCGGGGGATCCTCGCCGGCGTGATCGTCCTGCTGATCGTCTTCGTGGTGCTCGGCACGCGCGTCGTCTCGGATGACGCGGCCGAGGAGATCGCCTCGGGCGGCTTCGACGCCGAGACCTACGGTCCCGAGCACTTCCCCGCCGTCCAGGAGGCGGTCGCGGAGCGGGCCGTCGAGGCCCCCGAGCTCGCCTCGGCGATCGCCGAGGATGCCGACGCGGCGATCGAGGAGCACGCCGTCGAGGCGTCCGGCGGGCCGGTCTTCAGCGTCACGATGACCGGGACCTTCGGCGAGGGCCAGTCCGGGATCTACGATCTCGCGGTCGAGGGCGTGCCGGAGGATCTCGCGATCCGGGTCCAGACGGGCCCGGCCATCAACGGGACCGAGCTGCGCGACGCGACGGGGGAGATCGTCTTCGGCGAGTTCACGAACCAGATCGACTTCCAGAACGCGGCCGCGGCGCTGAACGAGGAGATGAAGGCGCAGGTGCTCGAGGGCATCGACACCGAGTCGCTCGAGGGGCAGACCGCGACCATCACGGGCGCGTTCACGCTGATCAACGACGCGTCGTGGCTCGTCACGCCCGTCCAGCTCGAGGTGGGGTGAGGACATGACGCACGATGACGTCGTCCTCGAGGCTCGCGACATCGTCAAGACCTACGGCGGGACCCGGGCGCTGAAGGGCGTGAACTTCGAGATCCGCCGCGGCACCGTCACCACGCTGTTCGGCGAGAACGGCGCCGGCAAGTCGACGCTGATGAAGATCCTCTCCGGCGTGGAGCAGCCGACGTCCGGCGAGATCGTGCTCGACGGGGACCCGGTGACGTTCTCGTCCACGACCGACGCCGCGGCCGGCGGGATCTCGATCATCCACCAGGAGCTGAGTCTCGCGCCGAACCTGACGGTGCGCGACAACATCTTCATGGGGCGCGAGCTCACGACCCGTCTCGGGGGCGTCGACTACGCGGAGGAGACGCGCCAGACGCGGGAGCTCCTGCAGGACATGCAGCTCGACATCTCGCCGGACACGCTCGTGTCGGACCTCCGCGTCGGCCAGCAGCAGATCGTCGAGATCGCCCGGGCGCTCTCGGTGAACTCCCGCATCCTCATCATGGACGAGCCGACGTCGGCCCTCGCGGCCGCCGAGGTCGAGGTGCTGTTCGGCATCATCAGGGAGCTGCTCTCCCGCGGCGTGGCCATCGTGTACATCTCGCACCACCTGGAGGAGGCGCTCGAGATCACCGATCATGCGGTCGTCCTCCGCGATGGGAACATGACGGCGCGTGCGGAGCGCGCGGACATCGATCTGGCCTGGATCGTCCGGAACATGGTGGGAGAGAACTTCGACCTCGGCTCGCCGCCCGACGGCTACGAGTTCGGCGAGCCGGTGCTGCGCGTGTCGGGGCTCACGGCGCTCGACCCGGAGAACCCGGAGCGCGCGATCGTCGACGGACTCGACCTCGAGGTCCGCGCCGGCGAGATCGTGTGCATCTACGGGCTGATGGGCGCGGGGCGCACCGAGCTGCTGGAGGCGGTCGCCGGCCGACAGCCCATCGCCGCGGGCGAGATCGAGCTCGAGGGTCGTTCGATCCTCCGCGACTCGATCGCGGAGCGGATCGCCGACGGCGTCGGCCTCGTCCCCGAGGACCGGCAGCGCGACGGCCTGGTGCAGACCTTCGACGTGGGGCGCAACCTCACGCTCGCCAGCCTGGACCGCTCGATGTCGGGCGGATCGATCTCCCGCTCCAGGGAGCGGGAGCGGGCCGACGAGCTGATCAGGGCCGTCACCGTGAAGACCCCGGGGGCCGACGTCCCGATCGGCTCGCTCTCCGGAGGGAACCAGCAGAAGGTCGTGATCGGCAAGATCGTCGCGACCGAGCCGCGGGTGATGCTCCTCGACGAGCCGAGCCGCGGAATCGACGTGGGAGCGAAGGCGGAGGTGTTCCGCCTGCTCGCCGAGCGCGCGCGGCAGGGCCTCGCCGTCGTGTACACGACGTCGGAGGTCGGCGAGTGCCTGAGCATCGCGCACCGCATCATCGTGATGCGCCGCGGCCGGATCTCGGCGGAGTTCGCCCCTGACGTCACCAAGGACATGATCATGGCCGCCTCCGGCGAAGCCGTGGCCTGAGCGCGAGGAATCGGAACCGACAATGACGACGACAACGACCACCATCCTCGAGAACAAGAAGAAGTTCTCCGTGGCGAAGCTGCTGCTGGAGGGCCGCGCCTTCCTCGCCCTCATCCTCATCGTCGTGGTGTTCGCGATGCTCTCGCCGAACTACCTCACGTGGAACAACATCCTCATCATGACCTCGCACGTGGCGATCTACGCCCTGCTCGGCATGGGGATGCTGCTGGTGATCCTCAACGGGGGCATCGACCTCTCGGTCGGATCGACGCTCGCGTTCTCTGCGGTGATCGCGGGCTTCCTCCTCAAGGGCGTGCCGCTGGAGGTGTTCGGCATCACGCTGTACCCGAGCGTGCCGGTGACGGTGCTGATCGCCTGCGGGGTCGGAGCCCTCGCGGGGCTGGTGAACGGGATACTCGTGGCCAAGTTCAAGATCGCGCCCTTCGTCGCGACGCTCGGCATGCTCTACGCGGTGCGCGGGCTGGCCCTGCTCATGACCGGCGGCCTGACGATCAACAACATGTCGGGCAGCGCCGAGCTGGGCAACACCGGGTTCGAATGGCTCGGCTTCCGCCGGATCGTCGGCATCCCGGTCGGTGTGATCATCATGATCGTGGTCGCCATCGTCCTCGGGCTGATCCTCGGCCGGTCGAAGTTCGGGCGGTGGCTGTACGCGGCGGGCGGCAACGAGCGCGCGGCCGAGCTGTCCGGCGTGCCGACGAACAGCGTGAAGATCTGGGTCTACGTCGTCTCCGGACTCTGCGCCGCGATCGCGGGCCTGGTGCTCGCCTCGACCCTCACGAGCGCCGATCCGAACGCCGGATCGACGTACGAGCTGACCGCCATCGCGGCGGTCGTCATCGGCGGCGCGGCGCTCACCGGCGGACGCGGGAACGTGCGGGGGACCCTGCTGGGCGCCTTCGTCATCGGCTTCCTCGCGGACGGTCTCGTGATCGTGGGCGTCTCCGCCTACTGGCAGATGGTCTTCATGGGTGCGGTCATCGTCGTGGCCGTCCTGCTGAACACGCTGCAGTACGGTCGTCGGCGCCGCCCGGCTCCGACCGCGAAGAAGACCGCCTCCGCTGAGGAGGACGGGGCGACGGCATCCGCGGCGCCCCCGTCGGGATCCACGGGATCGTCGGCCGACGACTCCTGATCTCAGAAGCCGGCATCGACGATCGCTGCCGGCGCACCACGAAGGGACACAACACATGTTGCGCAGCAAGAAGGCCATCGGCGCTCTGATCGCCGTGGGCGGACTCACCCTGGCGCTCGCTTCGTGCGCCTCCGGCGCCGAGGAGACGGACGGCGGCGGGGGAGAGGGCGGCGAGGGCGGCCTCATCACGATCATCGTGAACGACCCGGCCAACCCGTACTGGAAGACGGAGGGCGACCTGGCGTCGGCGAAGGCCGAGGAACTCGGGTACGAGACCGTGGTCGGCTCCCACGAGGGCGACACGAACACCGAGAACACCCTCATCGACACGGCGATCGCCAACAAGTCCGCGGCGATCATCCTGGACCCCGCGAACGCCGACGGCTCGGTCGGGGCCGTGAAGAAGGCGGACGAGGCGGGAATCCCCGTCTTCCTCGTCAACGCCGAGATCAACGAGTCGGGCCTCGCCAAGGCGCAGCTCGTCTCGAACAACGCGCAGGGTGCGGCGCTCGGCGCCCAGGAGTACGTCAAGCAGATGGAGGAGAAGGGCACCTACGTCGAGCTGTTCGGCGCCCCCAGCGACAACAACGCGCAGACCCGCTCGAACGGGTTCAGCACCGTGATCACGCAGTACCCCGAGCTCGAGAAGGTGGGCGAGGAGGTCGCGAACTGGGACCGCACCGAGGGGCACGACAAGGCGCAGGCGCTGATGCAGTCCAACCCCGACCTGCAGGGCGTCCTCGCGGGCAACGACGAGATGGCGCTCGGCGCGATCGCCGCGCTCAAGGAGGCGAACTCGCTCGAGGGCGTGGTCGTCGGCGGGTTCGACGGGGCGCCGGACGCGATCGAGGCCGTGCGCAACGGCGAGATGGCGTACACGGTGCTGCAGCCGGTCGCCGAGTTCTCGCAGACCGCGGTCGAGATGGCGGACGAGTTCATCCGCTCCGGCGAGGCGCCGGAGACGGAGAAGCAGGCGATCGACTGCATCCTGATCACGAAGGACAACGTCGACAACATGGTGGACCCGTTCGTCTACGAGGAGTGATCCTTCGTCCCTGACCGGTCGGGCTCCCGGCCGACCCAGCGGGGGGGCGCCGCCGCGCCCCCCCCCCGCACCCCCACCGAGGCC
>JBQDDT010000111.1:7540-10129 GCA_052092505.1 Microbacterium sp. | reverse complement strand
ACGTCGTCCCACATCCAACCGGCGACTCCGCCTCCGTGGATGAGGACGAGCATCGGCTGCTCGGTGTCGCCGGTGTCGCCGAGGTGGTGCATCGCTCAGCGCACCCGACGGTCGTCGCGGTGGACGACCGGGGAGGGTGGCCGCTCGACTCGAGCTGACATAATGTGCATTATCGGCTATTACCCCGTTCTGTCGGAGAGGGGTGTCAGGAGCCCACGTACTCCGCCAGGTGCTGTCCGGTGAGCGTCTCCCTCGTCTCCACGAGCTGAGCCGGCGTCCCCTCGAACACGACGCGTCCGCCGTCGTGTCCGGCGCCCGGGCCCATGTCGATGATCCAGTCGGCGTGAGCCATGACGGCCTGGTGATGCTCGATCGCGATCACCGAGTGCCCGGCGTCGACGAGTCCGTCCAGCATGTCGAGCATCGATGCCACGTCCTGCAGATGCAGCCCCGTCGTCGGCTCGTCGAGCACGTACGTCTGGGCGCCGTCGCCCATCTGCGTCGCGAGCTTCAGGCGCTGTCGCTCGCCGCCGGACAGGCTGGACAGCGGCTGGCCCAAACTGACATAACCGAGCCCCACCTCGTTCAGTCGCGTGAGGGTCTTCGACGCGGCGGGAACCCTGCCGTCGCCGTCGCGGAAGAACTCCGCCCCGTCGGAGATCGGCATCGCGAGCACCTCGGCGATGCTGCGCCCGGCGAACCGATATTCCAGCACGTCCGCGGTGAAGCGACGACCGCCGCAGTCCTCGCACGGCACGGTCACGCCCTGCATGAATCCCAGCTCCGTCGTGATCGTGCCGTTGCCCTTGCAGGTCGGGCACGCGCCCTCGCTGTTCGAGCTGAACAGGGCCGGCTTCACCCCGTTGGCCTTCGCGAACGCCTTGCGGACCGGCTCGAGCAGCCCGGTGTAGGTGGCTGCGTTGCTCCGGCTCGACCCCTTGATCGGCGTCTGGTCGACGAGGGCCAGCCCGTCGAGCGAGGCGAGCTTCTCCGTCACGAGCGAGCTCTTCCCCGATCCGGCGACTCCGGTCAGCGCCACGAGGACGCCCGTCGGGATATCCACGTCGACATCCCTGAGATTGTTCGACGACGCGCCGCGGACCTCGATCCGCCCGGTCGGCTCGCGGACGGCGTCCTTGAGGCGCGCCCGATCGGCGATGTGCCGGCCCGTCGCCGTGTCGCTGTCGCGCAGACCGGCGACGTCGCCGACGAAGCGCACCTCTCCCCCGTTCCTGCCCGCGCCGGGACCGAGCTCGACCACATGATCCGCGATCGCGATCGTCTCGGGCTTGTGCTCTACGACGAGGACCGTGTTCCCCTTGTCGCGGAGCTGGATGAGAAGGGAGTTCATCCGCTCGACGTCGTGCGGATGCAGGCCGGCAGTGGGCTCGTCGAAGACGTAGGTGACGTCGGTCAGCGGCGAGCCGAGGTGCGTGATCATCTTGAGGCGCTGCGCCTCTCCCCCGCTCAGCGTCCCCGAAGCACGATCGAGCGAGAGATACCCGAGCCCGATGTCGACGAACGACGTCAGCAGCGCGTCGAGCGCCCGCAGCAGCGGCGCCGCCCCATCGAGATCGAGACCGCGCACCCATTCGGCGAGGTCCGACACCTGCATGGCGCACGTCTCGCCGATGTGGATCCCGGCGATGGTCGACGACCGCGCCGGCGCCGCGAGCCGGGTTCCGTCGCACGCGGGGCACGCGGTGAACGCGACGGCCCGGTCCACGAACGCGCGGATGTGCGACTGCATCGCCTCGCGGTCCTTCGAGAGCATCGACTTGCGCACCTGCGGGACGAGGCCCATATAGGTGACGTTGATGCCGTTCAGCTTGATCTTCGTCTCGTCCTGGTGGAGGAAGGCCTCGAGCTCCTGGGCGGTGAAGTCCCGCACGGGCTTGTCCGGATCGAAGAAGCCCGACTCGGCGTAGAACCGGACCGACCAGCCGCCCGGCTTGTACCCGGGCACCGTGATCGCCCCGTCGTTGATCGACAGCGTCTCGTCGTACAGCTGCGCGAGGTCGAGCTCCGAGACGCGGCCCGTCCCCTCGCACTCGGGGCACATCCCGCCGAGCATGGTGAACTCCGCCCGCTCCCGCTTCGCTCTGCCCGTGCGCTCGACGAGAATCGCGCCGGACGCCTTCACGGACGGCGTGTTGAAAGAGAACGCGTTCGGCGGGCCGATCCGGGGCTCCCCCGCCCTGCTGAACAGGGTGCGCAGCAGGGCGTTCGCGTCGCTCACCGTGCCGACCGTCGAGCGGATGTTCGCTCCGAGCCGCTCCTGACCGACGAGGATCGCCGTCGTGAGCCCTTCGAGGGAGTCGACCTCCGGGCGGGCGAGCTGGGGCATGAACCCCTGGACGAACGCGCTGTATGTCTCGTTGATCATCCGCTGCGACTCGGCGGCGATGGTTCCGAACGCCAGCGAGCTCTTGCCCGAGCCCGACACGCCGGTGAACACCGTGAGACGGCGCTTGGGGATGTCGACGTCGATGCCCGTCAGGTTGTTCTCCCGCGCCCCGCGGACCCGGATCGTGTCGTGGGCGTCAGCCGGATGATCTGCCATGGGATAGACGCTAGTGCGCGGACGGC
>JBQDDT010000111.1:0-7530 GCA_052092505.1 Microbacterium sp. | reverse complement strand
CCGGGTCGGGGTGGGGGGCTTCTGCGGTTTTATCTGCTTGGGTATCCCGGCTTGGGGGGGGCGGGCCGCCCCGCGCCCCCCCCCCCGGCCCACGCCGTCGTCACTGCGCGGTCGTCATAGGGTGTGACGGTGAGGATCGAACGCGAGACGTATATGCCGGTTACGGCATGATCCCAGCGCTGACCGGCTTCGTCGTCGTGGGCGTCGCGATCGCGACAGGCTTCGTCATCGGCCGGATCGACCTCCTCGGCGAGCACGCCCGATACGTCCTCAGCCGCATGACCTTCTTCGTGCTCAGCCCGTTCCTGCTGTTCACGGTGCTGTCCGAGGCCGACGTCCATGTGCTGTTCTCGTCCCAGCTCCCCGTCGCGGCGATGTCGGCCGTGGCGATGTTCCTCCTGTTCGCGCTCATCGCGCGGTTCGCGATGCGACGGACCCTCGGCGCGTCCGTGATCGGATCACTGGCGTCCGGCTACGTGAACGCGAACAACATCGGCCTGCCGATCGCGACCTACGTACTCGGCAGCGGGGCGTTCGCCGCGCCCGTGATCCTGCTGCAGCTGCTCGTGTTCACACCGGTCTTCCTGATGCTGCTCGATGCGATCTCGTCGCGGACCACCGAGCTCGGCCCGATCCTGCGCCGCACGGCCCGCAACCCCATGATCATCGGCGCGCTGCTCGGGACCCTGGTCGCAGCGATCGGCGTGGACCTGCCGCCGATGGTGATCGAGCCGGCCCGGCTGCTCGCCGGCGCGGCGATCCCCGTGCTCCTGATCAGCTTCGGCATGTCCCTCAGCGGGGAGCGCGTGCTCGCCAGGCGCGGCACCCGCGCCGACGTGCTCGTCGCCGTCGGGCTGAAGCTCCTCGTGATGCCCGTCGTGGCGTGGGTGATCGGCGCCTTCGTGTTCGGGCTCACGGGAGGCGATCTCCTCGCCGTCGTGGTGATTGCCTCGCTCCCCAGCGCCCAGAACGTCTTCAACTACGCCCAGCGCTACGACGTCGGCGAGAGCATCGCGCGCGACACCGTCTTCCTCACCACGCTCGGGTGCGTCCCCGTGCTCCTCGTCGTCACCTGGCTCCTCGGCTGAGTCGCGCCGGCGCCGGATCAGCTGCTGGACGCGATCGACGATGAGCCCGAGAACGAGCGCGAGGACGACCCCGACGACGGCCCCGAGGATCGGGTTGTCGCCGAACCAGGCGCCGGCCACGATGCCGATGAGGACCGAGTACGCCGCCCAGGTCGCGGCCGCGATCGCCGAGAGCACGACGAACCGGCGCCGATCGAACCTGGTCGCTCCCGCCGTGAGGTTGACGGCGATCCGGCCGATCGGGATGTAGCGGGCCGTGAGGATGAGGGCGGCGCCGCGGCGCTCCAGCGCCCGCTCCGCCCAGGCCACGGTGGCGCGGGCACGGCGGCCGTGCAGCCACGTGAACCGCTCGGTGCCGACCGCGCGACCGAGCGCGTAGGTCAGGTTGTCGCCGGCGAACGCCCCGAGTGCCATGCACACCGCCAGCAGGACGGGATCCGGCTGGCCCGTCGATGCGGCGATCGCCGCGAACGCGACGACGAGGGTCTCGCTCGGAATCGGAGGGAAGAACGCATCGAGAAGCGTCGCGGCGAACGCGACCAGGTAGACCCAGGGCGACGTCGCGAAGGCGAGGAGCGCGTCGAGCAGTTCGGTCATGCGTGCGCACCCGTTCGAATCGCCATCTCCCGAGCCTGCCGGATCGGCCGTGCCGAGAACAGGGCGGAACCTCCTGTGTTCCTGCGGGGGAAATCCCCCGCCAGAGAGATCGCCGCGGTGGCCACGAGGGCGCTCGCCGCGGCGGTGAACCAGCTCAGGCCGAGCACGAACACCATCGCGATGCAGCAGACCCCGAGGACGGCGGCGATCCCGACGCGCAGAGGGGACCCCGACGGCTGCGGGGCGCGGCCGCGCTCGAACCGCCCGGCGAGGAGCGCGACGGCGGCCACCGCCGCGACGCTCACGAGGAGCCAGGCCGGCCGGGTGATCCACCAGGCCCCACTGTGGAGCTCGGGGAGCGACCACGTCCCGTTCTGCGCGAGCAGGACGCTCGCCCCGGCGAGGCCGATGAGCACGGGCATGTGCCAGAGGTAGATCGTCATCGCCCTGGACGCGATGCCGTCGACGACCGCTCCGACCACGGGATGCGCGGCGACGACGCGCAGGCGCCCGCGTGCGAGGGAGAACAGGGCTAGCTGGGCGACGCCGAGGAGGACGAGGACGAGCGTCGGCGGGTTCAGGTTCACGTATCCGTCCGCCGCGTATGGGCCGGCGGTCACGAGCGCGGCGATGGCCGCCGCCGCTCCCCCGGCCACGGCCCAGCGCGTCGCGGGTGCGAGCATGTCGATGAGGCCGTCGGCGTCCCAGAAGCCGAGCTGCTGGACGAGGAGCCACACGGCGCCGAGGTTCAGGAAGCCGATCGCCTCGATCCCCGTCGCGAAGCGGGCGACGTCGATTCCGATGACGAGGGCGGCGAGCAGCGCCGGCGTCGCGAGCCGATGCCGCTCGTGCAGCGCGACCATCACCGGCACGAGGGACTGGACGAGGACGAACACGCCGAGGAACCACAGCGGCTGGGAGACGCGGAACCCGGCCGTGGCGATGATATCGGCCGGGACACCGCAGAGCGCGAGGGTCGCGAGGCCGGCGGCGATCGCCGCGAGGGAGATCGCCGTCGGTGCGAGCAGGCGGTGCAGGCGCCCTGCGACGAATCCCGCCGCGCTCACGCCCCTGCCCCTGGCCCTGCGCCACGACCCCGCCGCAGTGAATCCGCCGGCGAGGAAGAACAGGGGCATCATCTGCACGAGCCAGCTCACCGGCGCGAACCAGGCCGTCTCCAGCGCGTTCTCGAACACGGGGGCGCCGCCGGAGACGGTGACGCCGACCATCGTCGCGTGGAGCAGGACGACCAGGACGAGGCTGCCGGCGCGCAGGACGTCGACGCTGCGGTCGCGGGGCGCGGCGGGCGCCGCCTGGCGCAGCTTCGGCGCCTCGCGGGTCACGGTGGGTGCGGCGGTCATGATGCTCTCCTCGTCTCGACTCCGTGGAGCGTAGAGGCGGGGCATCGCGGAGCGAATCCCTCTGCGGGGTGATCTTCCGCGTGGCGGGCGATACCAGGGAGGGAGGCGTCAGCCCGGCGAGACGAGGCCGGCGTCGTAGGCCGCGATCACGAGCTGCACGCGGTCGCGCGCCACCATCTTCTGCAGGAGCCGGCCGACGTGCGTCTTGACGGTCTGCTCCCCGATGTAGAGCTCAGCGGCGACCTCGCGGTTGGACAGGCCGCGCCCGACGAGCGTGAGGACCTCGCGCTCGCGATCCGTCAGCCCGCTGAGCCTCAGTGCCGAGCGCGACGGTTCGGGATCGCGGTCGGCGGCGAAGCGCTCGATGAGCCGCCGCGTCACGGTCGGCGCGAGCAGCGCCTCTCCCTCGGCGATCACGCGGACGGCGTGGACGAGCTCCTCGGGGAGCGCGTCCTTCAGGAGGAATCCGCTCGCCCCGGCGCGCAGCGCCTCGTGCACGTAGTCGTCGATGTCGAACGTCGTCAGCATCACGACGCGCGGCACGTGCGGCAGAGGGCGTTCCGGGCGCAGGAGCCTCCGCGTCGCCTCGATCCCGTCGAGGCGCGGCATCCGGACGTCCATGAGCACGACATCGGGCCGCTCGGAGCGCACCGTCTCGATCGCCTCGGCCCCGTCGGCGGCCTGACCGACGACGCGGATGCCGTCCTGCGCATCGAGCAGAGCGGCGAAGCCCGCCCTGACCATGGCCTGATCGTCGGCGATCACGACGGTGATGCTCTCGCGCGTCATCCGCTCCCCTCCCCCTGGTCGCCGCTCGCTGGCGCGAGCGGCAGTTCGGCGACCACACGGAAGCCACCGGACGCCGTGCGGCCGGCCTGGAGCGATCCGCCGAGGAGCGTCGCCCGCTCCCGCATGCCGACGAGACCGTGGCCAGGGCCCCGGGAGGCCTGCGGCCGCGCGGGCTCCGCGGACGGTCCGTTGCCGATCTCGACGACGAGCGCTTCGGCGACGGGGCCGATGGCGACGTCGATCGGAGCGCCTGCCGCGTGCCTGACCGCGTTGCTGATGCCCTCCTGCACGATCCGATAGGCAGCGATGCTCACCGCGACGGGCGTGGAAGGCGGAGGGTCGCTCACGAGCGCGATGCGCGCGCCGGCCCTGCGGGCCTCCGCCACGAGATCGGGGACGTCGGCGAGCGTCGGCTGGGGCGCATGCTGGGCACCCTCCTCGTCGCCGCGGAGCGCGCTCAGCAGGGTGCGCATCTCCCCCAGCGAAGAGCGGGCGGACGCCGCGATGTCGTCGAACTCCGCCGCGGCCTCCTCGCCGATGCCGGGGAGGCGATAGCGGGCGGACGTCGCCTGGACCTGGATGAGCGAGAGCCCGTGGGCGACGACGTCGTGAAGCTCCCTCGCGATGCGCTGCCGCTCCTCGGCGACGAGGCGTCGCTCCTGCTCCGTGTGGCTGAGTGCGCGCTCGTGGGTCAGCTCGTCCGCGATCCGAGTGCGCTCGTGAAGCAGGGCTCCCAGGGCGACGGCCACGGCCCCGGCACCGAGGGCCACGATGCCGCCGGCGAGCGAGCGGGCGCCGAACTCGAGCGTCCCGAGCGCGCTGACCGCGATGCCGGGCACGAGGTACGCCACGAGGCCCCCGCGCCATCCGCGCCGCGCCCAGGACGTGACGATCAGCACGACGAAGCCGATCATCGCCGTCACCGACCAGGGCCACGGGGCGCCGTCGGGTGCGGGGCCGGCGCGCAGGACGAGCTCGCCCGCCGTGAAGGCGAACGCGGCGATCGCCGGGAACCTCACGGCGACGACGAGCGCGGCGCACGGCAGGAGCGGCACGAACAGCGCGACGAGTACGTGAGCGCCGTAGACCGCGGCCTCGAGCGGCGCGGCGACGGCGTAGAGCGCGACGGCGGCCGCGGCCGTCACCGCGTACCAGACGCCGCTCGGGTGCCTGGCGTGCCAGAGCGCGAGGGCACCGCGCCGGCGGGGCCTCGCGGCCTCGCCCCGCGGCGTGTCGTCGGTCCTCGTGCTCACGCGGTCATCCTGGCACGACGACCGGGGCCGGCGGATCACTCCGCGGAGGGATATCCGGGCCGGCGCCGATCACTCGGCAGAGAAGCCGGCCACGTCTCCCACGATCCGCTCGTTGTCCGCGGGGATCGGGTCGACGGCCGCCTGCGCGATCTCCGCGGCGAACTCGGCCACGTTGTAGAGGCGCCCGGCCTCCTCGCGGCGCGAGGAGATGGCGCCGGGGTTGGAGCGCTCGAGGAGCGTCGCTGTGATCGTGCCCTCGATCATGTCGCCGGAGACGACGACGAACTCGATGCCGTCGTCCGAGAGGGAGGGGATCCGCTCGCGCAGGGCGTCCTCCCCCGCGCGCTTCGAGAGCGCCACCGGCTCGTACTCCGGCATCGTCGGCGTCGTCCGGATGAAGTGCGCCTGGTGGCTCGTGACGAACACGACGCGGGAGCCGGCCGCCATGAGCGGCGTGGCGGCGTCGAGCGCGGCGAGCTGGGCGTCGCGGTTGAGGACGAGCGCGTAGTCCTCCCCCATGCCGGACTCCATGCCGCCAGACGCGTTGAGGACGAGGATGTCGATCGAGCCGAACACCTCCTTCACCTGCGAGAACATCGCGGCGAGGGAGTCGGCGTCGGTGAGGTCCGCGCCCACGACGAGCGCCTGGACGCCCAGCTCGCGCACCTCGGCGGCGAGCTTCTCGGCGCGCGGCGCCTTGTTGCGGAAGTTGATGACCACGTTCGCGCCGGCGCGGGCGAAGGAGCGGATCGTGTCGGCGCCGATGCCGCGCGACGAGCCGGTCACGACGGCGGTCTTTCCTGCGAGCGATCCGGGGGCGAGCGGCTCTGACACGATCGGACTCCTGAAACCTGTGATCGGGAAGGGACGGTGCGCGTGCAGGCTCGTACGCGACGGGCACGCCAGCCGACTTTACAACGGATAGGCTTCAAGCAACGCACCGAGGGGGTCGTCGATGGAACTCATCACCGAATGGGCATGGGTGGGCTGGATCGCGATCATCGCGATCCTCCTGGTCATCGAGATGCTCTCGGGCGAGCTGACGTTCCTCATGCTGTCGATCGGCGGCGTCGCCGGCGTCCTCTCCTCGCTCGTCGGAGCCCCCGTGTGGCTCCAGGTGATCATCGTCGCCGTCGTCGCCGCGGCCCTGCTGCTGTTCATCCGGCCTCCGCTGCTGAAGCGGATCAAGCGCCCGCGCGACCCTCAGCGGTTCAACGTCGACGCGCTCATCGGCATCGCCGGGACCGTGCAGCAGCCCGTCTCCGGAACGGAGGGCACGGTGAAGCTGTCCAACGGTCAGATGTGGACCGCTCGCACGTCCGTCGCGCGCCAGATCCCCGCCGGTTCTCTCGTCTACGTCCAGACCGTCTCCGGCGCCACCGTCTTCGTCACCGACCAGCCCATCCCGCCCACCAACCACGGGGAGTACCAGCAATGATCGTCCTATGGATCCTTGCGGCCGCGATCCTCCTGTTCGTGATCGTGACGCTCGCCAAGGCGATCACGATCGTGCGACAGAGCGACGCCGTGATCATCGAACGTCTCGGGAAGTACAACAGGACCCTCTTCGGCGGGCCGCACGGGATCATCCCGTTCTTCGAGAAGCCGCGCCTGCGGGTCGACCTCCGCGAGCAGGTGGTGTCGTTCCCTCCGCAGGGCGTCATCACGGAGGACAACCTGACGGTCGACGTCGACACGGTCGTCTACTTCACCGTGACCGACCCGCGTGCGGCGACGTACGAGATCGCGAACTACCTCGGCGCCGTCGAGCAGCTCACGATCACGACGCTGCGAAACGTCGTCGGCTCGCTGAACCTCGAGCAGGCGCTCGTCAGCCGCGACACGATCAACGCCAAGCTGATGACGGAGCTCGACGAGGCCACGGGCCGGTGGGGCATCAAGGTCAACCGCGTCGAGCTGAAGGCGATCGACCCGCCGCCCTCGCTGCAGGACGCGATGGAGAAGCAGATGCGCGCCGAGCGCGACCGTCGCGCGGCGATCCTGACGGCGGAGGGGCACAAGCAGTCCCAGATCCTCGTGGCCGAGGGTTCGCGCCAGTCGGAGATCCTCAAGGCCGACGGCGACAAGCAGGCGCAGGTGCTGCGCGCCCAGGGTGAGTCCGAGGCGATCCAGACCGTGTTCCACGCGATCCACGCCGGCGCACCCGACGACAAGCTCCTCGCGTACCAGTACCTGCAGACGCTGCCGAAGATCGCCGAGGGCGACGCCAGCAAGCTGTGGATCATCCCGAGCGAGATGACCGAGGCGCTCAAGGGCATCGCCGGCGGATTCGGCGGCGCGCCGGGCGGGCCCGCTGGCGGGACGGGCGGACCCAGCGGGACCCCGCCGCGCCCACCCGAGCCGCCGAAGCCGCCCACGACGGCCGCCGAGGCCGCGCCCGCCGCCGTGGCCGAGGCCGCGAAGGTCACCGAGGAAGCCGAG
>JBQDDT010000110.1:0-10141 GCA_052092505.1 Microbacterium sp. | reverse complement strand
GCGGATGTTCTCGCGGGCGATGATCCGGGCGCCGATGGCGGCCTGGATCGGCACCTCGAACTGCTGGCGCGGGATGAGCTCGCGGAGCCGGCCGGCCATGGTCGTGCCGTAGGAATAGGCCTTGTCACGATGGACGATCGCGCTGAACGCGTCGACCCTGTCGCCCTGCAGCAGGATGTCGACCTTGACGAGGTCGGCGGCCTGGCGACCCTCCGGCTCGTAGTCGAAGCTCGCGTACCCCTGCGTGCGGCTCTTGAGCTGATCGAAGAAGTCGAAGACGATCTCGCCGAGGGGGATCGTGTACTTCAGCTCGACGCGCTCCTCCGACAGGTAGTCCATCCCCTGGAGGCTGCCACGGCGCGTCTGGCACAGGTCCATGACCGTGCCGACGTAGTCCTTCGGCGTCAGGATCGATGCGCGCACGACCGGCTCGGAGACCGACTCGATCTTCCCCTCCGGGTACTCGCTCGGGTTCGTGACCGTGATCAGCTCCCCGGTGTCGGTCGTGACCTCGTAGATCACGCTCGGCGCGGTCGTGATGAGGTCGAGCCCGAACTCGCGCGAGAGCCGCTCGGTGATGATCTCGAGGTGGAGCAGGCCGAGGAACCCACAGCGGAAGCCGAACCCGAGCGCGACGGACGTCTCCGGCTCGTACGCGAGGGAGGCGTCGGAGAGCTTCAGCTTGTCGAGCGCGTCCCGCAGCTCCGGATAGTCGCTCGCGTCGAGCGGGTACAGGCCCGAGTAGACCATCGGCTTCGGATCGACGTAGCCCGGAAGCGGCGTGGTCGCCGGCGCCCTGTCGTGGGTGACGGTGTCGCCGACCTTCGACTGCCTGACGTCCTTCACGCCCGTGATGAGGTAGCCGACCTCGCCGACACCGAGCCCGTCGGACGGCGCCGGCTCCGGGCTGAGGACGCCGATCTCGAGGAGCTCGTGCTGCGCGCGCGTCGACATCATCTGCACGCGCTCGCGGGGCTGGAGCCGGCCATCGATCATGCGGATGTAGGTGACGACGCCGCGGTACGTGTCGTACACGGAGTCGAAGATCATGCCGCGCGCCGGCGCATCGGCGTCGCCCACCGGCGGGGTGACCTCGCCGACGATGCGGTCGAGGAGCGCCTCGACGCCCTGGCCCGTCTTGCCCGAGACGCGCAGGACATCGTCCGGGTCCCCTCCGATGAGGTCGGCGAGCTCCTTCGCGAAGCGCTCGGGATCGGCGGCGGGGAGATCGATCTTGTTCAGCACCGGGATCACGGTGAGGTCGTTCTCGAGCGCCAGGTACAGGTTCGCCAGCGTCTGCGCCTCGATGCCCTGCGCGGCGTCGACGAGGAGGATCGCGCCCTCGCAGGCGGCGAGCGAGCGCGAGACCTCGTAGCTGAAGTCGACGTGGCCGGGCGTGTCGATCATGTTGAGCGCGTACGTCGAGTCGTCGACCTCCCACGGGATGCGGACGGCCTGGCTCTTGACGGTGATCCCGCGCTCGCGCTCGATGTCCATCCGGTCGAGGTACTGTGCGCGCATGTCACGGTCGGCGACGACGCCCGTCAGCTGGAGCATCCGATCGGCCAGCGTCGACTTGCCGTGGTCGATGTGGGCGATGATGCAGAAGTTGCGGATCTGCGCGGGCGGCGTGGCCGCGGGCAGCAGAGGCGTGTGGGCGCGGGGAGACATGTCCGACCCAGTCTACGGTCAGATCGGCTCAGGACCCGGTCTCGCGCGGACCGGTCTCGCGCGGATCCGCTCGTTCTGGGGAACGATCGACGCTTCGTGCTCAGGGACGAGCAGAAATTGCTGATAACATGGGTCCTTGGCTTGCGTGTGGGGCCTCCCACACACGCCGTGACACGCCCCTCTCGCGTCGCGCGGCGACATCCGATCCGCTTACGAACGAAAGTCATCCGACACGTGGCAAACATCAAGTCGCAGATCAAGCGCAACAAGACCAACGAGAAGGCGCGCGAGCGCAACCGCATCGTCAAGAGCGAGCTGAAGTCGCTCGTCCGCAAGACGCGCGAGGCCGTCGCCGCCGGCGACAAGGCCGCGGCGGAGTCCGCCTTCGCGACGGCGTCGAAGAAGCTCGACAAGGCCGTCAGCAAGGGCGTCATCCACAAGAACCAGGCTGCGAACCGCAAGTCCAAGGTCGCGAAGCGGATCGCCGCTCTCTGAGCCGATTCCCACGGCCCGCCTCCCCAGGGAGGCGGGCCGTTCGCGTCCCACCCTCCCTCGCGAGATGCACCGAAACTCGCGAGATGCATCGAAACCTGGCGGGGTCAGCCCGGTTTCGATGCATCTCGCGAACGGGGTCGCGCGTTCCGAAGGAACTCCCGGAAGGTCTCGAGAGAGGCGATCTCCGCGGTCGTCCAGCGGATGACGCGGCGCCCCGTCGTCGCGCGGATCCAGTCCTCCCTCCGCTTCTCGCGGATCACGACCTCTTCCACGGGCCGTCCGCCTCTCATCGCGGCATCGGCGTACTTCTGGGCGCCGTCGTACTCTCCGAGCACCTCCGCGAAGGCGAAGTCGACGAAGTACGTCCCGCCGCCCGGCGACGGGACCGGATGCTGGAGCGCGATCTCGTCGTGGCCGGCGCGGCCCAGGTAGAGGCGGCTGATGCTCTCGCCGGGCGACTCCGCCCGCGGATCCGCGATCGCCATGATCCACCTCGCCTGCTTGACGCCGCGTCGTCCCGTCGCGACGCGGATCAGGGCGATCACCCGCTCGCGGAAGTGCTCGGCATCCGGCTCGTCGATGCCCCGCGCGCCGCGCAGGGCGACGCGGCGCAGGGCCGCGTCCGCGCACGCGATCGCCGTCTCCGCGCTGGTCGTGCGCACGACGTCGAACACCGTCCGCTCGAGGGTCGTCGCGCGGAGGCCGCGGCGCATCGTCCAGTCGCCGTGCCACGCGTCCTTGTGCCGATGCAGGGCCGACGAGCCCCCGTGGTCGCTCTCGCTTCCGAGCATCACGTGCGGGCGCGACACGATGTGCCGCGGAAGCGGAAGCCCGTGCAGCGCCGCGGCCGTCGTGTGCGAGAAGACGTGCGGATCGCGCGCCGCCGCCTCTGCGGCCATGGCGCCGGCGATCTCCCGTGCTTCCCCGTACGACGCCTCCCAGCGCGACCCGATCGCGTACTGCCCGTGGCGGATCCGCGTCAGTGATCCACCCTGCAGCGCCTCGCGGAGGAGGTCGTCGCTCACGCCGTTGGCCACGTAGGCGCCGCGGCTGGTGGGGGTCAGTTCGTCCATGCCCTCCAGCGTCGGGCGTCACAGCCGCCTACGACGCCGCCGAACCCGCCTGTGGAGGGGGTCGCGCGTGATGGCGCCCCTGTGAGGGAGCGCCATCACGGATGCGACGCGTCCGCTCACCCTCGCGAGATGCACGAGAATGCGCGCGAGAGCGCCGAGTTTCTATGCATCTCGCGAGTTTCGGTGCATCTCGCGAGTGAGGTCAGGAGCCGTAGGGGCGACGTGTCGCCACGACCGTGACCATCCGCTCGAGGGCGAAGATCGGGTCGCGGGAGGCGCCCTTGACCTCGGCGTCGGCGCGGGCGACCGCCTGGATCGCGTAGCCGAGCCCGCGCGGCGTCCACCCCGACTGCAGATCGCGGCGTGCGCGATCCACCTGCCAGTCCTTCATCCCCAGCTCGCTCGCGATGTGCCGGGACGACCCGCGCGCACCGGCCACCTTCGCCATGGTGCGCAGCTTCATCGCGAACGCGGCGACGAGCGGCACGGGGTCGGCACCGGACGCCAGCGCCTGCCGGAGGGCCACGAGCGCCTGCCCGCTGCTGCCGGCGATCGCCGTGTCGGCGACCGTGAACGAGCTGGTCTCGACGCGCCCACCGTAGTACCGGTTCACGATCTGCTCGGTGATGTCGCCCTCGACGTCGGAGATCAGCTGCTGGCACGCCGCTGCCAGCTCGGCGAGGTCGTCGGCGAAGGCCGAGGTCAGCGCCTGCAGCGCCTTCGGCGCGATCCGCCGCCCCGCCTGGCGGAACTCGCCTGCGGCGAAGTCGTGCCGGTCGCCGTCGCGCTTGATCGCGGGGCACGGGACCTCGGCTCCCCCTCCGGTGCCGGAGCGGATCGCGTCGAGCAGCTTCTTCCCCCGCACGGACGCGCCCGTGTGCCGGAGGACGACGGTCGCCCCCTCCTGCGGCGCCTCGAGATAGGCCAGCGCCTCGGCGAGGAACGCATCGCTGCACTTCTCCACACCCGTGACGCGCACGAGGCGCGGCTCGCCGAACAGCGACGGCGAGGTCACCGCCAGCAGGGTCCCCGACGTGTAGTCGTCGGCGCGCAGGTCGGTCACCTCGAGCGAGGGATCCTCCGCCCTGAGATACTCGCGCACTCCTGCCGTCGCCCGCTCCGCGCAGACGTCCTCCGGCCCGCTGACGAGCAGGATCGGTGCGGGGCGCGGCTCCCGCCACGGCAGCTGCGGGATCTTCGCTGCCGGCGCCCTGCCGCCCGAACGTGCGGATCTTCCCCCGGAACGAGCGGACGCGGCTGCCATGCCCCCCAGCCTACCGAGCGCCGCCGACGCCGACCGGCGCGTCGCCCATCACCCGCCCCGCTCACGCCACACCCCGAGACCGTCGTCCCGCGGGGACACGAGCACGAGACCGTCCTCGTCGGTCCGCGCGATCGTCGCTCCGGCCGCGGCCACCGTCCGCAGGATCTCGTCTCGCGGATGCCCGTAGTCGTTCTCGCCGACCGTGACGAGCGCGACCGACGCCGCCGTACCCTCGTACAGGGCGTCGAGCTGATCCGCGCTGCCATGGTGCGCGACCTTCACCACGTCGTACACGCCGGACAGCGGCGCCTCGCGCAGCATCGCCGCCTGCGACTGCTCCGACATGTCGCCGAGGAGGAGCGTCCGCGGGACACCGCCGCCTGCCACCTCGAGCACGACGCTCGTCTCGTTCCCCGGAGGAAACGCGCCATCGCGGCCGGACGGCCAGCGCACGAGCCAGCTCGCGGCTCCGAGCGCTCCCCGATCCCCTGCGGCCGCCTCGCGTCGGGGCGGATCGTCGAGCTGCCTCCAGACGGCGGGAGCGCGCTCGTCCTCCGGCCCGTGCAGCACCTGCTCGACGTCGCCAGCGACGGCGCGCACGCCGCCCGTGTGATCCGCGTCGAAGTGCGTCAGGACGAGCAGGGCGATCTCGCGCACCCCCAGCCGGTCGAGGCAGGAGCGCAGCGGATCCGGATCCGGCCCCGTGTCGATCAGCGCGACCTCGCCCTCCGAGCGGACCAGCACCGCATCGCCCTGCCCGACGTCGCACGCGGCGACGGCCCAGTCACGCGGAGCGGTGAGCGGCCCCGCGATCGCGCCGCCGACCGCCGTCGTCCCGACCAGAGCGCCCACCGTGGCGGCCAGCAGCACCGCCGCGATCGCCCTCGACCAGCGGCGGGGGCCGCCTCGGACCCGCCGTCCTCGCGCCGCCGAGGGCCGCCGCACGGCCCGATTCCGCGGAGAGCCCGCCCGCTCGGGACGCACGATGATGACGACGGCGACGCATCCGCCGAGGAGCGCGAGCGCGGCGAACCCCGCCGCGCCCTCCCACCAGTCGACCCTGGCGCGCGGAAGGCGCGCGAACACCAGAGCGGTCTGCGCGATCCACTCGGACGGCAGCCAGGCCGGCCACGCGAGCAGCGGCCCCAGCAGCGGGATCGCGGCGAGCAGGCAGGCCGCGAGGCCCAGGACGGTCGCGATCGGCGCCGCCGGTCCGGCGATGAGGTTCGCCAGCACGCCGTACAGGGGGACCGCGGGAGCGAACAGCACGATGATCGGCCCGCAGACGAGCTGCGCCGCAAGGGGAACGGCCAGCGCGAGCGCGACCGGCGGCGGCATCCACCGCTCGAGCCCCCGCGCGAGCGGGCCGGCGAGGAGCAGGAGCGCGCCCGTCGCCGCGGCGGAGAGCACGAAGCCGTAGCTCAGCGCGAGCCACGGGTCGGACGCCACGATCACGGCTGCCGCGAGCGAGAGGACCGCCGCACCCGCACCGGTGCGCCCCAGCAGGAGCGCGAGCATCGCGATCGCTGCCATCGCCGCGGCCCGCACGACGCTCGCCTCCGGCGTCACGAGCGCGACGAATCCGCCCAGCACCGCGAGCGAGACGCCGATCCTCACCCCTCGCGTGGCGCCGGCCGCCGCGCACGCGCCGAACGCGATGCCCACCACGAGGGCGCAGTTCGCCCCGCTCACGGCCGTGAGGTGGCTGAGCGACGTGCCCTTCATCGCCTCGTCCAGCTCGACCGAGACGTTGCGGGTGTCGCCCACCGACAGGCCGGGAAGGAGCGTGCCTCCCGTCCCGGGGAGAGTCTCGGCCAGCGCCGTGAACCGGTCGCGCAACGCGCTCACGGCTCCCCACACGTGCGGCGGGTCGCGCTCGACCGCGACGTGACGACCGAAGAGGATCACCGGCTCGGCCGACCCCGCGCTCGTCTCCCGCCCCGCGCCGGCGACGCGGACCTCGGCGCCCAGATCCAGCCGGCCGCTCTCGAGCGCCGACTCCGGTGCCGAGACCCGCACCGGGACCGCGACCCGCAGGCTCCCCGTGCCGGCGGCGTCGATCTCACGCGTCCGCAGGGTGAAGCGGATCGAGCCATCGCCCGGTTCGACCTTGGTCGTCACGACCCCGGTCACTTCGAGCCACCCGGCCGCGACCGTCTCCGCCGCGGCGGCCCGAGCGGGCTGCACGAGGGCGACGTGGCAGGCCGGAAGCGCCGCGAACGCGGCCGCGACGGCGACGAGGGCGGCCAGGCCCGATCGCACCCGCCAGATGCCTCCCGCAGCGGCGCACCCGATCGCGGCCACGCACACGGCACCGGCGAGGAGGGCGATCCCTCCCGCGACGAGCGGCCAGGCCGCGGAGATCGCCGCGGACCCCCACGCCGCGGCGGCGACCGGCAGGAGACGCAGATCCCGTGCCAGGACCGTGCTGGTCACACCCGCACCTGGTCGCGGAGGTTCGCGAGGACCTTCTCACCGATGCCGCTCACCGCGAGCAGATCGTCCACGGAGGAGAACGCGCCGTTCTCCTCGCGCCAGTCGATGACGCGCTGGGCGAGCGCCGGCCCGATCCCCGGCAGGGTCTCCAGCGCCGCCTGATCCGCCGTGTTCAGGTCGACGACCGCGCCCGTCCCCGCCGACCCCGACGCTCCTCCCTGTCCTCCGTCGGCGGCGGGGGCGGAAACCTCTCCGTTCGCGAGCTCTTCGGCGGTCGGCACGACGAGCTGCTCGCCGTCTGCGAGGGCGCGGGCGAGGTTGACGCCCTCCGACGCCGCGTCGCGCGACAGGCCTCCCGCCGCCGAGACGACGTCGACGACACGCGCGTCGGCGGGGAGCAGGTACAGTCCGGGCTCGCGGACCGCGCCGAACACATGCACGTAGATCTCGCCCGGGCCCGCCTCCCCGGTCGCCGCCCCCTGGTCCGGACCGGCGATGTCATCTCCCCCGCCGTCACCCGAGTCCGCGGACGCGCTCGCGTCCTGCTGCGGGACGACCTCGACGGGAGCGGTCGCGCCCCGCCAGACCGCGACCGCGACGATCACAACGGCCACGACGATCACGACGACGATCGCGGCGCCGACGCCCAGGCGGACGCCGCGCGGCGCACGCTCCGCGTCGTCCGGTTCCATGCCGCAACGCTAGGGCCGGCCGATGCCGCTCCCGCCGTTCCTCACAGGGCAGAAGGCGTCGATCCGCGCGGATCCGGCCTGTGAGGGACGCCGCACCCTCCGCTGGCCCGGTGCCTACTTCGTCGAGAAGCTCACGATCTTCGGCACCCGGACGATCGCGCGCGTGATCTCGCGCTCCCCGAGTGAGCGGAGCACCCTCTCGTCCTCGCGCGCGAGCCGCTCGAGCTCCGCCTCGGAGATGGACGACGGCACCTCGAGCTTCGCGCGCACCTTCCCGTCGATCTGCACGACGACCGTGACATCGTCCTCGACGAGGAGCGTCGGATCGGCCTGCCGCCACGGCACCTGCGACACGGATTCGTCGTAGCCGAGGGCCTCCCACATCTCCTCCGCCGTGTGCGGGGCGACGAGGTCAAGGACCACGGCCGCCGTCTCGGCGGCCTCGCGCACGGCCGGATCCGCGGCGCCCGCACCGGAGTCGATGGTCTTGCGCGCGGCGTTGACGAGCTCCATGAGGCGGGCGACGACCACGTTGTACTTCGTCTGCTCGACGAGGGCCGGCGCGTCGTCGAGGAGGCGGTGCGTCACGCGGCGCAGGGCCTGGTCGCCGGTCGAGAAGTCGACGCCGATCGCGGCGGAGGCGTCGTCCGCGACCCGCAGCGCGCGCGCCAGGAACTTCTGCGCGCCCGTCGTGGAGACGTCCTTCCAGTCCTTGTCGTCCTCGACGGGGCCGGCGAACGCGAGCGCCACGCGAAGCGCGTCGGCTCCGTACTGCTCGAGCTCCTCGCTGAACAGCACGAGGTTGCCCTTCGACTTCGACATCTTCGCGCCGTTGAGGATCACCATGCCCTGATTGATCAGGCTGGAGAACGGCTCGCTGAACTCCACGAGGCCCATGTCGTGGAGCACCTTCGTGATGAACCGCGCGTACAGCAGGTGCAGGATCGCGTGCTCGACGCCGCCGATGTAGGTGTCGACGGGCGCCCAGCGCTCGGCGTCGGCCGGGTCGAACGGCCCGTCGGCCTTGCCGGGCGAGAGGAAGCGCAGGTAGTACCAGGAGCTGTCGACGAACGTGTCCATCGTGTCGGGGTCGCGCAGCGCCCGCTCCCCCGAGACCGGGTCGGTCGTCTCGACCCAGCTCGTGGCCGCTCCGAGCGGCGACGAGCCCTTCGGGCGCAGGTCGATGTCCTTCGCCTGCGGGAGCGTAACCGGGAGCTCGTCCGCCGGCACCGGCTCGATACGGCCGTCCTCGGCATGGACCATCGGGATCGGCGTCCCCCAGAAGCGCTGGCGGGAGATCAGCCAGTCGCGGAGGCGGTACTGCTTCGTTCGGCGTCCCGTGCCGTCGGCCTCGAGGAGCTCGATGACGCGCGCGATGGCGTTGCGCTTGGAGAGCCCGTCGAGCGGACCGGAGTTGATCATCCGGCCCTCTCCGGCGAGCGCCTCGCCGCTGGCGAGCGGATCGGGAAGCGGTGTGTCGACCGGAACGCCGTCCTCGTCCGTCTCGATGACGGGGACGGCCCCGGTCAGCGGCGCCGTCGTGTCCACGACGACCCGCACGGGCAGGTCGAAGGCGCGGGCGAAGTCGAGGTCGCGCTGATCGTGCGCCGGCACGGCCATCACCGCGCCGTGGCCGTAGTCGGCGAGCACGTAGTCGGCCGCCCAGATCGGCAGCCGCTCGCCGTTGACGGGGTTGATCGCGTACCGCTCGAGGAAGACCCCCGTCTTCGGTCGATCGGTCGCCTGGCGCTCGATGTCGCTCTGCCGCTGCGTCGCGTCCAGGTAGTCCTGGAAGCGCATCCGCGCCTCGGTCGACGCGCCGGAGGCGAGCTCGGCGGCGAGGTCGGAGTCGGGGGCCACGACCATGAAGGTCGCGCCGAACAGCGTGTCCGGGCGGGTCGAGAAGACGGTCACCCGCTCCGCGCGGCCCTCGATCTCGAAGTCGATGTCGGCGCCGGTCGACCGGCCGATCCAGTTGCGCTGCATCTGCAGGACCTTGCTCGGCCAGAACCCCTCGAGCTGATTGAGGTCGTCGAGGAGGCGATCGGCGTAGTCCGTGATCTTGAAGTACCACTGCGTGAGCTTCTTCTTCACCACGACGGCGCCGGAGCGCTCCGACGTGCCGTCGGCGAGGACCTGCTCGTTGGCGAGGACGGTCTGATCGACCGGGTCCCAGTTGACGACGCCGTCCTTGCGGTACGCCAGGCCCCGGTCGTACATCTGCTGGAACAGCCACTGGTTCCAGTGGTAGTAGTCGGGGTCGCTCGTGTGCAGGCGCCTCGACCAGTCGAAGGAGACGCCGTAGGCCCGCAGGCTGTGCACCTGCTGCTCGATGTTCTCGTAGGTCCACTCGCGCGGGTCGGCGCCGCGTTTGATCGCCGCGTTCTCGGCGGGGAGGCCGAACGAGTCCCACCCGATCGGGTGCAGGACGTTGTACCCGCGGTGCCGCCAGAAGCGGGCGACGATGTCGCTGTAGAGGTAGTTCTCCGCGTGCCCCATGTGCAGGTCGC
>JBQDDT010000109.1:0-10249 GCA_052092505.1 Microbacterium sp. | reverse complement strand
GGAGAGGCCCGACTCGCTCGGGACATGTCCGGATGGGGTGCGGCGCACGAGATCGCGCCGACTTCAACCACCGATGCGCGGCATCGGCTGATGAGAGGACATGACATGACGTCGAAGGATGACAAGAACCTCGCCCACGTGATCGACAAGATCGCGAAGATGGACGAACCGCAGCGGTCACTCGTGCAGCGAGTGCACGAGGTCATCGTGGCCGCTGTGCCGGCGCTGAAGCCACGGATCTGGTACGGCATGCCCGCCTACGCAGAGTCCGCGAGCACGCCCGCACTGGTGACGCTGCGCAACGACGAGCGCGTCAACCTCGCTCTCACCGAGAAGGTCGCGCTCCGCCCCGCCGGCGGTTCCGACGGGGAGCTGATGCCTGCTGCGTGGTACTTCGAGACCATCGACGAACGCACGGAGAAGCGCATCGCGGAGATCGTCCGCTCGGCGGTTTCCTGAGCGAGGCGAGTCGCGTACTTCATCCATCGGCTCTCTGATGGTGCGGCGCACTTGGCCGATGCGGACGTGTCGTGTGAACTGATCGTTCTCGGACGTGAACCGGTGGATCTCCGCTTCGCCATGTCATCGAGACCGCCTCGGCATCTCGACGGCCGGTCGATCCGTCCTCGGCTGAAAGCGTGAGACGAGCTACGTCCTGGCGGGTCGTGATTCTCCGACGTCGTTGGGCAGGGTCAGTCATGCCTCGGCTGTGCTGGCCCCGCTCTGTGAGCGAAGCGGGCACCTTGTCGAGGGTCCCGGTCGCGTCGTGCGCGGCGACCGGGGAAGGCGTGCGACATCGTCTCAGGTGGCGGGTGTTCGCCGCAGCACGGCCGAGACGGCATCCTCCAGCGTCTCCTCCTCGACGCGTGCGAGCGCGTCATCAGCGGGTAGGGCGCGCTGCAGGGCCAGGCCGTTGAGGACGGCTCCGAGGAAGCGCGCGTCCCGCGGGATGTCCGCGGCTGCGACGACTCCCTCGGATTCGAGGATGTGCAGCCACCTCTCGATTCGTCGTCGACCATCCGCTTCGACTGCCAGGTGCGCCTCGCGCAGCTCCTGCGTCGGCTCGGCGGCGACGAAGGTGCTGACGGTGGCGAGCAGCGCGTCGCGCGCGTGCTGCCCTGCGCCGACCTGGGCGAGCACCTGGCGGAGGCTCCGAACGAGCCGTTCTGGCGCGGGGAGCGACGTGTCGGCCATCCAGTCCGCAGGGGCGATCCATTCGCCGATCCTCTCCAGCACATGATCCCGCAGGAGCTGCTGCGTGGGGAAGTGATGACGCATCGACCCGATGCTGACGTCTGCGCGGCGTGCGACGGCCCGCACGCTGAGGCGGGCGGCGACTCCCTCCTCCGCGAGGATCGCCGCAGCGGCAGCCAGGATCCGCTCCCGCGTGCCGCTCGCCGGTCGTGCTGTCATCAGGTCCTCCTCTTCGCGTTAGCATACCGTACTAGTACGGTGTATTGATCCGTGAGCGTGGCGGTTCGAGGCACTTCGCCTGCGGACCCATGACGAGGAAGGCTGATGATGACATCCCCCGCGAACAGCGCCCCCATCCGACGCTTCGGCGCGCACCTCTCGATGAGCTGGTGGCAACCGCTCGTCGTCCTCCTCGTGCCCCCGTTCGTCATGATCGTCCTGCAGCTCCTGCTGTTCCAGCTCGCGAGTCTGCTCGGCCAGGGCGGCGGGCAGGGTGAGGCACTCAGTCCTCTGCAGCTGCTCGCGGTGAATCTCAGCATGGGGATCTCCGGCCTTCTCACCGTCCCTGTGGTCGCACGCATGGCGAAGGTGCCGTGGCGCAGCATCCTCAGCTTCCCGCGACGCTTCGATCGACGCCGCCTGATCGAGTACCTGCTGTGGGCGCTGGGCTTCACCGCGATCGGCAATGCGACGCTGGCCGTCTTCGCGCCAGAGCAGACGCCGTGGATCGGTCTCGGCATCACGGGGACGACCGTCGCGATGCTCGCTGTGATCGTGCTCACCACTCCGCTCGCCGCGCTCGCGGAAGAGCTCATGTTCCGTGGCACCGCCCTGCCGGCCGTCGCCTCATGGATCCGCCCAGGTCGGCTCGCCCTGGCGACCGGGGTGATCGTCTCCAGCATCACGTTCGCGGCCACGCACCTCGCTTCGGATCCCTGGCTGGCCGGCTATCACGTCTTCCTCGGTGTCGCCACGGCGGTGATGGCGATCCGCACTCGGGGGCTCGAGGCGCCGATCGCCTTCCACGTCGCCAACAACGCCCTGACTGCGATCCTCAACGCACTTCTCTCCGGCGGAGGAGACTTCGACGCATCGCGGACCGCCGGGGCAGGGAGCCCGCACCTGCTCATTCCGGCCGTGCTCGTCACCGCGCTCGTCTTCGTCATCTGGGTGCGCGAGCGGCGACGTGAGGCTGCGGGGGAACAGGCCCGCGAAGATCGCGCGACACGCGTCAGGGCGCGGTGACGGTCCGCGTCCTGCAGTCGCCATCCGACTCCAGGAGGACGACCCGACAGAATCGGGCCAGGATGATCGGGCGCGGGTCGTATCCGTGGAACGAGGGTGGACGACGAAGGGAGTCACGTGATCGAGATCCTCAATCGCCTCGTCGATGAGATCGAGCGCCGTCTCGGCGATGACATCGACATCGAAGCGCTCGCCGGTTCGATGGGGACGACGGGCTACCACGCGCGTCGCATGTTCTCGTCGTTGGCGGGCATGCCGGTCTCCGAGTACGTGCGGCGGCGGCGGATGACTGTCGCCGCCGCGGCGGTGGTCGACGGCGAGGATCTCCTGACGATCGCCGTGCGCTCCGGATACGGATCCGTCGAGGCCTTCGCCCGGGCGTTCCGCTCCGTGCATGGCGTGAGCCACGGCGACATCCGCCGTGACGGTGGCCCCCTTCGCAGTCAACCCATCCTCAGGTTCCGCCTGATCGTCGAAGGGAGCTCCGCCATGGATGCCCGAATCATCGAACGCCCCGCCTTCCGCCTCGTCGGCCACTCGACACGCGTGCCGCTGATCTACGAGGGGGTCAACCCGCACATCCAGCAGCACATCGCATCGCTGCCGCCCGAGGAGCACCAGCGGCTCAAGGACCTCAGCGGAACGGAGCCGCGCGGGCTGCTGCAGGTCAGTGCCGATGTCGACTCGGACTACCGCGAGGGGAGCGAGCTGACCTCGCTCCACGGAGTCGCGGTACCCGCCGACGCCGAGCTGCCGAGGGACCTCGACGTCCTCGAGGTCGGCCAGGGGACGTGGGTCGTGTTCCGCACGTCAGGACCCCATCCGAATGCGCTGCAGGGCGCGTACGCGGCATCCGCTGCGGAGTGGTTCCCGTCGAATCCATGGCGGCTGCGCCCGGGACCGTCGATTGTCACGATCCTGGAGCACGCCGACGACTTCAGCACCGCGACGTGCGAGCTGTGGTTCCCGATCGAGCGTGATTGACGTGCGCGAGCGCCTCCGGACCTGCGCGGAGGAATCTCGATCGGCCGCACACGCTGCGTCGAGGCATCGCTGGTGCACGTTGCACTGAACGGCATCGTTGAGCGACCCAGCGCGAGGTCCGCGGCGGTTCGCTGAGTGCTGGCGTCTGCGCAATCGCTGCGCCCCTCGACGCGGAGGAGATCCGCATCGGGGCTCGTGGTCTTCTGAGGTGTTGCGGGCTCGACCGTTGAGCGGAACATCACGCCGCGGTCGGGTCAGGACTCGAACTCCCACTTCCCGCCTTCGCGGAGGAACGGCGAGCCCGGTCCCGCGGGGAGGGGTCCGCTCTCGCCCCCGAGGTGCACACCGTCGAGCGTGTACCCGCTGCGCCACACGTCGTCGTGCGCTTCCGTCAGGAACACGACCGCATCGGACAGGTCCGGATCCCCGAACGCATAGATCTGCCACGTGGTGCCCGGAGCGAACCGGTCTCGCCAGGAGTCGTCGATCAGGTCGGCCAGCTCCGCCTCGTGCTCGACTCCGTCGGCGCCGCGATAGCGCACCGCGATGCTCTGGCCTCCGTCGGCATCGTCCGCGTTGAGGACCACGGATGCGGTTCGCGCGGTGCGGTCGAGCGCCGGGAGCGGTCGCTTCGTCGTCAGCCGCATGCCGAGACCCGCGATCGCCGTCGACACGATGGCCCCCGCGCCGGGCAGTGCGAACATCCACTCCGGGAGGGAGTCGTGCGAGAAGACGAAGGGGAGACCTGCGGCCAGCGACACGGTCATGGCGCCCCAGCCGACGGCGGTGAGCGTCTCGCCGATCACGACGGAGGCCGGCGCGCCGGCGCGGAAGCTGCGCCACGGGTCGAGGGCGAGCCAGCAGGTCAGGGCCCCCCCGAATCCGGCTCCGAGCCAGACGATCGTGGCTCTGCCCCAGGCCGTCAGCGACAGCAGGATGATGCCGCCGGCGATGAGGACGAGGCCGAGCAGGATGAGCGCGAGGAGATGCTCGAGCCAGAACGACGCCCGTTCGCGCTCCTCGATGACCACGACCCGCTTGCGCTCGGCGATCCTGAGCCTCTTTCCCATCGGGCGCTCCTCGGGTTCGACGCGGCCATCGCGTCGAGGGAACCGCGTGGTGCTCGGCGCCCTCGTCGTGTGCCCAGTGTGCTCCCCGGCGGGCGCTCCCGATCACGCAAACGGACCCAGCTGCGAGAGGCAGCTTCGAAGGGCCACGCGCCGACGAACGCATCAGCAAGAAGAGAACTCCGTGCGCAGCCGGCCGCCTTCGGCGCGCGCCTACCCCACGCCCAGCGCGGCGCGCCATCGGCGCAGGGCGTCGACGTCGGCGAACTCGACGATGTCGAGGCCTTCGCGTCGTTCGGGCATGTCCCGAGCCTGGCACGGGCCACGGACATCGCGGCGATGCGCGAATCCTTCGTCGTCGCGTGAGCAGTCACAAGAGGGGGTGCCGTCGGTGTCGACAGGAGGCGGCGGATTCATCAGGGGCGAGGTCACCGGGCCGCCCCACGCGCCTCCCGGGCGAAGCGGTCGTGGGCCGCGGTCAGGATCTCGGAGAGCAGCCGCGGAGCCGCCTCGAAGCCGGCCCTCATCATCATCGTCCGCGCCCTCGGCGATGCGATCCCGCGCTCGCGCGCCGCCGCCTCGGTGAGCCGATAGACGAGGGCTCGCGGTGCGAACCGGGCGCGTCTCTCGAACCGGATCTCCTCGATGTCGTCGCAGGGGAGGAAACCTCCGGGGCGGACGACTCCGGAACGCGTCTCCGTGACGCCGACGCGGCTGAGGACGAGGCTCTCCGCGCGCAGCATGCGCCGGATGAGCGCCCACGGTGCGACGACCATGCCGAAGACGATCCCGACGACGAGGGCCCAGATCCGCAGGTTCACCGCGAACAGCACCCAGCTCCCGCCCCGCTCGAGCGAGCTGATGACGATGAGCACGAGGAAGCCCAGCAGTGCCGCCCCGACCACGACGCTCAGGATCAGTCGGCGGAGGAAGAAGCCGTTCGACGTGGGGATGACGACGTCGCGTCCCTGCT
The DNA here is from genome assembly GCA_052092505.1 of Microbacterium sp. Lineage (GTDB taxonomy): Bacteria > Actinomycetota > Actinomycetes > Actinomycetales > Microbacteriaceae > Microbacterium. The sequence goes on along the minus strand of JBQDDT010000109.1, from coordinate 4,786 downwards.
CGAGCTCCGCGCGACGCCGGAGGGCGAGAGGGGCGTCGGCACGACCATGACTCTACGTCGCACGGTGCGGAAGAGGTCGGAGGCGGTCACAGATCGGGGTGAGTGATCAGCTCGAGGTAATGCCCTGACGGATCGAGCAGGTACACGCCGCGTCCGCCGTGCTCGTGATCGAGCTCATCGGGCCGGGATCGCTGAGGATCGGCCCAGTGCTCCCGTCGGCTCGTCACGATCTTGGCGCGGGCCCGATCGAAATGGGCATCATCGAGGAGGTCGGCATCGTGCTGCGGCGGGAAGTCGATCGGCGGCGTCGCGAACGGGAGGAGCGCGCCGTCGGCGATCGTGACGTTGACGAACAGCCACCCATGAGGGGGCGTCGTCCGCTTCGAGGAGATCGCGGGAGAAACGGGCCGTCTCGGTCGGATCCGGTGCCCGCACAGCAGCGGGGATCGGGGCCAACTGCGGGCCGAATCCCCCAATCCGTCCGGAGTTGGGCCCATCGTCCGCTCGAGGGCGCGGCGCGTGCGCGCGGTGCCGCTGCGCGGGCGACGGGGTGCGGGCGCAGGAGCAGAGGAAGGGCATAGGCGGATCAGGCCGTCACGAAAGACGCGGTTCCTATCGTCGAGGCATGATGATGAAGAACACTGCCGACGAGACCATTCCCCGCCGACACTGGCGACGCAGGGCCGCGATCGGCGCGGCCGGGCTGATGATCGTGACGGGGCTGACCCTGGCGGGATGCGCGGGGCTCGCGGACGCGTCGACGAGCGACACGTCGATGTCCTCGTCCTCCTCGCAGTCCGAGTCGACGACCGCCGAGACTGCGTCGACCTCCGGGACGACGCAGGGGACGATCAGCGACACGACCGCGGCGGCCGAGGCGTTCCTCGAGACGCTCTCGGACGAGCAGCGCGAGGCGGTGCTGTACGACTACGACGACGAGACGAAGTCGACCTCGTGGTCGAACTTCCCCGTCACGTTCGTCGATCGCGCCGGGCTGAACCTGACCGATCTGACCGAGGAGCAGCGGGAGGCGGCGCTGGCCGTGCTGGAATCGCTGCTCAGCGACGAGGCGTACCAGCGGGTCGTCGACATCATGGGAGGCGACGAGTACCTCCACGAGAACAGCACCTCCACGGAGGACTCGCTCGGGCAGTACTACATCGCGTTCTTCGGAGACCCGTCCGACACCGAGGCGTGGTCGGTGCAGTTCGGTGGGCACCACCTCGGCATCAACGCCGACCTGAACGGCGCGGACGACGCGATCACGTTCGCGCCGACCCATCTCGGCGTCCAGCCGGCCGTTTACACGAACGAGGACGGCGAGGAGGTGCAGCCGTTCGACGGCATCTACTCCGACGCGTTCGCGTTCTTCGACAGCCTGACCGCCGAGCAGCAGGAGACGCTGACCTCCGGCGACGTCAGCATGTGCGCCCCGGGGGACACCTGCGACTTCGAGGCCGGAGACGGGCTGACCGGAGCCGACCTGACCGACGAGCAGCGGGAGCTGCTGCTGGAGCTGATCGCGAACTGGGCGGGGATGGCCGACGAGGAGACGAACGCCGCGAAGCTGGCGGAGATCGAGGAGACGCTCGACGACACGGTCATCGCCTGGTCGGGGGAGACGACCTACGACATGTCGACGGGCGACGGGATCTCCTTCTCGATCTCCGGACCGAGCGTCTATGTCGCCTTCCAGGCGCAGCAGGGCTCGGCCGGGGCCGACGTCGACGGCGTCACGACCTCGGGCTGGGGTCACGTGCACACCATCTACCGCGACCCGACGGACGACTACGCCGGCAGCGTCACGCAGGCGGAGGCCTCCGGCGGCATGGGAGGGGGAGCGCCCGGCGGCGACGTCCCGGCCGGCTGAACCCGGAACCCGGGGCGACGTGCGCGCGCCCCGGGGGAGCGCATGTTCGCGTTGATAGAATGATGTCGCCCAAAAGATTCTGACTGGTGTGGTTATTCCAGTCCTCGGAGCCTCTGAGATGCCGTCGCGAGCGTCAGTGCCGCGATCCCTGGGCGCCCCATCCACCACGGAGTGGACGACGGCGCCGCCCAGCGTGATGGTGTCTTCGTCCCGGACAGGAATCGAGCATGAGCAAGAAGTTCGTCTTTCTCTCGCAGGTCTTCATGACCTTCATCATGGCCGCGACGATGTCGGGCATCATGGGCCTGATCTTCACGGGCCCGTCGTTGGAGTGGCTCGGCGCCTGGCCCAAGCAGTTCCTGATCGCCTGGCCCATCGCGTTCGCACTCACGATGGTCGCCTGGCCCGCGTCGATGGCGCTCGCAGGGCGGGTCGTCCGTCCCCGTGGCGGGGCTGCGCCGCCGGCGCGATGATCGACCGCGCGACGGTGCCGTGCGCTCTCGCGACGCCCCCGCGCGCGCTCAGCGCCTGCGGCGGCGGATCTCCTTGACGATGAGGAGCACGGTGCCCGGACCGAAGAAGCCCAGGCAGAGGACGCCGGCGATGATCCCGGCCGTGGGGCCGCGCCATCCGAACGCCTCCGGGGTCAGGAGGGAGGTCGCGATCGACAGCGCACCCGTCGCGGCGAACGCGAAGCATCCGACGATGATCCCGATGCGGCCGGCAGGCGTGTCCTTCCCGATCGCGATGACGGGGCCCATGATGAGTCCCATCACCCCGAAGGCGAAGCTCATAGCGCCCATCCAAGGGCTGCCGACCACCCAGATCAGCACGCCGGCAGCGAGGAACGCCGCCCCGATCACGGCGAGGAGGATGCCCTCCCGACGCTCCTTGCGGCGCCACGTCTCGTCGCTGTGATCGTCCATCGGATCGACGATACCGATATCGCCGTCGCTCGCCGACATCGACCAGCCTGCGCGGCCCTGCGTTCAGGCCGCGGGCGCGTCCGCCGCCCCAGGAGGGCCCATATCGCCGTGATCTCCAGCCCGGTGATCGCGATGAGCGCGAGCGTGAGCCCGGTGAGCGTCGCCATGTCTCGGAACGGACTGCACTAGGCCGTGTTGCTAAACCGGGGTTGGGGTTTCGAGCCGGCCCCGCCCCCGGTCAGCTTCAGGGATGCCCCGTCGCTCCCGCTCCGGTCAGAGGTAGGGCTGGGTGATCAGCTCGAGAAAGTGGCCTGAAGGATCGAGAAGATAGACGCCTCGTCCGCCGTGCTCGTGGTTGATCTCTCCAGGCTTGGACCGCTGGGGGTCTGCCCAGTGATCAAAGCCGTGAGCGGTGATCTTGGCGTAAGCACGGTCGAAATGGGCGTCATCAATGAGATACGCGTAGTGCTGGGGTGGGAACTCCATCGGCGGGGCTGCGAATTGCAGCAATACCCCTCCGGCGATCTGGATGTTGACGAATGGGCCCCATGCGGGCGCGTCGTCGGCTTCAAGCAGGTCCCGATAGAAGTCCACCATCTCGGCGGCGTCGATCGAGGCGATGATCGTGTGGTTGAAGTGTGCTGTCATGATTCTCCTTGTGTTGTCTGGGTGAGTTCGGGGTCACTCACACAAGGAGGAGCGCGGATCAGGGAACGACCAGGTCGCCGTTCCGGGAGCGGCCAACATGGGCCTGGCTGGTCATCATCCCCGTCAGGATACCGTCGCCGCGAGTTGCTTGTCCTTGCTGAGCTCCAGGATCGGCATGCTGCCGAGCCAGTGCAGAGTGGCGGCGAGACAGAGGCCGGCGTGGTAGTTGCGGGCGGTCTTGTCTGAGCGCATCGCGATCCCGCGCCACTGCTTGAGCGTGTTGAAGCACCGCTCGACGACATTACGGCCGCGGTAGCGGGTGCGCTGCTGGTCACCGAAGTCGATCGGTCGCCCGCGACGCTTGCGTCGGTGAGCGATCTGATCCTCGCGTTCCGGGATCGTCGCGGCGATCCCGCGGTGGCGCAGCCAGGCCCGGTTCGCCTTCGAAGGGTAGCCCTTGTCCGCGAGCACCCGGTCCGGCCTTGACCGTGGCCTGCCCCTCACGCCCGGGACGCGGATCTCACTCAACGTCGCGGTCAGCATGCCGGTGTCCGCAGTTTGCCCGGGCGTGAGGATAAACGCGAGAGCGCGTCCCTTCCCGTCGCAGACCAGGTGATTCTTCGTCGTCAGCCCACCACGGGAGCGGCCGATCGTATGATCAGGCGGCTCAGCCCCGAACTTCTTGTAGTTCGACAAAGCCCCCTGTGGGGCGGGGAAGAGTCGCACCGTGTTGGTGCACGCGCACGATCGTGGAATCGATCGACGCGACCCAATCCAGATCCCCCGCCTGCTGCGCAAGCGACTGCGTCTTCTCCAGCATCCGCGTCCACACGCCCTGTTCGGACCACCGGTTGAAGTTCTTGTAAATCGTGTTCCAGTTCCCGAACCGTTCCGGCACATCCCGCCACGGCGCGCCCGTGCGGAACCGCCACGCCGTCGCCTCGACGACCGTCCGCCGATCAACCGGCGGACGCCCCGTTGTCTTCACCGCAGGGAACAGCGATCCGATCACAGCCCACGTCTCATCCGAGATCACATCACGCGACACGACTCAAGACTCACCGAACCACCCCACAAACACGTTTAGCAACACGGCCTAGTCTCGACGGACCGACCCGCTCCTGGAGGTTCCGCCATGGATCGACCGCTGCATCACTCCCTCAGCTACATCGAGCTCGGCGTCGCCGACCTCACCGCGGCGCGGGCGTTCTACGAGTCGGCCTTCGGATGGGAGTTCAACGACTACGGCCCGGCGTACAGCGGGATCAGGTCGCGCGAGGGGAGCGGCGAGATCGGCGGACTGAATGCAGGCTCCTCGCCCGGAGGCGACGGTCCGCTCGTG
>JBQDDT010000108.1:5334-10299 GCA_052092505.1 Microbacterium sp. | reverse complement strand
AGCAGCCGGATCTGCCTCAACAGTCGCGCGTCGGAGACGAGGGTCGAGTACGACACCACGAGCACCGAGGGACGGCGGTCGGGCGCGGGAGCGGCATGCGTCATGACGACCATGCTGCCACCGGCTGACCGCTCTCCGACGACGTCGTCGGCACCCGCGCCACGGCGATCCTCCCTGGAACGGGCACAATGCCCGTATGACTCCGAGCCTTCGCGACGTCGTGGCCGCCGGCGTGCGGCGCCTCCCCCTGCGGCAGCGAGAGTCGATCGAGCGCACCGTCTTCGGTGCCGAGCTACGGGCGGCGGGAGGCCTGGTCCCGTACCTGCCGGACGACCGGACGGCGGGTCTGCTCGTCGGTCCGACGAACACCGCGGGTCAGGGCTACCGGTGGGCCCGCGCGGCGGAGGCCCACCTCGACGGTGTGGCGGCACGCTCGGTCACCCTCGAACGGCCAGGTGGGACCGATCGGTTCGCCTACCCGGCCGACGTCCGCCTGCCGCTCTCCCTGCGCCCAGGGCGCGCCGCCTGGCGCGAGGGCGTGCTCGGCCGGTTCAGCCACGCGCTGTTCGAGACGGGCTTTTCCCCTACGGCTATGACGACAGCGGTCGCGGACCGCGAGACGATCGAACGCTACCGCGCTGCGGGCGTCGCACCGGCGATCGTCTTCCACGGTTCCGAGATGCGCGACCCCGAACAGCATGCTGCGCTCTATTCGTCGAGTCCCTTCCACACAGACGTCTCCGTCGGCGACGACGTCCGGGACCGGATCCGAGCTGCCCACCGACTCCTCGAGATCGGTGACCTTCCGATTTTCGTCTCCACGCCGGACCTGCTCGATTTCGCCCCGGCGGCAACGCTGCTACCGGTGGTCGTCGACATCAACCGGTTCGCCTCCCCGAGGATCGCCCCCGCGCTCGGCCGCACTCGGCCGATCGTGCTCCACGCGCCATCTAATCCGGCGCTCAAGGGCACGGCCGCGATCGAGCCGGTGCTCGAGGCGCTCGACGCCGCGGGGCGGATAACCTACCGCCGCCTTCAGCGCGTCCCGCACTCGGAGATGCCGTCCTTCGTGGCGGGGGCGGACCTCGTCGTCGACCAGATAGTCCTAGGTAACGTCGGCGTTCTCGCGGCCGAGGCAATGTCGTCGGGTCGCCTCGTCGTCGGGCACGTCCATGAACTCGTGCGTGCCCGCCTCGACGGCGAGCTACCGGTCGTTGATGCTACGCCCGAGACGTTCGCGCACGTCATGGACCAGATTCTGCGCGACAAGGACCGGTTCGCCGAGATTGCGACCCGGGGGCCTGCGTGGGCGCGCACCCACCACGACGGACGTGAGTCCGCAGCGGCGCTGGCGCCGTTCCTAGGTTTGGCCAGTAAAGGAAGATGTGCACCATGAGAGAGCACCTGAGTTCCACCCTCTCAGCGGTCTTCGACGTTATCCCGCCGCCACTCCAGCGCACCGTGGCGCGCATTCTCTGGCCTGGGGCCTCGCGTCGGGCTGCGTCGCTCGTCCCCCGCCTTGAGAGCGAGCGCGCGCCACGTCTCGTCGTCGGACCGACCAACACCGCCGGCCAGGCATCGGCATGGTGCACAGCCCTCGAGGCTGCCTACCCGGCGGCACAAGCCCGCTCGATGGAACTGGTACCAACTTCTGGCCGAAACTCGTTCGTCTACCCGAGCGATCTCTTGGTACCTGCCGAGCTCAAGCGCGGTCGCCTCGCTTGGGAGAAGGGCCTGCTCCAACAAATCACACATGCGCTGCTTGAGCGAGCAAGCAGCATCACAGCACTCTCCAGCGGTCTCCCGAGCGCCCAGCACCTGCAAACTTATGCCCGATCTGGAGTCACTGCCGGGTTGTTGATACACGGAACAGAGATGCGTGATCCGCAGCAGCATCTCAATATGTACGAAGCGAGCCCGTTCCGCGACCACGCCCGGGACTTTCCACGGCTCGCCGAGCACGTCGCACAAACTAGGAATGTCATCGACGAGTCTGGGCTCCGGACCTTCGTCACGACACCAGACATGCTCGACTTCGTCCCCGGCGCAACCCTCGTACCGGTGGTCGTCGACGTTGACGCGCATACTGCTGCAGCTGAGACACCTGCCCTAACCCGACAGCGCCCCGTCGTCCTCCATGCGCCATCGAACCCGGCGCTCAAGGGCACAGCCACCATCGAGCCGGTACTCGAAGCTCTCGAGGCCGCCGGACGGATCCGCTACAAGCGGGTTCAGTCCGTACCCAACTCGGCAATGCCATCACTCATCGGCAAGGCAGACGTTGTAGTTGACCAGATCGCGCTTGGCAACGTCGGCGTGCTCGCAGCGGAGGCGATGGCCGCCGGACGGCTCGTCGTCGCTCACGTCCACGAACGCGTCCGCTTACGTACAGGTGGCAACTTGCCCGTCGTCGACGCTACGCCCACCACGTTCTCCGCCGTGATGCGGGAGATTCTTGATGACCGTGACCGATTCACCGACATCGCCGCCGCAGGGCCCTCTTGGGCCCGGTCGCACCACGATGGCCGGGCTTCTGCCGGTGCGCTGGCACCGTTTCTCGGGCTCTAACCCACGTGAGGGGGTTAAGCGAGGCCGGCCAACGCAGCCTGTCTGGCGAACTCTGGCTCAGCCGCGACAACTTCTTCAAACGTTCCACGCGCCGCGATCGTTCCGTGCTGCAGGAAACACACCTGGTCTGCCTCACGAATAGTAGCCAGGCGATGGGCGACTGTGATGACGGTGACCGATCCGTGAAGTTCCCTCATCGCTCGAGTTACCGCATCTTCGGTTGCCGTATCGAGTGCCGAGGTGGCCTCGTCCATGACGAGAACCAGGGGATCGGTGTAGAGCGCACGAGCGATACCCAACCGCTGACGCTGGCCACCTGAGAACGCGAGACCGCGTTCTCCGATTACCACATCGATACCGCCGCGGGCCTCGACGGCATCGAGCAACTGGGCACGCTCGAGACAATATCGGACGCGCTCCTCATCGATGGGGCTATCCCAGGAAAGCGCGACGTTTTGCGCAACTGAACCATTGAAGAGAGACACGTCCTGCGGCACGTACCCAACTCTCGATCGCCAGTCCGCAAGGACGTCGGCGAGAACTTGATCACCAATCGTCATCCGTCCCACCTGAGGGACGAGCAATCCAAGCAACACGTCAACGAGAGTGGTTTTTCCGGCACCCGAAGAGCCGACGAGCGCAACATGCGTTCCCATTTCGATGGCAAGGTTGATCGAGGAGATCGCAGGCACTTCCGAACCCGGATATGTGAAGGCAACGTCTTGGAGGACAAGACGCTCCGGATCGCCGACAATCGCGTCGCGGCCAACTACTTCCGCGTCGCGTACGTATCCCTCAGCCGCCGTGATGTCCTCGATGACTCGACGCGCGTGCGGAAGGTTCGAGGATGTCTGGGTCAGCAGGCCCTGCAGTCTGGTGACTGCCGGAATCATACGAAACCCTGCAATACCAAACAGTGCAACCGCGCCGAGCGCCTCGTCGATGCCTCCACGCCAGTAGGCAACACCTCCGACCAGAAGGAAGCCAAGTACAAGCGCCGCCTCAAGCACGTATTTCGGAGCCTGCCCAAGGAACAGCGAGTTGGATCTCGCCTTTACGGCAAACCATCTATTTCGAGTAACAACGTCCGCCACCTCGGAGCTCTTGTCTCGGAGGGTGATCTCCTTGAGCGTGGAGACCATCTCGGTCATCAACCGAGCCACCTTGAACGAGTAGTCACGATTCACACGCCCGGCTGTTACCGCGCGTGGGTTCACCACCAAATAGAGCAGTACGCCGAGCAAGCCGATATAAGAAATCGTTAGTGCTGCAGTTAGCGGCTGGGCAACCACAAGGACGAGGAAGACCGAGAAGAAGGTCGCGATCTCCGTGGGAATCGAAGCGAGGGGGAGCAAGAGCCCCGAGGTGGTGTTGCCGATACCAACGTCCGCCAGACGCACGAGCTCGGCAGAGTTGCGCGCCAGTCGGTCGGTCCACGGAGCGTGGATGTAAGCGCGGAAGAGCTGGTTACCGATCTCCAGCTCGAACTGCGCGAACCTCCGAGTGGCCACCCAGCGCATGGCCAACGACAGGATCGACTTCAGCACGATTAGACCGCAAACGGCAACTATTACGGTGACGTAGTGCCGCTCAGGTATGTCACCGAGCAGCGGCAGCGTCACCGACCCGCCCGAGATCATCGGACCCATGACGAGCGCGAGGATGCCCAGGGCAGCCACGTCGAGCAGTGCCAGGGATGCCGAGAGTAACGAGTACCACAGCAGGTAGCGCCGGGCGCCGGGCGGCAGCAACGGCAGCAGCCTCCGGCTAGTCCGCCAGAGATCCTTCACGGGTGCACCTACTTCACTCGACTCTCGCGCCCGGCATACCCTGGGCGCTCGTTGATGAGACGTCATCGTGCCACGACGACCCTGACTCGCTTGCGATGCGCGAGTCGATCGAACCATCCCGGCGGGCCCGTATCCTGGCCGCGTGCAGCGTCCACACCTCTTGTATGTCGCCTGGGGCTTCCCCCCGTCACGCGGCGCTGGCGTATACCGAGCGCTCGCCACCGCGAACGCGTTCGCCGCGGGTGGCTGGGACGTGACGGTTCTGACCGCGCCACGCGAGGTGTTTGAGGACCACTACGGCTCCGATGCCTCTCTCGAGCAGCAGATCCACCCTTCGGTCAAGGTTCGTCGGGTCACTCAGCCCCTTCCACTCAAGGAGTACGACCTCGCCAAGTACCCGTGCCTACGGCTTGCGAGCGAGGAGGGCTGGTCGTCCGCCGTCCGCCGGTTGCAGACCCTGCCCTTCCCCGAAGCGCCGTACGGGATGTGGCGTCGTAATCTCGAGTCGGCCACCATGGACGTCCACCATCGGCACCCGGTCGACCTGGTGCTCGGCACCTCGAATCCGCATGTGGATTTCGTTCCGGGATGGTTGCTCAATCGCCAG
>JBQDDT010000108.1:0-5234 GCA_052092505.1 Microbacterium sp. | reverse complement strand
TCGAATCCGCATGTGGATTTCGTTCCGGGATGGTTGCTCAATCGCCAGTTCAACACGCCTTACGTCATGGACTACCGGGACTCCTGGGGGCTCGACCTCTTCACTGGTAAGCATGCCACCGGCCGGTCATCCCGCGCCTGGCGACTCGAACGGTCGATGCTGCAACGTGCTCAGGAGATCTGGTTCGTCAATCATCCGATTCGAGACTGGTACGCCAAGGAAGTGCCTCCGGCAGCCGAGCGCATGCATGTCGTCGCGAACGGGTACGACGGCGACCTCGGGGCCGCTGTCGCAGCGGCTCGCAGGACTACCAGGACCAAAGGTTCAAGGCCCGTACGTGCGGGCCACGGCCTAACATTCGGCTACCTCGGCACACTGTACGGTGCGGTTCCGCTCCGCGAGCTGCTCGAGGGGTGGCGCACCACTCGGAGGTCAGTCCCTGAACTGGAAAATGCGCGCCTCGTTCTTCGCGGCCACCTCGGTCACTACGACGTCCCCGACGCCAAGACTGTCGAGCTCCTGGCGGAATTCTCGAATGACGGCGTCATTCACGGAGGTGCCGTTCCGAAAGCCGCAGTGGCAGAAGCCTATGCGCAGTTCGATGTGCTCGTGCTCCCGCTCATCGCGGGCCGGTTCATTACCTCCGGAAAGGTCTTCGAGTACGCCGCCACCGGTCTCCCCATAGTCTCCATCCATGGTCGTGAGTCAGCGGCGGTCACCATCCTCGAGGGCTACCCGGCCTGGGTACTCACCAAGAGTCTCAGTGCGCCCGACGTGGCACGGGCACTTGCCAAAGCGGCAAGACTTGCACGGAGTGCCACTGAGTCCTCGTCAGCAGAAAACCGCCGCTGGGCGCAGCGGTACTCCCGCAGTCGGCAACTCGAACCCCGCGTAACTGCCCTTAGCGACCTAGTCAGCGCGCGGCCCTCTCGGAGTGGTCGAGACGATCAGGTTTCCCTCAAACCGCAACCCGTCACGCCGGCCCCGGTCGACCACCGTCCGGTTCTCACCCGCTCGACTGCCTGGGTCGACGGCCGACATGGACCCCAACAACGCGTCATCCTCCTCACCGGGGGCAGCAAGCCCGCGGACCAGATCCTCTTCGACGAGCATCACTCGGCGGAAGTGGACTTCTCGATCCTGCTCGGACCCACAAACTCTCCGGCACGCCTCACACTCGTATGCCGAACTCCCCCCGAACGGGAGATCGTCGGAGTAGCAGAAATCCTTGAAGTGGCTGCGGCTCCCCACAGTGCGTCACGGGCCGCACGATCAATCCGCTACCAATCGGTGGACCGCGCACTTCGTCGGTCCCTGCCGGGACGCGTCCTCGCCAGCCTCTCCCCGCTGGACGACGCTCGAGAGCTCGCGCGCAGTACCCGAATGAATCAGCGTGTCTATGCTGCGCTCGACGGCTCAGACCTGGTGGTCGCCGTCGATCGTGCTGCCGTCCGAACAGCAGCACAGTGGCTGCGTCAGAGATTGACCCCGGCGGCAGTTTACGGTCTTCCGGCAGCCGCCCGTCGCGCCCACCGTGCTGGGTGACGCCCCGGCTCCCTATCCTTGCCGGGTGCGTCCACACCTCCTCTACGTAGCCTGGGGCTTCCCGCCGTGCCGGGGCTCCGGCGTCTACCGGGCCCTCGCGACCGCCAACGCCTTCGCCGATGCCGGCTGGGACGTCACGGTCCTCACCGCCCCGCGGGAGCTGTTCACCGAGCTGTTCGGGGCCGACCTCTCCCTCGAGGCCCGCGTGCACCCCGCGATCCGGGTGCTGCGCGTCAAGCAGGAGCTCGCGCACATCCAGACCGACCTCGCCGGGTACTCCCGCGCGCGGGTGGCGTCTGAGCCCGCCTGGTTCTCGGCGTTCGTGCGGAGCTCCGAGGCCCGGTTCCCCGAGCGCGTGTACGGCGGCTGGGTCACGAACCTGCGCGCCGCCGCCGAGCAGGTGCACGAGCGATACCCGGTCGACCTCGTGCTGGGCACGTCGAACCCGCACGTCGACTTCGTCCCCGGGCAGCACCTCGCGCGGCGCTCGGGCGTGCCCTACGTCCTCGACTACCGCGACGGCTGGGCGCTCGACGTGACGACGGGCCGGCGCACGTCCGGCGAGCGTTCGCGCGCGTGGCGCACCGAGCGGGAGCTCCTGCTAGGGGCCGAGGAGGCGTGGTTCGTCAACGCGCCGATCCGGGACTGGTACGACGAGACGCTGCCGGAGGTCACCGACCGCACGCACGTGGTGGCCAACGGGTACGACGGCGAACTCGGCTCGGCGATCGACGAGCTGCGCGTCGAGTCGGCCCCCGACGACGACGCTCCCCTCACCTTCGGCTACCTCGGCACGCTGTACGGCTCGGTGCCGGTGCGCGAGCTGCTCGAGGGCTGGCGCCTGGCCCGCACGCGAAGCGAGGACGTCGCGCGGGCGCGGATGGTCCTGCGCGGACACGTCGGTCACCAGGGCGCACCCGACGAGCGCTCGCTCGCCATGCTCGCGGAGTTCGCCGGCGACGGCGTCGAGCACGGCGGTCCCGTCCCACGCGCCGAGGTCACGTCGGTGTACGCAGGCTTCGACGTGCTCGCGCTCCCGCTGATCCCCGGCCGGTACGTGACGAGCGGGAAGGTCTTCGAGTACGCGGCGACCGGTCTCCCGGTCGTGTCGGTGCACGGCCCAGAGTCCGCCGCCGCCTCCGTGCTCGAGGGCCATCCCGCCTGGGTCCTGCCGGACTCTCTCACCGCCGACGACGTCGCGGACGCGCTCGTCCGTGGTGCCGAGCTCGCCCGCGCGGCGACGCCGGGGTCCATCCGCGCCACCCGCGGGTGGGCGCGGCGCTACGCCCGCGAGGAGCAGCTCGCGCCACGCGTGGCCGCGCTCGGAGAGTTCGTGGCGCGGCGCGCGACCGAGCTCGGCCTGCCGGTGCCGGAGGTGCGGGCGCACGACGGCGATGTCGCGAGCTCAGAATCGCCGTCGCTCCCTCCGGAAGTCACGGACGGTGGGAGCGAGACCGCCGAACGGGGGCCGCGCCGCGTCGTGCTCGTCGTCGGATCCGAAGACCCGGCCGACGACGTCCTCGCACGCGCCGCGGGGGCCGGTGACCTCGCCGAGCGCCTCGGCACGCCCGAGGCGCCCGCGCACGTGACCCTCGTGTGCCGGACGGCGCCGCGCACCCCGGTGCCAGGCGTCGCCGTCGTGCACGTGCTCGCCGAGCACCGCTCGCCGCTCGCGTCGATTGCCGGCTCCGGGCGGTACCGGTCGCTGGACGCCGCCGCGCGTCGGAGCGTGCCAGGACGGCTACTCGCCACGCTCAGCCCGCTCGACGACACGCGAACCGTCTGGCGTGCGGTCCGTGCGGACGCCAAGGCCCAGGTGCTCGTCCGTCAGGCCGATCTGGCCGTCGCCGTCGATCTACCCGCCGTACGCACGGCGTGGTCGTGGCTGCGGGGCGGGGTCGTGCCGGTCGCCGTGCACGGCGTGGCGGCCGCCGAGCGACTCGCCCGCCGGCGGACCGGCGCCCCGAGCAGATAGATGGTTTCAAGAGCACGGTCACGCGAGGGGTGCCTTCATCCTCGTCGCGTCCCATCTTGCCTGATCTGGTCGGCGCGGCCGGGAACCTCGGTCTGTACGTTCTGGCGGCGCTTCGCCCGGATCCCCGCCAGCGCATATGGCCCGGTCGGCCACGCCAAGGGGACCACGGATGGCTCTGGCGTGACTCCCGGTAATCGCACCCTGGGCGGGTTCTCGGCACCCACGTCACGCGGAGACCTCAGACGAACAAGGCTGTGTCCCTATCAGCGCCCAACGGGGGTCTCACGGCCAGGCGACAACCTCCCCTTCCACCATCAGAAGGCACCAAATCCGTAACCGGACGAGCGATCAGCTCCCAACCGTCGAGCGCTCCCAAGGCAGCGGGCGAGACTTCGACAGAGATGTGCATCACGTGCTGCACCCAAACGCTGTCGGCCGAGGTTCTCTAACCTGATGGGGTGCGCAAAAACCTCCCAACAGTCGCGGCAGCGGTCAGCTTCACGATACTCGCCGCGGGGTGCGGGCCAGCGCCTGACGATTCTACACGCCCGGCTCGCGTGCTTGAATTGGTCTGGCCGGAATTGGAAGGGCCGACTTTCCGCAGTGGCGAACACGAACTGACCGAAATAGACAACCTTCCATACTTATCGGATGACGTCACGCCAATAAATGAGGAAGCCGTCGACGCCAACGGCATCCACCTGTACGAGCGCGACGGCATTCGCTATGTACACCCGGTCGCCCAGGCCCAGTTCGGTCTCGCCATGTTGTCGAACTGGCGCGCTTCAGGCGATGAGCATTATTTAGATCTCGCCACAGCGAACGCCGATCACCTCCTTCAAGAATTTGGCAACGACGACACTCCCGTCTGGCTCTCGTACGAATTTGACTTCGAGTTGCACGGCGACCCATCGAACACTATTCATGGCCCGTGGTGGTCGGCGATGGCACAAGGGCAGTTGCTTTCACTGACCTCACGTCTCGCACAAGATACGGGAGATCCTCGATGGCGAGAGGCTGCACACGCCGTTTTCCTCTCATTCGTTGAAATCCACGAGGAAGGCGATCTGCCAGCCGACAGCCCCTGGGTAGTTTTTGTCGAGGATGACGGTTGGCTCTGGCTCGAGGAATACGCTGGAAACGTGGAGCCTATGCGCGTGCTCAATGGTCACGTGTTTGCCATGTACGGTCTATACGACTATTGGCGACTAACTGGCGACGAACGCGCAGAGCAAATCTTCGACGGTGCAGCGGAGACAATGCTCGAATTCGTCCCGCAACTACGCAATCCAGGCGAACCCTCATGGTACGGAATGCGCGTCCAGGACAATCCGGTGGCTCAGGATGAGGGGTATCACCGTATCCACGTTCGCCAACTGGCAATGATTGGCAACATGACGGACGACGAGAGATTCACGGAGCTTTCCAACCAGTTTCGGTCCGACTTTTACTAAAGCCCGAAAACCGCCGGGGAGCCTATCGACGCAGGCTCGCTAGCCCCTGCTTCACAGCTGCCACTCCGCTGAACCCCCGACACCCCTCCAACTTCGAGGTGCTGCCGTCTCGGAGACACAGCAGAACTGGGCATCGCCGTCCATAGACGCTCGCACGCCCAGCGGCTGATACCACGGTCCCGCCTCGGAACGAGTACCGATCGGACTAGGGCGTGTCTCCTAAGCGGTGGCCCGGGTGTGCGTGAGTCTGGGTGGATGAG
>JBQDDT010000107.1:0-10384 GCA_052092505.1 Microbacterium sp. | reverse complement strand
CATGTTCGGGAACAGGTTGAACTGCTGGAACACCATCCCGATCCGCTTGCGCATCTCGTTGCGGTGCTTCTCCTTGAGCGCCACGCGCTTGCCGTCGCGCTCCTCGTACACGAGCGGCTTGCCGTCGATGAGGATGTAGCCGTCGGAGAGCTCCTCGAGCGTCATGACGAGGCGCAGGATCGTCGTCTTGCCCGAGCCGCTCGGCCCGATCAGCGTGACGCGGTCGCCCTTGCGGACGGCGAAGTCGAGGCCGTCGAGCACCGTGTGGTCGCCGAAGCGCTTCACGACGCGGTCGAAGCGGATGGCGGGGATGTCGCCGTCCGGGAGCTCGATCGCCCCGGTGTGGGTGGTTTCACGATGCGTAGGCAAGACGCTTCTCCAATCGGGTGACGAGCAGCGAGGTCGGGTAGCTGGCGACCAGGAAGAGGACGCCGGCGATCGTGACGACCTCGATCGAGCGGAAGTGGGTGCCGCCGTACTCCATGGCGGCACCGAGCATGTCGATGACGGCGATCGCGGTCAGGAACGGGGTCTCCTTGAACATCGAGATCACGTAGTTCCCGAGCGCCGGCACCGTCGCGCGCACGGCCTGCGGGATGATGACGGCGATCCACGTGCGCCCGCGCGACATCGACAGCGCGGTCGTCGCCTCCCACTGGCCGTTGGGGATCGAGTCGATCCCGGCGCGGTAGACCTCCGACATGAAGGTGGCGTAGTGGACGCCGAACACGATGATGCCGATGATCAGCGGGTCGAAGCTGGTGAACGCGTAGTAGATGAACAGCAGCTGCACGATCAGCGGCGTCATCCGGATGAAGTCCGCGACGAACGTGAGGATGGCCGCGAGCGGGCGCGGCGCGCTCCGGCGCGCGAGCGCGATCAGCAGCCCGAGGACGGCGGCGATGATGCTGCCGAGGACGGTCACGAGGAGCGTGACCGTGACGAACTTCTCCAGCATCTCCGGGAGGGCGGCCCAGACGTGATCCCAGCGCCACGGAACGGTGTCGATCATGCGACCACGTCCTTCGGCTCGTTGATCGAGAAGACGCCGGGCGCGTGCTGACCCAGCTTGCGCTTGGCCCGCCGCTCGAGCGCGTTCATCAGCGTGGACAGGATGTACGCGATGATGAAGTACGCCACCAGGGCGATCGAGTAGGTGAAGAAGACATCGCCGGTCTCCTGGCGCAGGTCGTTGAAGCGCGCGGTCAGGTCGACGATCGAGATCAGGTAGACCACCGCCGTGCCCTTCAGGAGCTGGATGAGCAGGTTGTTCAGCGACGGGATCATCAGCGCCCACGCCTGGGGGAAGATGATCCGCCGGATCCGCTGCATGCGCCCCATGCTGAGCGCCGTCGTCGCCTCCCACTGGCCGGACGGGACGGCGTTGATCGAGCCGCGCACCACCTCGGCGCCGTATGCGCCGTAGTTGAGGCCCAGCCCGAGGATGCCGCACACGACGGCGGGGAGCTGGACGTACATCGGCGGCAGGGGCAGCACGAAGAAGAAGAAGAACAGCTGGACCAGCAGCGACGTGCCGCGGAAGAACTCGATGACGAACCGGGCGATGCCGCGCAGGACGATGTTCTCGAGGCGGGCCATGAGGCCCAGGACGACGGCGACGACGAGCGCGAGCAGCGCGCTGCCCACGGTCAGCTCGAGGGTGATCAGCAGCCCGTCGAGGAGCCGGGGCAGCGCGCGCCCGAGTGCTTCGAAGTTCTCGCTCACGAGGATCGGATCAGATCAGATCGTCGTTACTGGAGCTCTTCGAGGTCACCGGAGCAGAGCTGCTCGGTCGTGAGGTCCTCCGGGGGGAGGTTCTCGGCGCTGAAGCCGAAGGGCTCGACGAGGTCGAGGTAGGTCTGCTCGTCGCCCGTGATCTTCGCGAGCTCCTCGTTGTAGGCCTCGAGCAGGTCGCTGTCGCCCTTGCGGAAGACGGTCGCGCCGGCGCCGATCTGCTTGATGTCGTCGATCTCCTGCACGAACGGGCCCGTGGTCTCGAGCTTGTCGCTGTCCTTGGTCATCCAGTCCAGCGACACCGCGGTCAGGGCGAACGCGTCGGCGCGCCCGCTCTGGACGGTCTCCAGGCCGTTCTGCGCGCTGTCGACCGGCACCACGTTGTCGTAGCCGCCGAGCTGGTCGATGTAGCCGGCCTCGATCGCGCCGGTCTGGATCGCGAGCTTGATGTCGCCGTCCGTCTCGAGCACCGAGTCGATGTCGGTGAGGCCCTCGGGGTTGCCCTTCGGCACCGCGAGCGTCGTCGTGTACATGATCTCGGGGTCGCTGAAGGCGGCCTCCTCGCAGCGCTCGGGGGTGATCGACATCCCCGCGCTGACGGCGTCCCAGCGCCCGGCGTTGAGACCGGGGATCAGGCTGTCCCAGTCGACCTGCTCGACCTCGACGTTGTCGATCCCGAGGTTCTTGAAGATCTGCTCGTGGATGGCGATCGTGGCGCCCGTCGGCTCGTCGCTGTCGTCGAGCCAGGAGTACGGCTGCTCGCCGTTGATCGCGAGCTTGATCGTGCCCTTCTCCTGAAGGCTCTCGAGGGTGCTGCCGCCCTCGTCGTCGCCTCCGCCCCCGCCGCCGGGTGCCGTCGACGTGCAACCGGCCATGCCGAGAGCGACGATCCCGAGCCCGGCGAGCCCAGCGGTCGTGATGGTGCGTCGGTTCATCGTGTGCTTCCTCTCCGTTGTGCCCGGCGGGCGAGGCAACGCGAGCCGGTGCAGGACGGGACCACGATCGCACAGTGGCGATTCCAAATCAATCTGATTGTCTGCGTGTAGACAATAGGGCAGAATCGCATCCGTGTGGGCATCGCCCGATGCGAGAACCGCTCGACGGAAGGAGGACCGCGTGGCGAGATCGGCGTCGAACGTCGGAACGGGGCGGTCCGTGGTGCCCGTCGAGCGGATGTCCACCGTCGATCTGATCGCGATCGAGCTGCGCAAGGCGATCCTCGCGGGCGACCTGCCCGTGGGAACCGCCCTCGGCGAGGTCGAGATCGCGGCGCAGCTCGGCGTGAGCCGCGGCCCGCTGCGCGAGGCCGCCCAGCGGCTCGTGCAGGAGGGGCTGCTGCTGGCCGTGCCGGGGCGGGGGCTGCGCGTGCGCCGCATCGGGCCGGACGAGGTGCCTGACCTGTACGAGACGCGGCTGGCGCTGGAGGCGCACGCGGCGCGGCGGCTGGCCAGGCGCGCGGACCGGGCGGACATCGCTGAGCTCGAGGCCTGCCTCGCGCGGCTCGTGACCGTGAGCGAGGGCGAGGAGGCGGTGCCGATCGGCGACGCGGACATCGCGTTCCATCGCGAGCTCGTCGCCCTCGTCGGAAGCCCCAGGCTCACGGCGCGCATCTCCACGCTCCTCGCCGAGACCCGCGTCGCGAGCCTCAGCAGCAGGGACGGGTACCAGGTGCCGCGTTCCGTGTCGCCGACCTACCGCGAGCTGATCGACGCGATCGCGGCGGGCGATGACGAGGCCGCGGTCGAGGCGCTGGAGCGGCAGTTCGCGTCGGCCGTCGCACGGCTGACCGGCAGGGACGCCTCCGCGGAGATCGTCGAGGCGCCCGTGGGCGAGGCGACGAGCGCGCTGCCGCGGATCGAGGGCGGCGAGCGCGCCTGAGCCGACCCGAGGACACGTTCCGATCACGCGCACCGGGTCTGCGCAGGTGGGCCGCTTAGACTGAGGCCATGCCCCGCGCAATCCTCATCGGCGTCGTGGCCGCCGTCGTGTTCACGGTGTTCAGCATCATCGACTGCGCCGTGCAGCCGGCGACCCGTCATCGCGGTGTGTCCAAGCCGGTGTGGATCATCATCACGTGCATCCCGGTGATCGGCGGCATCCTCTGGTTCGTCATCGGCCGCTCGCGCGGATCCGCCTCGTCGTTCGCCGTCCCGTCCGCCCCGGAGGACGACCCCGGGTTCCTGCGCGACCTCGACTCGAGTGCGGACCAGCGCATCCGTCGGCTGGAGGAGGAGCTGCGCCAGCTCGACGCGGAGGACGACGACTCGTCGGACGAGCAGGGCGACGCCGACACGCGAGGCCGCGGAGACGGCACGAACGGCCGCCCCGACTCCCACCCGTGAGCCCGGCGACCGCGGCGGCGTGCGCCGTGCTCGAGGAGCTCTCGGGCCGCGGCGTCCGCCACGTCGTGCTCAGCCCCGGATCCCGCTCGCAGGCGCTGGCGCTCGCCGCGGCCGAGCTGGAGCGGATCGGCCGGATCCGGCTCCACGTGCGGATCGACGAGCGCTCCGCGGCGTTCACGGCCCTCGGCATCGGGCGGGAGAGCGGGATGCCGGCCGCGCTCGTGTGCACGTCGGGCACGGCCGTCGCCCATCATCTGCCTGCCGTGCTCGAGGCGCATCACGCCGGGGTCCCGCTGCTCGTGCTCTCGGCCGACAGGCCGCCGGAGCTGCGCGGCGTCGGAGCGAACCAGACGACGGATCAGCCCGGACTGTTCGGCGGCGCGACCCGCTTCGCCGCCGACGCCCGCGTGCCGGAGGGTGCGCCGGGGGAGCCGGAGGCCTTCGCGGAGCTCGCCTCGCGCGCGCTCGACGCGGCGCTGTGGCCGATCGCGGGGCCGAGCCACCTCAACCTCCCCGTCCGGGAGCCGCTCGCCGGCGCCCTGCCGGAGGGCTTCGGCACGCGCGAGCCGCGCTCCGCCCCTCCCGCCCCGAGGGGGGCCGACCCGGTCGTCGTCGAACGAGGGCCGCGCACGGTCGTCGTCGCCGGCTCCGATGCGGGGGACGCGGCGACCGAGCTCGCCGAGGCGGGCGGATGGCCGCTCCTGGCCGAGATCGTCAGCGGGGCGCGCCACGGCGCGAACGCGGTCTCCGGGTTCCGTGCCGCCCTGCGGGAGGAGCCGCTCGGCGGCCGGATCGAACGGGCGCTCGTCGTGGGGCACCCCACGCTGCACCGCGAGGTGACGGCCCTGCTCTCGCGCCGCGACGTCGAGGTGATCGCCGTGCGCGGCACGGGAGAGGCGCTCGACCTCAACGGGGTCACACGCGCCGTCCCCGCGCTCGCGGTCGCCCCTGGCGGGCCGGACGCGGAGTGGCGGGACGCCTGGCTCGCGTGGTCGCTGGCGCACGAGCCGTCGGCGCCGGAAGGGCCGATGGACCGCGCCGCGCTCGTCGCGGCCGTGTGGGGCGCGACGGGGCCTGCGGATCGGATCGTCTTCGGATCCAGCCGCCTCGTGCGCGTGGCCGACGACGCGCTGCCGCCGCGGCGCGTCCGCGTGCACGCCAACCGCGGGCTCGCGGGCATCGACGGGACGGTCGCCACCGGGATCGGCGTCGCGCTGGCGAACGCGGACGCGGGCCTCACGAGGGTCGTGCTGGGCGATCTCGCGCTCCTGCACGACGCCGGATCGCTGCTGCTGCCGGAGGGCGAGGACCGGCCTGCCGTGCAGGTCGTCGTGGGAAACGACGGCGGCGGCACGATCTTCGACGGCCTCGAGGTCGCGCAGGTGGCCGGCGCCGCGGCGATGGACAGGGTCCAGTACACGCCGCAGCGGGCTTCGCTCTCGCACCTCGCCGCCGCCTACGGGTGGGAGCACCGCACGGCGGAGAGCGCAGTCGAGCTCGAGACGGCGCTCGCATCGGGCGCGCATCCGCTGCTGATCGAGGTGCCGCTCGAGCGCTGAGCGGATGCGCGAGAATGGTCGGATGAGCCGCCGCATCGTGATCGCGCCAGACAGCTTCAAGGGGACGGCCGATGCCGCATCCGTCGTCGCGGCGCTCGCCGCCGGCCTGGGCGAGGGGGACGAGGCCGTCCGGATGCCCATGGCGGACGGCGGCGAGGGCACGCTCGATGCGATCGCCCAGGTCGTCACGGGCGCCCGCCGCACGCCGGCGCGCGTGACGGGGCCGGCCGGGTTCCCCGTCGACGCGGCCTGGCTGTGGCTCCCGCCGGGCGACGACGCGCCGCTCGGCACCGGTGTGGTCGAGATCGCGTCCACGTCGGGCATCGAGCTGCTGGGCGACCGGCTCCGGCCGTGGCAGGCGTCGACCCTCGGCTTCGGCCAGGCGATCGCGCGCGCCATCGACCACGGCGTCTCGCGCCTCGTGCTCGGGCTCGGATCGAGCGCATCGACGGACGGAGGCGCCGGCCTCCTCACGGCGCTCGGCGCCCGGTTCACCGACGACATCGAGATGTCGATCGCGGGGGGCGCCGAGGGGCTCGCCGACGCGACGGCGGCCGACCTGACCCGTCTTCGCGCCCTGCCGGAGCGGGGCGTCGAGGTGCTCTCCGACGTGACGAACCCGCTTCTCGGACCCGACGGCGCGGCCGCCGTGTTCGGGCCGCAGAAGGGCATCGACGACATCGCGCGGGCCGACGCCGGGCTCGCACGGTTCGCCGAGGTCGTCCGCGCCGCTGCGGGGGAGTCGGCGCCCGACCCGTCGGCGCCCGGCGCCGGAGCCGCCGGCGGCGCGGGCTACGGGCTCCTCGCGTGGGGCGCGTCGATCGTCTCCGGCGCGGAGCGGGTCGCCGAGCTCATCGGCCTGCCGGAGGCGATCGCCGGGGCCGACCTGGTCGTGACGGGTGAGGGCTCCTACGACGGGCAGTCGGCGGCGGGCAAGGTGCCGTCGCACGTCGCGGCGCTCGCGCGGGAGGCCGGCGTCCCCGTCGCGCTCGTCGCCGGCAGGATCGATGGGGAGGCCGACGTCTCCGGATTCTCGCGCGCGATCTCGCTCACGGAGCTCGCCGGGTCGTCGGAGTCGGCGATCGCGGCACCGGGCTACTGGCTGACGGAGGCGGCGAGGACGCTCTGACGCCGCGGGTCGGCCTGGCATAGGGTGAGCGCATGGACGACTGGCGGCTCGAGTTCATCGACCGTGTGCGCGGGGTGATCTCGCGCACCCTCCCCGACGCGGTCGAGGAGGCCAAGTGGCGCAAGCCCGCGAACCCGGACGGCGTCGCCACCTGGTCGCTCGGCGGCCTCCTCTGCACGGGCGAGATCTACCGCGACAAGGTCAAGATCACGTTCGCGCGCGGGGCCTCGCTCGACGATCCGTCCGGATTGTTCAACGCGGGCTTCGGCGGAGGAACGCGCCGCGCGATCGACGTGACCGATCCCGATGCCTTCGACGAGGGCGCGTTCGCCGCCCTCATCACGGCCGCTGCCGAGGCGAACGCCCGCTGAGGCCTCAGGCCAGCGCGTCGACGATCGGGCGGAACTTCACGCGCGTCTCGTCGAGCTCCTGCTCCGGCACGCTTCCGGGGACGATGCCGCCGCCCGCGTGGGCCGTGACGGCCCTGGTGGCGCCCTGCTCCGCCGTCTCGTCGGCGTCGGCGAACTGCGCGCACCGCAGCGCGATCGCCCACTCGCCGTCCCCGTGGGAGTCGACCCAGCCGACCGGGCCGGCGTAGCGGCCGCGGTCGAAGGGCTCTGTGCGGCGGATGATGTCCATCGCCGCCTCCCGCGGTGTGCCGGCGACGGCCGCCGTGGGGTGGAGGGCGCGGACGAGGTCGAGGGCCGTCGAGCCGTTCGAGAGGGTCCCAGCGACATCGGTGGCCAGATGCCACAGGTTCGGCAGACGCAGGAGCGACGGCGTCGTCGGAGCGTCGAGCGTCGCCGCGTGCGGGCGCAGCGCGTCGAGGACGCTGTCGACCGCGAACGCGTGCTCATCGCCGTTCTTGGCGCTCGTGGCGAGCTCGACCGACAGCGCCGTGTCCTCGTCGGCGTCGGCGCCGCGCGGCATCGTGCCGGCGAGGACACGGGCGGTGACCTTCCCGCCGGCGACGGTCACGAGGGTCTCGGGGCTCGCGCCGACGAGGCCGCCGATCGAGAACGTCCAGGTGTCGAGGTAGTCGTGGGCGAGCGCGCGGACGAGGCGGCGCAGGTCTGCTCCCGCCGGGATCGTGCCGGCGATGTCGCGTGCGATCACGACCTTCTCCGCCTCGCCGGCCGCGATCCTCGCCAGCACCGACCGGACGGCGTCGCCGTGGGCGGCGGGGTCCATCGCCCCCGGTCCGAGCGTCGCCGACCACTGCGGTCCGTACGCGCGCTCCACGGGCTCCGGGGCGTCGCCGTCCGCGCGGCGGATGCGGGTGACCCAGGTGCGCCCGTCGCGGCGGCCGATGACCGTCGTCGGGACGATGAGGGTGCTCGGCGTCGCGGACGACTCGTCGAACGCGAAGGCGCCGAATCCGACGAGCCCCGTACCGGGCAGTCGCACCTCGTCGTCGACGTCGGTGGCCCCGACGATCGCCTGCCAGAGGTCGGAGAGCGCCTCGAGCCTGCCGGTCTCGCCGACGTCGAGGCGGAGCAGATCCGGTCCGGCGCCCACGATCCCGTCGCCGCGCCGCACCCACGCGAGCGGGCTCAGCGGAGACGCGCTCAGCAGCGGGTCCGTCACCGGATCGGTCTCGCGAGTCGTCGCGATCAGCCGCGGGAGGGAGATCGGGTCTGGCACGTCCTCAGCCTACGACGGGGCGGCTGGGAGCATGGCTCAGCCGGGCCTCTCCCGGGCCGGTGCGCACAACGCAGTCGATCCGAGGTCCCGTTCCGTGCGATCCGCGCCACGACGGGAACCCCGCGCCACCTGTCGTCCGGATCGACTGCGTTGTGCGCGGGCCGCATCCGGCATCTGCCGAGCGAACCCCGGGACCCGGCCCTGGGATCCCCGGGACACGGCTCCGCCGGGACCGGAGCGTAGGCTCGGCACATGTCCCTCCCCGCACCCGGAACCAAGGTCTTCTTCCGCTGGCGCAAATGGGACGGCTCGCCGCACTGGGAGCACGAGTGCCTGTACCTCGGCTCCGACCGCTGGGGCGACTGGCTCGGCCAGCGTGCGGGGTGGCGCTCCTTCCGTCCCGGCCGGGACATGCTGCTCACGGCGGCGAGCGTCGCCCTCATCCCGACCGATCGCACGGACTACGTGCTGACGGTGAACGCCCCGCCGCAGCGCACGCGCGTCTACATCGACGTCGCGTGGGACGTGCGCTGGGGGGACGACGCCGTCCCGACCGCGATCGACATGGATCTCGACGTCGTCCGCCGCGTCGACGGCACCGTCTTCGTCGACGACATCGACGAATGGCAGGAGCATCGCGAGCGCTACGGATACCCGTCGCGGGTGATCGAGCGGCTCGAGTCCGTCGCCCGCGACCTCGAGCGCCGCGTCGCCGCCCACGAGGCGCCCTTCGACGAGGACACGCCGGAACACTGGCTGCGCGTGCTCGAGGAGACGCCGGACCCGCCGCGCTCGCGCGCCAGGCGCTGATCCGGATACGCTCGCAGGGATGAACGCGGAGGCGAACCGGGCGGATCTCGGCAAGGACCCGAAGCGCGTGAGCGGGATGTTCGACCAGGTCGCGGCCCGCTACGACGCGACGAACGTCGCCATGACCTTCGGCCTCGACGCGGTCTGGCGACGCGCGACGACCGCGGCGGTGGCGCCCCAGCCGGGGGAGCGCGTCCTCGACGTCGCCGCCGGGACGGCGAAGTCCTCCGCGTCGCTCGCCCGCGAGGGCGCGAGCGTCGTCGCCGCCGACTTCTCCCCGGGGATGCTCGCGGAGGGGCGGCGCCGGCACGGGGGCGTCAGGGGGCTGGAGTTCGTCCACGCCGACGCGATGGACCTGCCCTTCGATGACGACTCCTTCGACGCCGTGACCATCTCGTACGGGCTGCGCAACGTGCACGATCCGCGCCGCGCGCTGGCCGAGTTCCTGCGGGTGACGAAGCCGGGAGGGCGGATCGTCGTCAACGAGTTCTCGACCCCGCCGAACCCGCTCTTCCGCTGGCTGTACCGCTTCTACAACGCGCGGATCCTCCCGATCGTCGCCCGCATCGTCGGCTCCAACGGCGAGGCGTACGACTACCTCGACGAGTCGATCGCGGCCTGGCCGGATCAGCCGACGCTCGCGGGCTGGATGCGCGAGGAGGGGTGGGAGGGCGTCGCCTACCGCAACGTCACCTTCGGCATCGTGGCGCTGCACCGGGCCACGAAGCCCGTGAGCCGCGTGCACCCTGAGGCGTAGACCGGTCGCCACGGGATCATCCCGGGGGACGATCTCGGTCGTCCCGCACCCTTGTAGGCTGGAGCGGTGACTTCGAGCCCCTCCGTGCCGGGCTCGCGACTGGCGAGCCGCTTCGGTCTGAGCGACCGCGTGTTCGCCACCCCCGGCGCCCGCCGGCTGGTCGGCGCCGTCGAGGAGGGCCTCGAACGGGTCGAGCAGTCCCTCGCCGACGACCTGCGCTCGGCCGACGCGCTCGTCGACGCGACGGCCCGCTACCTCTACGAGGCCGGGGGCAAGCGCGTGCGCCCGATGCTCGCGATGCTCTCCGCTCAGCTCGGCTCCGGTGCGACCGCGGAGGTCGTCAAGGCGGCGCGGGCGCTCGAGCTGACCCACCTCGGGTCGCTGTACCACGACGACGTCATGGACGAGG
>JBQDDT010000106.1:0-10551 GCA_052092505.1 Microbacterium sp. | reverse complement strand
CGAGAAGATCGGCTGGGACGGCGGCTTCTCGCTCGCCGGCTGAGCGGATCCGCGACGAAGCCCCGGCGCCCGCATCCCCGAGGGGAGAGGCGCCGGGGCTTCTGCCTGATCAGACGAGCTCGCGCGCCTCGCGGTCGCCGTAGCGCTCCTCCTCGATCTCCTCGAGCGTCTTGCCCTGCGTCCTCGGCGCCCAGATGGTGCCGACGAGGAGCGAGACGGCGAGGATCGCGATGAGGATCGCGCCGAGGCCGTGCAGGCCCATGGAGGTCAGCCAGACGGGGAAGCCGTAGCTGAGGACGCCGACCATGATGCGCGCGGCGAAGAACAGGAAGCCCTGCGCCGATGCGCGGTAGCGGGTCGAGAACAGCTCGGCCGTCCAGAGACCGTAGAACGCCTGCGCGCCGATGCCGGAGGCGAGGCCCCACAGCAGCGCGAAGAGGAACATCGTCAGCCCGGATGCCGGGACGTAGACGAGCACGACCCAGCCGGCGATGCCCATCGCCGCGCCGATGAAGTACAGCAGGCGGCGCGACATCCGGTCGGCGAGCAGCATGAAGCCGAAGTAGGTGCCGATCACGGTGCACAGCCACAGGAACGACTGCAGGAAGAACTGCTGCTGGGCGTCGGTGAAGCCCGCCGCCGTGTAGACGCGGGGCATGAAGATCCCCGCCTGCCCGGCGACGGTGTTCCAGAAGCCGTAGACGCCCACGAGGAACACGATCGCCACGAGGTTCTTCTTCCGGCTGAACAGCCCCTTCAGCCCTGCGCCGCCGAGCACCTTCGCGGAGCCCGGCTCGTCGCGCTTCGACTTCGCCTCGGTCCAGCGCTTCGACTCCGACAGGCCCTGGCGGACCCACCACGTCACGAACGCGACGACGAACAGGTGCAGGAAGATGATGCGCGATCCGAGGAGACCCATCGGCTCGAGGAGCGCGGCGAGGAGGAACCCGATCGCGGGGCCCACCGACCAGGCGAGCTGGGCGGTGCCGACGTGGGCGGCGCGCTTGTCGCTCGGCGCCTCCTCGGCGATGTACGTCCACGAGGCCGGCACGCCGGCTCCCACCGCGATGCCCGTGATGACGAACGCCGCGAGCAGCATCGTGCTGTTCACCGCGAACGCTGCGATGAGCACGCCGATCATGTAGACGATGAGGTCGTAGGTGTAGATGAACTTGCGGCCGAGACGGTCGCAGAGAGGCCCGCCGATGATCGCGCCGATGGCGGCGCCGAAGGCGTTCGCGCTGAGGGCGGCGAGCAGGCCGGCGAAGCCGTCGGAGAACCCGAACGTCACCTGCCAGAACCCGAGGCTCGTCGCGATCGCGATGATCGATCCCGACTCGATGTAGTTCGACATCGCGACCGCGATGGTCGCCTTCCATCCCGTCGTGCTCTTCGCGCCGATGCGTGCCATGCGTGCTTCTCTTCCTCGAAAGACGTGTCGTCGGCGCCGGCGGCCTCGCCGCGCGATCGTCTCTTATGAAACGATTCATGCGCCGAGGTGAGACCCTACGTCACGACGCCGAAAAATGCCAGAAGGCGCGGTGTCAGCGGCTACCGGGACCGTCGCGGCGCTCGTCGGGCTCGTTCTCGTCGGGCTCGTCCTCGTCGTCCTCGGCGATCGGGGTCGACTCCGCCACCTCGTCGCTGAACGCCTCTGGCGCGGGGTCGGGCTCGATGACGCGGATCGCGCGGGTGTCCTCCAGCGCGAGCGCGAAGCGGCGCTCGCCGCGGTGGAGCCGGCCGGAGGCGATCATCCAGCCGAGCCCGATGAGGCAGGCGACCATGGCGCCCCCGGCTCCGAGGAGGATCGCCGCCCGAGGCCCGAACGCGTCGGCGACGCGGCCGACGATCGGGGCCCCGAGCGGAGTGCCGCCGAGGAGGATCGCCATGTAGATCGCCATCACGCGGCCGCGCACCTCGGGCGGCGTGGTCGGCTGCACGTAGCCGTTCGCGGTCGTCAGCGTCGTCACGGTCGTGAACCCGACGCCGACGAGGATCGCCGCGTACGACCAGTAGTCGGGCATCAGTGTGGAGACCCCGGCGATCAGCGCGAACGCCCCCGTCGCGGCGACGACGACGCGCAGCCGCGCGCGATCGCGCCTGGCCGACAGCAGTGCGCCGGCGAGGGAGCCGATCGCGATGATCGAGCTGAGCAGGCCGAAACCGTCGGCCTCGCGTCCGAACTCCAGCGCCATGGTGGAGGCGTAGATCGGGAAGTTCATCGCGAGCGCGCCCATGAGCAGGATGATGACGAAGATCACCATGATGTCGGGGCGCGTGCGGGCGTAGCGGAACCCGTCGGCCAGCCGTGCGCCCTGCGGCTGGCGCACGCGCGGCTGCAGCTCGCCGGTGCGGATCGCGATGAGCGCGGCGAGCATCGCGAGGAACGTCACGGCGTTGAGGAGGAACACCCAGCCGGATCCGACGGCCACGATGAGCACCCCGGCGACGGCGGGGCCGAGCATCCTCGCCGAGTTGAATGACGCGGAGTTGAGCGCGACGGCGTTCGAGGCGAGGTCGCGGCCGACGACGTCGGAGACGAACGTCTGGCGCGTCGGGTTGTCGACCGCCGTGACGAGGCCGGTCAGGAAGGCGAAGCCGTACATCATCGGCAGGGTCATCACGTCGGTGACGAGGAGGATCCCGATGACGATCGCGATCATCCCGAGGCACGACTGCGTGATCATGAGGAGCCTGCGCCGGTCGAACCGGTCGACGACCCACCCGGTGACCGCGACGAGGAGCAGCGGCGGCGCGAACTGCAGGGCCATCGTGATCCCCATGGCGCCGGCGTCGTCGTCCGTGAGGTAGGTGAGCACGACCCAGCTCTGCGCTGTGGACTGCATCCAGGTGCCGATGTTCGACACGAGCGCCCCGAGGAACCAGACGCGGTAGTTGAACGACCGCAGAGAGCGGAACATCCGGCTCATCGGAGTCGCCTCCGCCCACGATCCGCCCGTGCGCGGTGCGCCGGGGCGGGGTGGGGGCTCATGTCCCCGTCACCCTACTCCGCGGCCGGTCGCCGCCGCGGGCGGCTTCCTCCCCGCGGATGCTCGCGGACGGGGCGGGGGACGGGGCCGTGCCGCGGATCGGTAGGGTCGGGGTATGCCCGAGTTCGTCGATGACCACGGCGTGACGATCGTCTACGACGTCCACGAGGCGCGCACGACGCCGCGCGGGGTCGTGCAGCTGCTCCACGGCGTCGGCGAGCACGCCGGTCGGTACGCGCACGTGATCGAGGCTCTGACGGGGGCGGGCTTCGTCGTCTACGCCGCCGACCAGAGGGGCCATGGCCGCACGGGCATGAAGCAGCACGGATCGGCGGCCCGGCTCGGGCGCCTCGGGCCGGGAGGGCTGAAGGCCGCGCTCGCCGCGGTGGATCGGCTGGGGAAGATCATCCGTTCGCAGCGCACGGGGCTGCCGATCATCCTGCTCGGGCACTCGTGGGGGTCGTTCCTCGCGCAGATGCTCCTGAACGACCACCCGCGCGACTACGGCGGGGTGATCCTCACCGGGTCGGCGCTGCGCACCCCGGGAGCGCTCAATGCCGGCGACCTGAACGCGCCGTGGCGCGCCCCCGGCGCCGACGGGATGGAGTGGCTCTCGACGGACGCGGGCGTCTGGCGTCGCTTCCACGAGGATCCGCTCACCACGGGCGTCCCGCTGCTGCGCCTGTTCGGTCCGCTCGACGCCGCGAAGCTGTACGGCCGCCCGCGCAGGGGGCTCCGGCGCGCGGCCGGTCGCGACGTGCCGATCCTCCTCATGGTCGGGGGAGACGACACGGTCGGCGGGCCGCGATCCGTCCACCGGCTGGCCGACCAGTACCGGCGCAGGGCGGGCTTCGGCGACATCACGACGCGCGTGTACCCCGGAGCGCGGCACGAGATCTTCAACGACGTGAGCTGGGACGAGGCCAGGGCCGACCTCCTCGCGTGGCTCGATCGGCGCTTCCCCTCCCGCGCCTGAGGCGCCTCTGGCGGCTGTCTCCGATGGCGCCTCGCGACCTCGGCCGGCATAGCGCAGTCAATCCTCGTCCTGCCTCGCGCCGGAGCCCTGTGACGACGCGGGACCGGCGCTTTGGCCCTGACGGATCGACTGCGTTGTGCTCGGTGAACCGGGCGGCCGGGCCGTCTCGCGCGCGTAGGGTGAGAGCATGCACGGCGAATTCAAGGTGCCAGGGGGAAAGCTCGTCGTCGTCGACCTCGACGTGGTCGACGGACGGATCGCGGACTTCCACCTCGCCGGTGACTTCTTCCTGGAGCCGGACGAGGCGCTGGCCGACATCAACGCGGCCGTCGACGGGCTCGCCGAGACGGCCGAGGCCTCCGAGATCGCCAGGGCCGTGCGCGCCGCCCTCCCTGAGGACGCGCAGCTGCTCGGGTTCACGCCGGAATCGGTGGGCACGGCGGTGCGCCGCGCACTCGTGACCGCGTCCGGCTGGGACGACTTCTCCTGGGAGATCGTCGATGAGCCGGCGGTCTCGCCCCTCATGAACCTCGCGCTGGACGAGGTGCTCACCGAGCGCGTCGCCGACGGACGCCGCTCGCCGACGCTGCGCATCTGGGAGTGGGACGAGTCGGCGGTCGTCATCGGCTCGTTCCAGTCGTTCCGCAACGAGGTCGACTCCGATGGCGCCCAGCGGCACGGGTTCCAGGTCGTGCGGCGCATCTCCGGCGGTGGCGCGATGCTGATGGGCGCCGGCCAGATCATCACGTACTCCCTGTATGTGCCGGCGTCGCTCGTGGCGGGGCTGACCTTCGCCGACTCGTACGCGTTCCTCGACGACTGGGTGCTCCAGGCGCTCCACGGCGTCGGGATCGAGGCCAGCTACCAGGGGCTCAACGACATCACGAGCCCCCAGGGGAAGATCGGCGGCGCGGCGCAGAAGCGCCTCGCCAACGGCGGCGTGCTCCACCACGCGACGCTCAGCTACGACATCGACGGCCAGGTCATGACCGAGGTCCTGCGGATCGGGCGCGAGAAGCTCAGCGACAAGGGCACGACGTCGGCGGCCAAGCGCGTCGATCCGATCCGCAGCCAGACCGGGATGAGCCGGCGCGACATCATCGAGGCGTTCAAGAGGACGTTCCGCTCCTACGCGGGGGCGAGCGACGGACGGATCACGGACGAGGAGTACCAGGCGGCCGAGGAGCTCGTGCGGACGAAGTTCTCGACCGAGCGCTGGCTCCACCGCGTTCCGTAGGCGGCCCGGCGCCGCGGCGCCGATACACTCGCCGCGTGAGCGTCGGCGGGCGGATGCCCCAGTTCGGGTGGGAGCACCTCGGCGTGCTCGTCGTGATCGCCGTCGTCGCCGTCGTGCTCGTCGCGTCGACGCGTCGCGCCCGCGGCACGGACGGCCTCGAGCGCGCGCTGACGCTGTGCGGCTGGGCGATGCTCGCGATCTCGGCGCTGTGGAGCGTCTACTGGCTGCTCCCGGCGCAGTTCGACATCGACCAGTCCCTGCCGTTCCACTTCTCCGACGCGATGCGGTACCTCGCGGCGATCGCCCTCATCACCCGGTCGGGCTGGGCCGTCGCCGTGCTCTATTACTGGGGTCTGACGCTCAACCTGCAGTCGATCCTCACGCCGGACCTGAACTACCTCAGCGTCCCGTGGCTCGAGTTCGTCATGTACTGGGTGCTCCACGGCGCCGTCCTCGTCGTGCCCATCGTGCTGACCTGGGGCCTGGGGCTCGCGCCGACGTGGCGGGGCTACGGGGTCGCCTTCGGGGCGACCGCCGCGTGGTCGGGCCTCGCGTTCGCGGTGAACGTGCTCATCGGGTCGAACTACGGATACATGAACGGCGCGCCGGAGGGGCGCTCGATCCTCGACCTGCTCGGCCCGTGGCCCGTCTACATCGCGTGGGAGGGGGTGCTGATCCTGTCGGTGTGGGCGCTGATCACGTGGCCGTGGGTGACGCGCGGGAGCCGCGGCCGCACCGAGCCCGTCGGCCGGCTCGGGCTCGTCCGTCGCGCCGCGGACTGAGCGGCCCGCCGAGGCCCCGACGCGCCGACGTGCGGGCCGGCACGGGGCGAATGTCGCACGGGGAGGGCATGATGGGAGGCATGTTCCGCTCCAAGCGACGCCTTCCCTTCGCTCCGCAGACACCGCCTGCGCCGACGCGCGCGGGCTCCGCATGGTCAGACGGCTTCGGGCTGCTGGCGATCCGCGCCGTGCAGATCGTCGCGGTGGTCGTGCTTCTCGTTGGCGCCGTCTGGGGGCTGCGCCAGCTGACGGTCGTCGTCATCCCGGTGCTGCTCGCGATCGTCTTCGCCGCGGCGTTCGAGCCGGTGATGAAGATGCTGCGGCGGGTGATGCCGTCGGCGCTCGCCACGGTGATCGTGCTGCTGACCGTCGTGGTGATCATCGGCGGCGTGATCTGGATGATGGTGCGCGCCGTCGCGGCGCAGTGGAGCGACCTGTACGACAGCGCCGAGCGCGGCGTGACCCAGATCATCGACTGGGCCACGCACCTGCCGTTCGACATCGACTCCGAGCAGATCCAGGAGTGGTGGAACCAGGCGCAGGACTTCATCTTCAGTTCGCAGGTGGGCTCGGCCGTCGGAAGCGGCGCGCTCGCCGGCGTGAGCGCCGTGGCGACGTTCCTCACGGGCTTCGTGCTCATGATCGTGATCCTGTTCTTCTTCCTGAAGGACGGGCCGCAGATCTGGGCGTTCCTGACCCGTCCCTTCGAGGGCGAGTGGTACGAGCGGATGCAGCGGGTCGGCACGAAGTCGGTCGACACGATCGGCGCCTACGTGCGCGGCACGGCGGCGGTCGCCGCGGTCGACGCGCTCGGCATCGGCATCGGGCTGTGGATCCTGCAGGTGCCGCTGTGGTTCCCGCTCATGCTCGTGGTGTTCCTGCTCGCCTTCATCCCGATCGTCGGTGCGACGCTCGCCGGCATCCTCGCCGCGCTCATCGCGCTCGTCGACGGCGGGATCGTGAAGGCGCTCATCGTGGTCGGCATCGTCATCGTCGTCAACCAGCTCGAGGGCAACCTGCTCCAGCCGGTGCTGATGGGCAGGGCTCTCAAGCTGCACGCCCTGGCGATCCTGATCGCCCTGACGATCGGCACGGTCCTCGCCGGCATCCTCGGCGCGGTCCTCGCCGTCCCGATCGCCGCCGTCGCGTGGGGGATCATCCAGGTGTGGGACGGCCCGCACCTGCCGGCCAAGTGGGCGAGGAGGAAGAAGCGACCGGAGGCTGTCGCGGCCTGACCGACGCCGGGCGCCCGTTGCGCGGTGCGCCCGGTTCAGTCGCCGATCGGCTCGCCCCACGAGTCGAGCGTCCGCTCGGTGTCGAGGACGTACGCCTGCGGGTGGTCGGGCAGGTAGTGGATCACGAGCTCGTCGCCCGCGAACGCCGGAGACTCGTCGCCGGGGTACGACGGCTGGGTGAAGAAGGAGAACGGCAGCGTGTACGTCCTGCCGTCGGACGCGGTGAATCGGACCCAGTCCCCTGAGAGCCCCTCCGGAACCGTGCCGATGGCGGTCTCGCCGTGCTCGGCGATGTACCCGGAGGTGATGGGGCCGTTCGTGAGGCTGAGGATCCCGATCACGCCGCCGCCGATGAGGCCGAGGGCGGCGATGCGGAACGCCCAGTTCCTGACGCGCGCGATGCGCCTCCGGAGCATTCCCGGGGTCGACTGGCCGCGCTCGCGGCGCAGCTCGATCAGCCGGCCTTTCCGCGCCCCGCCTCCGCCGCGGAAGCTGGCGGCGAACAGGCCGAACGCGCCGAAGGCGGCCAGGAACACCATGGCGTACCCGTACGTGGCTGGCACGTTGGCGATCCAGACGATGGTGTCGGTGAGTGCGCTCATGACCTGGGCTCCTCTCGCATGATGGTCACCGCGACCTGCTCCGGCCGGTGCGGCTCGTACATCGCGAACACCGGGGAGCCGACCTGCAGGTTCCCGAGCGCCTCGGGGAACACGAACACGCGCGTGTCCGCCTCGCGCTGCGGGGTGCCGTCCTCCGGCGTGATCAGGAGCGTCATCGCCAGCTCGACCTGACCCTCGCGCCGCGCGCCGGTGGGGCGGACGGCGATGACGCTCGCGGGGTGCGGCCGGCCGTAGAGGCGGGCGCGGACGAGCTCGCGGGCCACGAGGCCCTTCTGGATCCGCCAGTCCAGCAGCGCGGCGCGCGGGCCGGGATCGTCGAGGTCGGCGACCTCGACCTCCTCGGTGCGCCTCGGATCGAACAGCACGGGAACGGGGGTGCCCGGTCGGAACGACGAGATCGCGTCGTCGGGGAACAGCCCGCGGAAGCTCGAGACGAACGGCTCCCGATCCGTCGGGGTCACGTCGAGGTAGACGTCGTGCTGGGGCACGTCGTTGATCGTCCATCCCGTGCTGCGCGTCTCGATCACCGTCGCCATCGCGAGCTGCGTGCGCCGCGCCGCGGTGCGCCGGGGCACCCCGCCCCCGCCAGAGGCGAAGGCGGCGAGACCTGCCCAGGCGAGGCCGTACAGGATGATGTCGGTCTCGCGATCGATGCTGATCGGGAGAACCGAGTCGGTCTGGTCGACGCCGAACATCGCCTGTCCGACCCACGCGACCAGGAAGACGGTCAGCACGATCCAGACGGCCCACGCGAGTGCTCTGATCATGGCGGGCTCCCTTCCGCGACCGAATCTATGGCGTCGCCGCATCTCCCGGTCACGAGAAGTTCATCCCGCGCTCCTGTGATCGGGAGAGGCGGGCGCCATCCTTAACGTCGAGGGGGAGTCACGGGGCTCCACGAGCGAAGGAGAAGGCGATGGGACTGTTCGGCAGGAAGACGCAGGAGCAGCGACAGCAGGACGGGTTCGAGGCGGCCGATCGGATCGCGCAGGGCCGCGGGCTCACGGGACGCATGACGAAGATGCTCATGGGCCAGGAGTTCACGGACCGCGTGGGCGGAGCCGTGGCGGCGGCCAGGGCGGGTCAGCAGGGCCAGGCGATGGCGCAGCAGGGGATGCCCTCGCGGATCGCGCAGGTCACGCGCCTCGCCGACACGGGGCAGAGCGTGAACGACAACCCCATCGTGGAGCTCGGCCTCGACCTCGACGGCCAGGCCGTGACGCTGCGCACCCTCGTCTCGCGGATCGAGATCCCCCGCGTGGGTGAGCGCGTGTTCGTGATGGACGACCCGTCGGGCGCCGGGCTGCTCTACGGCGGGATCGCGACCACGGCGTGACGCGGGGCGTCCCCGGAGCGTCGGGGTGCCCTAGTCTGACCGAGTGACGGGAGAGACCGTGCCGCGCGCGCACGTCGTGGCCACCGCGTGGCGGGGGATCGGTGACGGCGTCGAGGTCCTGAGCAACGCCGCGGGGCTGCCCCTCGCGCGCACGGCCAAGCTGATCCTGGATCCGCTCGTCGTCCGGCCCGTCCAGCGGCCGCATCTCGCGCGCACGCTTCTCGACGAGGATGCGGCGGTGGAGCTGTCCGAGCGGATCGCCGCTGCCGCCGACGACCTGAGGGCGACGGCCGCGTGGTTCACGCGGATGAAGGCGCAGCGGCGCGCGCGCCGCATCACGGAGGGCAACCCGCAGGAGCGGTACTTCCAGCGCGCCTACGAGCTGGCGCGCGCGCACGGGGCGCCGGGCGAGCGGGCCGATGAGATCGCGGGAGGAGAGGTGGACGACGTGCACGAGAGCGCGGTCGTGACGGCGGCGCAGCTGCGCGATTTCCTCGCCGATCCCGGCGTCGCGCGCGCCACGGCTGCGGAGATCGCGCAGGTGTGGCGCGTTCGCGAGTCGGCGCCGCCGGAGACCGATACCGAGCGCGCACAGCTGGCGCGCCTGCTCGACGCGTGCGTCGCCGGAGCGGCCGACGCGGCGCCGCTGGAGGCGTCGGGGGCGGGACCGGCGGCCGGGCGCCGTCTCGACGCGCCGGGCGCCGCCCGCGAGGCCGGCCTCAGCGACCGCACCGAGCCGGCGCCGCCCGAGGTGGGCGCGGCGGCCACCAAGAACGACGTGCCGAGGCCGTTCGACCGCTCGATCCTGCAGCGGCTGTTCATGGCGATCGCGCAGCTCGAGGTCACGGGGACCCGCGAGCTGCGCGATCTCGTGGCGGAGGAGGCGCGCCGGAGCGGATCGCCGTGGCAGCTGGCCGAGGAGCGGAGCCGCATCGTCATGGCCGCGGGACGCACGGTCGGCCGGATGGACGACGCGACCGAGGCGAGCCGGATGCTGCGCGCGCGCTGGGAGCGGGAGGGCTTCGTGCGCCACGCGCTCCGCCTCGGACGCAGCGCGACCGACGGCGCGTCCGGCGCCTTCCTGCGCCGGCTGTGGGTGCGGCTGCAGGGGAGGGAGCTCCGCCGCGACGTGGTGGACGTCGCGGATCTGTGGGACGTGCTCGACGGTGCGATGCGCTCGGTCATCCTCGACCGGCGCGACCGGGTCAAGGCGGAGCTGACGGCGGCCCGCGAGGACGCGCCAGGGGTGCCGGCGTGAGCGGCGGAGGGCTCCGCGGCGAAGGGTGGCGGATCGGCGCGGACGCCCCAGCGCCGTGGCTCGTCGGGGTCGTCGAGGGCGCGGGTGCGACGCTCTGGTGGCCCGCGGACGAGG
>JBQDDT010000105.1:0-10560 GCA_052092505.1 Microbacterium sp. | reverse complement strand
ACCAAGAGTGTCCTGCAATCACATGTCGGTCGCCGCCACAGCAAAACGGCTTCCGCGTCTCCGACTCTATAACGGCGAGGTAACGCCTGTCACGCGATCGCGTTACATTTCTGTGATGTTCTTAATCCGTTCATCGATGGTGTTCAGCTTCGGGCTTCTCGGAGCGTCATCGGGCGAGGAGTGCGAGCCCGCCGCCGCCTAGGATGGATCGCGTTTGCCGAGGGGATCGGGCCCCGCGGCAGCGTGCGAGAGGGGAGCGGCGTCACCGTGGCAGACGAGCGTTCCGTCCCGTCGCCGCCCGGCCGCGGCAACGACGCGTCGCGTGAGGGCGAGCTGCTCCCCGGCGGAGTCCGCGCCGGCATCAGACGATCCGTCCCCGCCTGCCTCGCGGCGATCCCGCTCGGCCTCGCGCTCGGGGTGCTCGTCGTGCAGTCGGGCCTCGCCTGGTGGTGGGGGACGGTGTTCGCCGCCGTCGTGTTCGCCGGGTCGTTCGAGTTCCTCCTGCTCGGGCTCGTGACGGCCGCCGTCCCGCTGTCGCACATCGCCGCCTCGGCGTTCCTCGTGAACGCGCGGCACATCTTCTACGCGTCGACGTTCCCGCTCCAGCGCATCCCCGGCCTCGGCAAGGCCTACGCGACGTTCGCGCTGACGGATGAGGCGTGGGCGCTGACGGCGACTCCCGAGTCCCGACGGTGGAGAGCGTCGCGGATCATCGCGATCCAGGCGGTGTTCCAGTTCGCCTGGGTCGCGAGCGTGACCGTCGGCGGACTGCTGGGCTCGCTCCTGCCCGGCCGGATCGAGGGGCTCGAATTCGCTCTGCCCGCGCTGTTCATCGTGCTCGCGATCGACGCGTACAAGGCCAGGCCCGACGTGGCCGCTCCGTTCGTCGCCGTCGCGGCCGCGCTCACCGCCGGCCTGCTCCTCGGGACGGAGGGGCTCCTCGTCGGCGGCATCGTCCTGTACATGGCGTTCGTCCTGATCCGCTTCGCCCTGCGCTCGAGGAGGAACCATGCCTGAGACGCCGTACCTCGTCGCCGCGGTGCTGATCAGCGGCGGGATCACCTGGGCGCTGCGGGCGCTGCCGTTCGCGTTCCTGCGTCCGCTGCGCCGCAGCAGGGTCTTCCAGGAGCTGGGCGACGCCCTTCCCGTCGGGATCATGCTCGTGCTCGTGATCCACACCCTCGATGACACGCGGGTGCTCGATCTCGCGCAGTCGATCCCGGTCGCCGTCGGGGTCGTCGTCACGGCAGGCCTGCACTGGTGGCGGGAGAACCCGCTCCTCAGCATCGGCGCGGGCACGGCCGCCCACGTCCTCCTCCTGCACCTCCTCTGACCCGCCCGCCCGCTCACTCCTCCCTCGCGAGATGCACCGAAACTCGCGAGATGCATCGAAACTCGGAGCGCGCTCGCGGGATTCGGTGCATCTCGCGGAGCGGTCAGGCGAGTCCGGCGTCTCTGGCGATGACCGCGGCGCGCATGCGACTGGGCGCGCCGAGCTTGGAGAGCACGTTCGACACGTGGCTCTTCGCCGTGGGCTCCGAGACGAACAGGGCGGCCGCGATCTGCGCGTTCGACAGCCCCTGCCCGAGCGCCGCGAGCACCTCGCGCTCGCGCGGCGTCAGCTGGTCGAGCACCGCGGCCCCGTCGCCGTCCGGCCTCACGACGGCTCCCCGCGCCCGCTCCAGCACCCGCCGCGTCACCTCGGGTGCGAGAACGCCCTCGCCGGCGGCGACGCGGCGCACGCCGTCGATGATCTCCTCGGCTTCCGCCGTCTTCAGCAGGTAGCCGGCGGCACCGGCCGCGAGGGCGCCGTCCACGTAGTCGTCGACGGCGAACGTCGTCAGCACGAGCACCGGGATCCGCAGCTCCGTCAGCTCCTGGGTCGCCGCGATGCCGTCGACGTGCGGCATCCGGATGTCCATGAGCACCACGTCGGGCTCGAGAGCGCGGGCCTGCGCGATCGCGACGCGGCCGTCGGCGGCCTCACCGGCGACCTCGATGTCGTCCGCGCCTGCGAGGACGGCGGTGATGCCGGCGCGGACGGCGGCGTGGTCGTCAGCGATGAGGACTCGGATCATCTCTGCTCCCTGCTGCTGTGGTCGGGATCGAGCGACGGGACGGTCGTTTCGACACGCCACGCGCCCTCGACGGGACCGGCCGATCCGATCCCTCCGACGGCCTCCCAGCGCGCCGACATGAGCCGGGTGCCGAGGCCCGATCCGGTCGTGCGGGCGCCGGCGCTCCCGGCGAGGGCGTTCTCCACGCGCATCGTGACCGCGTCGCGATCGCGGGAGAGGAAGACGCTCACGGCGGTGCCGGGGGCGTGCTTGGCGGCGTTGGCGATCGCCTCGCGTCCGATGCGCTCGAGGGCGGAGGTCACGGGCGGGGGAAGGGAGCCCGCGTCGCCGTCGATGGCGAGGTCGATGCCGAACGCGGCGGCCTGCTGCCGCAGGGCCTCGGTCGGGTCGTCCGGAGTCGCCGAGGACCCGTGGTCGCGTGCGGAGCCGTCATCCGCTCGATCCTGCGCCAGCACGCCGATGAGGGTGTGCAGCTCGCCGAGCGCCTCCCGGCTCGACGCGCGCATCGCGGCGATCGCGTCGGCGGCTCTCGGGTCGTCGGTGCGCGAGGCGAGCGCGGAGGCCTGCAGCGAGATCGCGCTCAGTCGCGCGGCGATCTCGTCGTGCAGCTGGGAGGCGACGTCTGCGCGCTCCGCCCGCACGGCGGCGGTGCGCTCGGCCTCGGACGCACGGGCGATCGCGTCGGCGCGCTCCGTCTCGGCGCGCAGCAGCTCGTCGCGCTGTCGGACGGCCGTTCCCCAGATGAGCGGCACCGAGAGCACGGCGGCCAGGCCGATCGCGAGCGGGACGACGCGCGGGCTCGCCTCGCGCAGGCCGATGGAGATCACCTGCGCGAGCACCGCGGCGGCGGCGAGGCCGCAGACGACGAGGCGCCGGCGCTGGGTCGCGTAGAGCATGGCGGCGTAGAGGACGTCCACGACGACGATCGCCGGGAGCGCCGGGAAGACGCCGACGGTGAGGACCAGCACGACCAGCTGAGCGGAGCCGACGGCGACGGCCGTGACGGGGAAGCGCCGCTTGACGAGCAGGACGGCGACGCTCAGTCCGACGATCGGCCAGTGCCACCGGAGAAGATCGTCCGGCAGCGGGAGGATCCAGCGAGCCGCCACCGGGATGACCCAGGCGGCCACGCCGGCGAGGAGCGCGACGGCGGCCTGGACGGCATCGCCGGCGAGCGAGCGATAGGGGACCCCCGGCATCACCCATTCGTCGAAGGGGACGCGTCGCACGGGGGAGGGCACGCCCCCATCTCAGCACGGCCGCCGTCCGCCCCGCCTCATCCGAACGGACGAACCCTCACCCGCGAGATGCACCGAAACCCGCGAGATGCATCGAAACCGGGCCGAGTTTCCGTGCCTCTCGCGAGTATCGATGCATCTCGCGGGCGGCGGGGCCGGTCGTGCGGGGCGGGTCAGGAATGGGCGGCGATGTCCTGCACGACGCCCGCACCCGCCGCGGCGCCCGCGGCGATCGCGTTCGCCACCGACCACATCGGCCCGGGCGCGCCCCGCAGCTGCGCGATGTCGCCCGCGGCGAAGACGCCGGCGACGCTCGTGCGCCCGTACGGATCGACGAGCGCGAGGCCCGCCTCCGAGCGGTCGACCCCCAACTGCTCGGCGTGAGGGGCCGCGGGCGCGGACTCGACGCGGACGAGGATCCCGCCCACCTCGTGCTCGCCGTCGCCGGAGCGGATCAGCGCGGAGGTGCGCGTCTCGTCCGGCACGATCTCGGCGACCGGCCCGCGGAGCACGTCGACACCGCGCCCGCGCAGCCGCTCCGCCAGCTCCGGATCGAGGTCGGCCCCGTCGGTGAACGCGGTCAGGCGCCCGGCGATCGGCGCCATGAGCATCGCCATGTGCTCGAGGAAAGGACCCTCGCCCAGGAGCGCGACGTGCCGGCCCGCGTACTCGTGCCCGTGGCAGAACGGGCAGTGCGCCGCGACGGACCCGAAAGCCTCCGCCAGGCCGGGGACGTCCGGAAGCGTGTCGTGCACGCCGGTGGCCAGCACGATCCGCGTCGCGACGAAGGCCCCGGCCTCTGTGGTGAGCTCGAACGCGCCGGCGCTCCCCGCGATCCGCTCCACACCGGACTCGATCACGCGGACCGTGTCGTAGCGCGCCAGGTCCGCGCGGGCGGCCGCTCGCAGGCTCGCAGGGGGTCGGCCGTCGTGTCCGATCAGGTTGTGCGTGGCGTCGGCCGGATCGTTCCGGTACGTCCCCGCGTCGAACACGACCACGGTGCGATGCATCCGGGCGAGGGTGAGGGCGGTCTGCAGTCCGGCGGGGCCGGCGCCGATCACGGCGGCGTCGAAGGGTGCGTCCATGTCGATCAGCGTGCGCGAGATCATGCGAGGATCGCGACCTCTGTTGCAAGAATGGCAAGCATGGACGATGAGAAGGCGCGCGCGGCAGAGGACGGACACCGGATGGCGGCCGCGATCGGCCCGCGGCTGCGGACCATCCGGGCCCGCCGCGGGCTCACGCTCGCCGACCTCGAGCGCCGGACCGGGATCTCCACGAGCACGTGGTCCCGGCTGGAGAGCGGCGGTCGCCGGGCGACGATCGAGCTCCTCCTCCCGCTCGCCCGCGCCTACGGGGTGACTCTCGACGAGCTCGTCGGCGCCCCGGAGACGGGCGATCCGCGCGTGCACATCAAGCCGACCGTTCGGCACGGGGTCACCTACATCCCGCTCACCCGCAACGCCGGGGGCGTGCGCGCGTACAAGCTCATCTATCCGCCAGCCGATCCGTCCGTCGATCCGGCCGACGTGCTCGTCACCCACGACGGCTATGAGTGGGTCTATGTGCTCTCCGGGCGCCTGCGCCTGCTGCTCGGGGACCGCGACACCGTGCTCGAGCCGGGCGAGGCGGCCGAGTTCGACACCCACGTGCCCCACTGGCTCGGCAGCGCGGGAGGGGCGACCGAGGTGCTGTCGCTGTTCGGCAGCCAGGGCGAGCGAGCGCACGTGAGGGCCAGGGCCGGGCGGGCCGGCCGGTAGGGTCGGAATCCCGTACGGAAGGACGCATCCCATGGCAGAACCGATCCGGATCCCCGAGGTCACGCTCAACGACGGCCAGCCGTTCTCGCAGCTCGGGCTGGGCACCTACAAGCTCACGGGCGAGGAGGGCATCGCCTCGATCGAGGCCGGGATCTCCGGCGGATACCGTGTTCTCGACACGGCGGTGAACTACGAGAACGAGGCCGAGGTCGGCGAGGCCGTGCGTCGCAGCGGCGCATCACGCGATGATCTCATCGTCACGACCAAGGTGCCCGGCCGCCACCACGGCTACGACGAGTCGATCGCGAGCGGCCGTGCGTCGAACGAGACACTCGGGCTTGGGCACATCGACCTGCTGCTCATCCACTGGCCGAACCCGAGCGTCGACAAGTATGTCGACACCTTCCGCGGCCTGATCGCGCTGCGCGACGAGGGCGTCGTCCGCTCGGTGGGCGTGTCGAACTTCACGATCGAGATGCTGCAGCGCCTCGTCGACGAGACGGGCGTCGTGCCGGCCGTGAACCAGATCGAGCTGCACCCGTACTTCCCTCAGCCGGAGCTGCGCGCGTTCCATGCCGAGCTCGGCATCCGCACCGAGAGCTGGAGTCCGCTCGCCCGGCGCACCGAGCTGCTGCAGGAGCCGGTGCTGAACGAGCTGGCGGCGGCGCACGACGCGACGCCGTCGCAGGTCGTGCTCCGCTGGCACACGCAGCTCGATGCGACGCCGATCCCGAAGTCGTCGTCCCCGGAGCGGCAGCGGGAGAACGCCGACGTGTTCGGCTTCGAGCTGTCCGGCGAGGAGATCGAGCGCATCTCATCGCTGGCGCGCGGGCGGATCTTCGGCGCCGACCCGCTCGTGCACGAGGAGTTCTGAGAGAGCGGACGGCGCCGGGCGGGTTTCCTGCCCGGCGCCGTCGTGCGTGAGCCCCGCGATCCGCGGGGCTCAGACCGAGAGGCTCCGGCGCGGGCCCTCCGCCCTGGCGCTCCAGCGCCCGTCGTGATGCTCGATCCGGATCGGATACTCGAACGCGTCCGTGACGAGCTCCGTCGTGAGCACGTCGGACGCCGGACCGGCGGCGAGCACGCGGCCGTGCCCCACCAGCAGGGCGTGCGTCGTCGTCTCCGGCAGCTCTTCGAGGTGGTGCGTCACGAGGACCGTCGCGAGATCCGCGTCGGTGCGGTGGAGGTGGTCGAGCGTCTCCAGGAGCTGCTCGCGCGCGGCGACGTCGAGCCCGGTCGACGGCTCGTCGAGGAGGAGCAGCGGAGGGTCGGGCAGCAGCGCGCGCGCGATCAGCGCCCTGCCGCGCTCGCCCTGCGACATCGTCGGCCACGTGGCGTCGGCGATGTCGCCGAGGCCGAGCATGTCGATCAGCTCGTCGGCGCGCGCGACGGCCGCGGTGTCCGGGATCCAGCGCGGCATGAACTCCAC
This sequence comes from Microbacterium sp., assembly GCA_052092505.1. GTDB lineage: Bacteria > Actinomycetota > Actinomycetes > Actinomycetales > Microbacteriaceae > Microbacterium. The sequence goes on along the minus strand of JBQDDT010000105.1, from coordinate 4,055 downwards.
GGTCCCCGTCGCTCCGGTGAGCACGACCTGCCGCACCGTGAGCGGAGAGCGCACGGGATGGCGCGGGTTGACGTGCCCGATCGACTCCCGGAGTCTGCGGATCTCGACGCGGCCGAGCCGCTGGCCGAGGACGTGGACGGTCCCGCGCGTCGGGTGCTGCTCCGCGCCGCACATGCTCAGGATCGTGCTCTTGCCCGCGCCGTTGCGTCCGATCAGCGCCCAGTGCTCGCCTGATCGGACGCGGAGGCTGACGTCGGAGAGGATCTGCCGCCCCGATCGGACGAGGTCGACGCCGTCCATCCGAAGGACGTCGGTACCGGTCATGCTCTGCTCCCGCATTCGGGTCAGGTTACTCCGCTCGGGAGCGCTTCCCGGTCGCCTCCGCGTCGTCCTGCTTCTCGGGCGGCCGGCGTGAGAGTCGTGATGGCCACCAGATCGCCCGCCCGATGTCGTACGCGAGCGCAGGGACGAGCAGCGAGCGCACGATGAACGTGTCGAGGAGTACGCCGAACGCCACGATGAACGCGATCTGCGCGAGGAACAGGATCGGGATCACACCGAGCGCCGCGAACGTCGCGGCCAGCACGAGCCCGGCGGAGGTGATCACGCCGCCGGTGATCGTGAGACCCCGCAGCACTCCGTCGCGCGTGCCGTGAGTGCGAGACTCCTCGCGCACGCGCGTCATGAGGAAGATGTTGTAGTCGATCCCGAGCGCCACGAGGAAGACGAAGCCGTACAGGGGCACGGCAGGGTCGGCGCCGGGGAAGTGGAAGACCTCGTTGAAGACGATCGCCGAGACACCCAGTGCCGTGCCGAAGGACAGCACGGTCGTGAGCATCAGCAGCACGGGCGCGAGGATCGAGCGCAGCAGCAGCATGAGGATGACCATGATGACCCCGAGCACGACGGGGATGATCAGATTCCTGTCGTGGATCGAGGCGTCGTTCGTGTCGACGGCGGTCGCCGTCACGCCTCCGACGAGGGCGTCGGGGGAGACGTCGCCGAGTCGCTCGCGGATCTCGCGGACCGCGCGTTCGGCCTCGGCGGAATCCGATGCGTCCGACAGCGTCGCCTGGAGGAGCACGTCGCCGTCGACCACGGTGGGATCGGGCGCGGGAGCCCCGGGAGCGATCGGCGCGATGCCGTCCGCATCGACGGGAACCGTGCCTCCCGGAGCGTCGGCGGCCGTCACGGCCACGCTGTCGACGCCGGAGAGGTCCTGCAGCGCGTCGGCGGCGTCCTGCAGGTCGTCCTCGGGCACGACGACCTGGGCCGGGGTGCCCGATCCACCGGGAAAGTGCTCGCCGAGGGCGCTCTGCCCATCCCGCGCGGGGGAGTCGCTGAGCACGAGGTCGGACTGAGGAACGCCCGATGCGCTCAGCTGGCCGATGCCGAGCGCTCCGGCTGCGAGGACGAGGGCCGTCGCGAGCCAGACGATCCGCGGGCGGCGACGGACGAGGCCGGCGACCCTCGCCCATCCTCCGCGGCTCGCGGCGGCGGTTTCGGCCGCGGAATCCGGCTCGAACGCGGGGCGCTTGGGCCAGAACGCCGCGCGGCCGAAGGCGAACAGCAGCGCCGGGAGGAGGGTGAGTGCCGCGAGCATCGCGAACGCGATCCCGATCGCGGTCACCGGGCCGAGCGTGCTGTTCGACTTCAGATCGCTGAGCAGCAGGCACAGGAGACCGGCGATGACCGTGCCGCCGGAGGCCAGGATCGGCTCGACGGATGCCCTCAGTGCCCGCGTGAGCGCGACCGCGCGATCGCGATGGAGGCGCAGCTGCTCGCGGAAGCGCGCGACGAGCAGGAGCGAGTAGTCGGTCGCGGCGCCGATGACGAGGATGAACAGGATGCCCTGCGTCTGGCCGCTGAGCAGGAGCACGCCGGCCTTCGCGAGCCACCACACCGTCAGAAGAGCGGCGCACAGGGCGAAGACGCTGGTCGACAGCACCGCGATGGGCAGCAGGAGCGAGCGATACACGAGGACGAGGATGATCAGGACGGCGAGGAGAGCGACGCCGAGCAGCAGCCCGTCGATGCCAGCGAAGCCGGCGACGAGATCGGCCGAGAAGCCGGCCGGCCCGGTCACGTACGCGGTGATGCCGTCAGGAAGCGGGCGATCGGCGGCGTCGCCGATCGCGGCCACCGCGTCGCCGATGTCGGCGTCCTCCGCGACAGGCACGAACACCTGCGCCGCACGGCCGTCATCCGACGGGATGGCGGGGGAGACCTCGCTCGCGACCGGCAGCTCTCCGATCGCCGCGGCCGCGTCGTCGATCGCCTGCTGGTCTTCGTCCGTGAGCTCGTCGTCGCCGACGAAGACGACGATGGCGGGGATCGAGTCGGAGTCGGTGAACTCCGGGAGGAGCGCCTGGACCCTGGTCGCGTCGGCCGATTCCGGCAGGTAGGCGGTCTGATCGTTCGAGGAGACCTCGTCGACCTTGCCGAAGTAGGGGCCGCCGACGCCGGCGGCCGCGAACCACACGACGATGAGGAGGGCGGGGAGGAGCACGCGGATCCACCTGACGAGCCCGGCGCCGCGCCTCCGGTCAGAACGCCGGCGTGAGCGCTGCGTGGCGGGATCGGGCGTCATGATCGGGCCTCGCGGCTCGCCCCGCGCACGGCCACCGCGGGCCGGGGGAGCGGGCGGACCGGAGCCGGACGCGCCCCACGCACGGCTCGAGCCGGACCGCCGGCGCGGCTCGATTCGCAGCGTGCGTGGGGCGCGTTCATGCTCTCTCTCGGATCACACCCGGTCGAACACGTCGGGGTCCGGCCCCGTGCGGTGGTCGCGGTTCAGTGCCGAGATCGCCTCGACGTCGGCCTCGGTCAGCTCGAAGTCGAACAGTGCGAAGTTCTCCTCCACGCGCGAACGGGTCACCGACTTCGGGAAGACGATGTCGCCGCGCTGGACGTGCCAGCGGAGCGCGACCTGAGCCGTCGTGCGGCCGACGCGCGAGGCGATCTCCTGCAGCGTGGGGTCATCGAGCACGAGCCCCTGAGCGATCGGCGACCAGGCCTCCGTCGCGATCCCGTGCTCGCGGTTGAACGCGCGCACCGTCTCGTTGGTGAGGTACGGGTGCACCTCGATCTGGTTGGCGGCGGGGGTGACGCCCGTCTCGGCGATGATCCGCTCGAGATGCGGCACCTGGAAGTTCGAGACCCCGACCGCGCGGGCCTTGCCCTGGTCGCGGATCTCGATCATCGCCTTCCACGTCTCGAGGTAGTCGACGTCGGTGGTCGGCAGCGGCCAGTGGATGAGGAACAGATCCATCCGCTCCACCCCCAGCTTCGCCAGGCTCTCGTCCGCCGCGCGGAGGGCGTCGTCACGACGGTGGAACGGGTTGTTCAGCTTGCTCGTGATGAACACCTCGTCGCGAGCGAGGCCGGATGCCGCGAGGGCGTCGCCGACACCCTGCTCGTTCCCGTACATCTGGGCGGTGTCGATGTGGCGGTAGCCGACGTCGAAGGCGGCCAGCACCGCGTCGCGCGTCTCCTCGGGCGGGACCTGGAACACCCCGAAGCCGAGCTGGGGGATCCGGACGCCGTCGGCGATCGCGATCTCAGGAACGGATGTCATGTACCTGCCTCCTCTGGGTCGATGAGGGCGACCGGTGAAACCATCGGACGCTCCTGATGGCAACGTACAACGAACCCACGACGGCGGGCGCGGCGTCCGCTGCGAACGGCCTCGACACGCCCGGATCTGGACTCGATTTGTCGCCGGGGGCGGTGGGTGCGTAATGTCTCTCCTGTCGCCGCCAAGCGGTGAGGTTGAGCCGGAAGGCTCCCATCCCAAGTGGGCGACACATCCCGGCTCGGAATCGACCACGGTCGAACCGGTCGGGAGGCTGATCTCCTCTCGATCGCCTCGGTTTGCGAGGCGCTGAAGGATGGGTTAAGCTAACGAGGTTGCCTCACGGAGCTCGGCTCCAGCAGGTGACCACCCCACATCAACGGCGAACGGCTTCGGCTGTTCGCTTCTGTGTGGGAAGAGGAGAAACCCCGGCGTGCCGCGTTGGTTCGTGGTGTTGGGTGTGTCTGTTCCTTGAGAACTC
>JBQDDT010000104.1:0-10660 GCA_052092505.1 Microbacterium sp. | reverse complement strand
CTTTATCGTCTTCGGCTCGTCGAGCGTGACCGCCACGACGTACTGCGGGTCGTCGATCGGCGCGACGCCGACGATGCTCGTGAGGTAGACGCCGGGCTTGTACCCGCCGTTGCCGTCCGGCTTCTGCGCGGTTCCGGTCTTGACGCCGACGCGGTACCCCGGCACGTCGATGTCGTTCGCCCCCTGGACGGCGACGTTCTCGATCAGCGACATCATCTGATCGGCGGTGCTCTCCTTCACCACCCGCGACTCGCCGGGAAGCTCCGGCTCGATCACGGTGCCGTCCTCGAGCGTGCACGACTCGACGAGGTGCAGCGGCTCCTTGACCCCGCCGTTCGCGAGCGCCTGATACGCGCCGGCCACCTGCGGCGCGGTCACGGTGAACGCCTGCCCGAAGGCCGTCGCGTACGTCGTCTGCGCGTCCCACGTGTCCGCACCGCGCAGCACGCCGGCCTCCTCGCCGAGGAAGTCCACGCCGGTCTTGGTGCCGACCCCGTACTTCTCGAGGTACTCCTGGCGCTCCTGCGGCGTCATGAGGTCGCTGAACTTGGAGATGCCGACGTTGGACGACTCCATGAGCACGCCGGCGAGCGTGTAGTTCTCCTCGCCGTGCGCCGTGGCGTCGTTGACGACGGCCCCGTTGTCGAACTCCTCGCGCATCGGCACGAGCTCCGTCGAGGTCGGCGTCGCCTTCCCCGAGTCGATGAGCATCGACGCCGTGATCCCCTTGAACGTGGACCCCGGCTCGAAGGTCGTCCGGAACAGGCGCGAGCCGCGATCATCAGGATCGCTCGCGGCGATGTCGTTGGGGTCGACGCTCGGGAACTCTGCGGCGGCCCTGATCGCGCCGGTCGAGGCCTTGACGACCGTGACCGTCCCGCTCACCGCCTTCTTGTCGGCGACCTCCTCGGCGATCATCTCCTGGAGGTACCACTGCAGGTCGGAGTCGATCGTGAGCTGCAGCGTCCCGCCGTCGGTCGCATCCTCGGTCGTCTCCGTGCCGGGGATCCGCACGCCGCTCGGGCTCTGCTGGTAGCTCTCGGTGCCGTTCGTCGCCGCGAGGCACGAGTCCTCCATGAGCTCGTATCCCGCGAGCGGCTCGTCGTCGACGTTCCGCATGAAGCCGACGAGGTTGCCGGCGACGGCTCCGCCAGGGTAGGTCCGCGACGGCTGCGGCGTGAACGAGATGAAGGGCAGTCCGAGGTCGACGAGGTCGACGTACTGCGCGGTCGTCAGACCGCGCTTGAGGTAGGCGAAGCGCGAATCGGGGTTCGCCGCGATCGCGTCGTCGACGATCTTCTCGACCGTCTCCGGCTCGACGTCCAGCACCCTGGCGATGTCGTCCGCGTACTCGGAGAACGGCACGGCGACCTTCTCCCCCTCGTCGTCGCGCGTGGACATGCTCGTCGCGACCTTGGGGTCGATCTGGGCGTCATAGAGCTGGGAGCTGCTGGCCAGCGTCTGGCCGTTCGCGTCGACGATCGATCCCCGCACCCCGTAGAGCGTGCGGCTCCCCGACAGCCCGGACTGCGAGGCGTCCGCGAGGTGCTCCTGCGCGCGCACGACCTGGATGTCGACGAGGCGGACGACGAATGCGACGAGCAGCACGAAGACGATCGCCAGCGCGAACACCGTGCGTCGGCGCGGCGTTCGAGCGGACTCCGTGCGGCGCGTGCTGCTCATCGGCTCTCCGTTCGTCGTCTGTCAGTGCGTCTGGGGGCTCGGGAGCCCATCATCGATCGACGGAGGCGCCGCACCCTGCTCTTCGCCGTTCGCCGCGCTGTCCGACGCCTTCTGCTTCTTCTTGATCGTTCCCGTGAGGGAGCGATCCTGGTCGGTCGCCAGCGGCGTGTCGCTGACGAGCGCGTTGCCGACCTGGGCGCGCTTCGCGTCGACGGTGGACTCCTCGGACGCCGGAGCGGTGTCTCCCGTGATCCTGCCGTCGCTCAGCCGGAGATACCCCGGAGTGCTGTCGATGACCATGCCGAGCGACGCGGCGTTCGCCGCGAGGTACTGGGGAGAGGCGAGCCCGGCGATGTCGTCCTCGAGCTGCTGGGCCTCGAGCGTGAGGTCGCGGCGCTCCTGCATCAGATCGGCGACCCGGTAGCTGTCCTGGGTCGTCAGCATGGACAGGGCGATCTGGGCGCCGACGATCAGCGCCACCCCCAGCAGGGCGACGACCGCGTAGAGGGTCCGCGGGCGGCGGCGCACCGCCGGCGCGTCGACGAGGCGGAGACCGCGACGCTCGGGGGCGGAGGGCTCCTGCCGCCGGCTCGGGCGCGGCGAATCGATCAGCGCGCGATCTGCGATGCTCACATCGCCTCCCTCAGCTTCTCGGCCGCGCGCAGCCGGACGGGCCTCGCGCGGGGGTTGGTCTCGGCCTCTTCATCACTCGCGCGCTCCGCTCCCCTGACGAGCTGGCGCACGCGCGGGGCGTGCTCCGGCAGCTCGACGGGGAGCCCTCGCGGCGCGCTCGACGCCGCGGCCTCCGCGAACAGCCGCTTCACGAACCGGTCCTCGAGCGACTGATAGGACAGGACGACGATGCGCCCGCCGACCGCGAGCGCGTCGAGTGCGGCGGGGATCGCGCGCTCGAGCGCCGCGAGCTCCTCGTTCACCTCGATCCGCAGGGCCTGGAAGACCCGCTTGGCCGGGTGCCCCTGGCTCCGCACCGCCGCGGGAGTCGCCTCCTGGAGGATGTCGACGAGCTGGCGCGATCCGGTGATGTCCTCCCGCTCGCGCGCTCGGACGATCGCCCTGGCGTAGCGGGCGGCGAGCTTCTCCTCGCCGTAGCGCTCGAAGATCTGGCGGAGGCGCCCTTCGGGAGAAGTGCGGACGACATCGGCGGCTGTGCGTCCGTCCGTCGGATCCATCCGCATGTCGAGGGGGGCGTCCTGTGCGTACGCGAAGCCGCGCGACGCGTCGTCGAGCTGCAGGGACGACACTCCGAGGTCGAACAGGACGGCGTCCGCCGCATCCTCACCAGCGGCGGCGAGCGCGGCATCGATCCCGTCGTACACCGTGTGCACGAGGGTGATTCGGTCGGAGAACCTGGCGAGTCGCTCGCCGGCGATGCCCAGCGCCTGCGGGTCGCGGTCCATCCCCACGAGGCGCGCACCGGGGAAGCGCCCGAGCACGGCCTCGGCGTGGCCGCCCATGCCGAGGGTGCCGTCGACGTAGACGGCACCCTCGCGCTCGAGCGCAGGGGCCAGCAGCTCGAGGCAGCGCTCGAGCAGGACGGGGGTGTGGATGTCGTGGAGGCTCATGATGTTCCGGAGAGTCCCCTGACCCTGATCCCCCTCCGCTCGACCTGCCACCGGGGAAGTGATGTCAGGGCTGCGGCTGGAGGTCACAGCCAGGGGCGTCAGAAGAGTCCGGGGATCACCTCCTGCTCCATCTCCGAGTAGTTCTCCTCGTTCGCGGCGAGGTAGCTGTTCCAGGACTCGGCATCCCAGATCTCCGCGTGGGCGCCGACGCCCGTCACGATGAGCTCCTTCTCGAGCCCCGCGTACTGGCGCAGGTGCTGAGGGAGCGTGATGCGGTTCTGCCCGTCCGGGGTCTCGGCGCTCGCCCCGGACAGGAACATGCGCAGGAAGTCGCGGGCCTGCTTGTTGCTCAGCGGCGCCTGGCGGATCCGCTCGTGGACCTCTTCGAACTCGCTCGTGGAGAACACGTAGAGGCAGCGCTCCTGGCCGCGGGTGACGACGATGCCGCCGGCGAGCTCCTCACGGAACTTCGCCGGGAGGATGACGCGGCCTTTGTCGTCGAGCTTGGGGGTGTGCGTGCCCAGCAGCATCGGCCATCACCCCCTCTTCGTCCGGCCAATCCGAGGTGATCCCCACTTTACTCCACTTTCCACCACTGTCTAGGAACCTTGAACAGTATCTCGCACGAAAGAACCGCCGTGACCCTTGATTTCTCAAGGGCCACGGAGGTGGAGGGAAAAGGAGCGTGAGTGGAGGAGGAGTCCCGGCTCCGGCGTGCCGCGGATGCTGGATCGGCGCGCTCCGTGCTCAGCGGCAGGAGGCAGTGCGCGGTGACGAGGTGGGTCTCGACCCCGCCGATTCTCCGCATGAGCTCACGGCATGAGGCACCACGGACGATGCGGCATGGAAGGTGCGGGGCTCAGCCGCATCGCACGCATGCGCCGCGTTCGCGGGGGAAGCGTTGCGCTTATATGACTGTTCAGTCATGATTGGTCGCATGGCCGACGTGTTCGCACTCATCGCCGAGCCGTCCCGGCGGCGCATCCTCGATGAGCTGTTCGCGGAGGACGGGCTGCGCGTCGGCGAGCTGGTGGATGCGACAGGGCTCACGCAGTCGAATGTGTCGAAGCATCTGCGCTTCCTGCGGGAGTGCGGCCTCGTCCGCAGCTCGGTCGAAGGCAGCGCGCGACGGTACCGCGTCGAGCCGCGCGCGCTCGCACCGATCGAGGAATGGCTCGCTCCGTATCGGAGGAAATGGCTCGGGGCGCTCCAAGCGCTGAGCAGCCATCTGGATGAGGACCCGGCAGAAGGGGATGGACATGGACATTGACGTCAGCGTGGACAGAAGCGGCGCGGAGCCGACGCTCCTCTTCACCGTGAGGCTCGCTCACCCGCCCGCGCGAGTCTGGCGCTCGCTCACCGACTCCGAGCAGCTGAGCAGGTGGTACCCATGCCGAGTCGAGCTGGAGCCGCGGCTCGGCGGGCGCATCGCCTTCCTGATGGAGGGCGAGGCGCCGGAGGAGTCGATCGTGACCGAGTTCGACGAGCCCCGCACCCTCGCCTACGAATGGGGCGGCGAGCGTCTGCGATGGAGCATCGAGCCAGAAGGCGACGGCAGCATCCTGCGACTCAGCAACACGATCCTCGATCCCGACTGGATGCCGCGCACCGCCGCCGGCTGGGACTCCTGCCTGGAAGCGCTGTCCACCGTCCTCGCGGGGGACGCGGCGCCTCGTCAGATCGGGCCGGACGCCGCCAAGATCGCACGCTACCGCGCTCAGCTGGCGGAATGAGAAGGGCGCCGACCCGCAGGTCGACGCCCGTCACTCCGGCTGCGGAGTCACTCGCCCTGGTGGCGGCGATCCCAGCGATCGTTCATGCGCTCCATGAAAGACGCGGATCCGCGCCCTCCCGAGCCCTTCGGCGCACCGCGCCCGTGCGCGGACGAGCCGCGAGCCGGCGGGGTCTTCGTCGGGGTCGACGCCAGGATCACTCCCCCGAGCATCGCGGCGAAGCCGACGATGCCGAGGACGAGGCCGACGGCCAGCACCGACTGCCAGACGGTGATCCCGGCGATGATCGCCCCGAGACCCGCGATCGCGATGACCGCGCCGAGCACCATGTTGCGGTAGCTGAACGAACGGGCACCCGAGGCGTGGACGACATCGGCGTCGTTCTGCATGAGATGGCGCTCCATCTCATCCAGAAGCCGCTGTTCCTGCTCGGAGAGTGGCATCGGGTTCCCTCCCATACGTTGACTGGGTTCAGTCTACCGCCCGTGGTAATCACTAGGCTAGGCCCGTGACGCCTCCCGCCCACCTCGTCGAAGCCGTCTCCCAGCGTCTCGATAGCTTCATCTCAGCTCGACGCGCAGAGGTCGCCCCACTCGGCGACGAGGCCGCCCTCCTCGTCGAGCACGCGGCCCGCTCCCTCGCCGGAGGAAAAAGGCTCCGCGCACGCTTCTGCGCGGCCGGCTGGCACGCGATCGCCGACCTCACCGGCACCGAGGAACCGCTCGTCGCCGGGTCCTCCCCTGTCGGAGTCTGCGCGGCCCTCGAGGTGTTCCAGGCCGCCGCGCTCGTGCACGACGACATCATCGACAACGCCGACACTCGGCGCGGACGTCCCTCGGCCCATCGCGCTCTCGAGGCCGACCATGAGGCGCGCACGTGGGAGGGAGACGCCGCGGCCTTCGGGCGATCCGGCGCGCTCCTCCTCGGCGATCTGCTCGTCGCGTGGAGCGACGACCTCCTCGAGGAGGCCCTCGGCGGCTCGAGCACCCCTGGACGAGCTCGAGCCGAGTACGGCCTCATGCGCAGGGAGGTGACGCTCGGGCAGTTCCTCGACATCGCCGAGGAGTCCGCGTGGGCCGTCGCACCCGCGGAGGAGCTCGCGGACCGCGCCCTGCGCATCGCCTCGTACAAGTCCGCCCGCTACAGCGTGCAGCAGCCGCTCGCGATCGGCGCTTCCCTCGCCGGAGCGGACGATGCGCAGCTCGACGCTCTGCGCGGATTCGGCCTGCCCATCGGGCTCGCCTTCCAGCTGCGCGACGACGTGCTCGGCGTGTTCGGCGACCCCGGCGAGACGGGCAAGCCATCCGGCGGCGACCTGCGCGAGGGGAAGCGGACCCTCCTCATCGCGCTCACCCGCTCCACACTGACCGGTGCGGAGCTGGAGGCCTTCGACGCGCGATTCGGCTCCCCGCTGCTGAGCGACGACGACGTCGCGGCCCTCGCCGGCACGATCCGTCGCACCGGAGCACTCGACGAGGTGGAGGAGCGGATCGTCGCGCTCTCCCGCGAGGCGGATGCGGCACTCACGGGGGCGCGCCTCGCCGCCGACGCGACGGACGCCCTGCGCGAGCTCGCGACCGCGGCGACGCAGCGGCGGACCTGACGCCTACAGCACCTGGGCGACGCGACGCACCTCGGCCTTGCGGCCGGCGAGGAGCGACGCGATCGGCGCGTTCCCGAGCGCGTCCTCGTACCCGAGGATCCAGTCGATCGACTCGTCGACGTCGAGTCCGGCGTCGTGCAGCACGATGGCGGTCCCCCGCAGGGACGGCAGCGGCCCGTCCGGTGTGAGGAACACCGAAGGGATCTTGAGCACGCCCTGCCGCCGCGACGCGAGGAGCGCGAAGTCCTCGAGGAGTCGGCGCACGGCGCCCGGCGTCACCCCGAGATGCTCGGCGGCGTCGGGGACGGTGAGCCAGTCGGTCGGGTGCGGTGCGGGGGTCGTCTCAGCCACGCGACCATCCTCTCACTGTCGATCCGCATGCTTATACGACATATCAGAATTCACACTCGTCACATCAGCCACAATCGTTATCAACTGTTGACATGCATATACATCTTTGACAGCGTGGCTCGGGACCTTCGAGGGGGGACTGACGATGTCGCAGACACGCACGGCCGCGACGGCCGGACCGAAGCAGGGCGGATCGTTCCGACGTGCCGCGCTCACCACGACGCCCATCGCGCTCGTCGGATCGCTCGCGCTCACGCTCGGCGTCGGCGAGGCCGCACAGGCCGCCGACCGGCACGTCGTCGAGCCGGGCGACACCGTGACGGGCATCGCCATCCGCAACGGGCTGCAGACGCGCGACATCCTCGCCTGGAACGGGCTTCGCGACGCCACGATCCACCCTGGACAGAAGCTGCGCCTGACCGCACCGGCGTCCGGGGCGTCGGCCGCCGAGGCGTCCAGCTCCGGAGCGTCTTCGTCCGGCGGCACCCACACCGTCGGACAGGGCGACACGCTCTGGACCATCGCTCAGGAGCACGGGATCAGCCTGGACGCGCTCGTGAAGGCGAACGGCCTGAAAGCCTCCTCCGTCATCTTCCCGGGACAGAAGCTGAAGCTGTCGGGCACGGCACCCTCCGGCGGGTCAGGCTCCTCCGGCGCGAAGCACTCGGGGGCGAAGGGCGCATCGAGCGGCTCATCGTCGTCCGGCGGCGCGACGCACACGGTCGCCTCCGGAGAGACGCTCTGGAGCATCGCCCGCGAGCACGGCACGAGCGTGAACGCGATCCTCGAGGCGAACGACCTCGGCCGATCCGCCACGATCTTCCCCGGACAGAAGCTGCGGGTCTCCGGCTCCGGCGGCTCCTCACAGGCTGCGAAGCCGGCCGGATCGTCCGGGCAGGAATCCGACGGCTCGACGTCGAAGACGCACACGGTGAGTTCCGGCGACACCCTGTGGGGCATCGCCGCCGAGCACGGCACGAGCGTCGCGGCGATACTCGAGGCCAACGGCCTCTCCTCCGGCGCGATCATCTACCCGGGGCAGAAGCTGAAGCTCGAGGGCGGCGATTCTGGCGGCGGGTCCTCCGAAGCGCCGGCGGAGGGGACGAGTCAGCTGACCGCCTCCCTCGACGACGAGCAGCTCGGCAACGCGAAGCTCATCATCCGCACCGGACGGGAGATCGGGGCATCCGATCGCGCCATCGCGACCGCTCTCGCGACGGCCATGGTCGAGTCGTCGATGCGGAACGTCTCCTACGGCGACCGCGACTCGCTCGGACTGTTCCAGCAGCGCCCGAGCCAGGGCTGGGGGACGCGCGACCAGCTCACCGACCCGCACAGGGCGACCAGGGTGTTCTACGGCGGAGCGCACGACCCGAACGGCGGCAAGACGCGCGGCCTGTACGACATCCCCGACTGGGAGGGCATGTCGTTCGGCGCCGCCGCGCAGGCCGTCCAGGTCTCCGCGCACCCCGGCCGCTACGCCCGCTGGGAGACCCAGGCGTACCGCTGGCTGAACGAGCTGGGGTGAGCGCTCCCGCCGGCTCCGTCGGGCGTCGGACCCGCCGACACCCGCGTGATCTCGCGGGTGTTGCGCTCCCAGGGTTGCCCGAGGCGCGCCCGTAGACTGGCGCCGTGAGTACCAGTCAGCAGGCGGACCCGCTCGTCGGGCAGCTCGTCGACGGCCGGTACCGGGTCCGCTCGCGGATCGCCCGCGGCGGGATGGCCACCGTCTACGTGGCCACCGACCTGCGGCTGGAGCGTCGCGTCGCGCTCAAGGTGATGCACGCGCACCTGAGCGATGACAGCGTCTTCCAGAGCCGGTTCATCCAGGAGGCGCGCTCGGCCGCCCGCCTGGCCGATCCGCACGTCGTCAACGTATTCGATCAGGGGCAGGACGGGGAGCTCGCCTACCTCGTCATGGAGTACCTCCCCGGCATCACCCTGCGAGACCTCCTCAAGGAGCAGAAGCGGCTGTCCGTGACCCAGACCATCACGGTGCTGGACGCGATCCTCTCCGGCCTGTCCGCCGCGCACGGCGCCGGGCTCATCCATCGCGACGTCAAGCCGGAGAACGTCCTGCTCGCCGAGGACGGCCGGATCAAGGTCGGCGACTTCGGGCTCGCCCGCGCGACCAGCGCCAACACGGCGACGGGCGCCCAGCTCCTCGGGACGATCGCCTACCTCGCCCCCGAGCTCGTCACCCGCGGCACGGCCGACGCCCGCAGCGACATCTACGCGCTCGGCATCATGCTCTACGAGATGCTCACCGGCGTGCAGCCCTTCCGCGGCGAGCAGCCGATGCAGATCGCCTACCAGCACGCGACGGACTCCGTCCCCCGTCCGAGCGCGAAGAACCCCGCCGTTCCTGAGCAGCTCGACGAGCTCGTCCTCTGGGCGACGGAGAAGGAGCCGGACGAGCGGCCGGAGCACGCCGGGGAGATGCTCGAGCGGGTGCGCGAGATCGAGCGCCAGCTCGGCGTCTCGCCCCTCGCCGCCTCCGGCGCCGCCCTGCCCGTCACCGAGGCGCTGGCCGAGCCGATCGACACCGACGAGCAGACGAAGATCATGCCGTTCTCGCGGACGGACGTCGTCACCGCCGAGATCGACGATCCGACGCCGCGGTCCTTCCCCGAGGAGAACTCGGTCCGGCTGCGCCGCGTCACCGAGCGGCGCTCGCGCCGCGGGTTCTGGCTCGTCGCCCTCGTGCTCGTGCTCTCGCTCGCCGCCGGCGGGGCCGGCTGGTTCTGGGGCACAGGCCCCGGCTCCCAGGTCGCGGTGCCCGACGTGTCCGGCGGCACCTTCGACGAGGCGAAGGCGGCGCTCGCCGAGCAGGGCCTCGTCGCCGTGGAGAACGGCGTGCACAGCCTCGAGGTCGACGCCGGCGTCGTGGTCGACACGGACCCCTCCCCCGGCGCCGCGGTGGACAAGGACAGCACCGTCACCGTGAACGTCTCGTCCGGGCCGGCCGAGGTCGAGGTGCCGGCGCTGCCCGGCACGTCGGAGGAGGACGCGACGGATCAGCTGGCCGAGCTCGGCGTCGAGGTCGCTGAGGTGCGGAAGTACTTCCTCGACGCGACCGCCGGCAACGTCACCAACGTGCGCATCCAGCCCCGCGACGGCGGCGACGTCGCGATGTGCACGGACGGCTGCACGGCGCACGACGGCGACACCGCCATCCTCTCCGTCTCCCTCGGTGCCGTCCCCGACGTGACCGAGGCGTCGATCGCGGACGCCACCTCGCGCCTCGAGGGCGCCGGCCTGACCGTGGCGGGCGAGACCCAGCGGCAGTACGACGACGGGATCGCCGAGAACCGCGTCATCGGGATCGTGCCGAAGGGCGGCGACGGAGTCTTCGCCGAGGGTGACCAGGTGACGCTGATCGAATCCCTCGGACCGCAGCCCGTCGCGATCCCCGACGTCGAGGGGATGACCCGCGACGAGGCGGTCGACGCCCTCCAGGAGGCGGGCTTCGAGGTCGAGTTCAACCAGCTGTGGAGAGCGTGGCCGAACGAGTGGACCACGATCACCGGCACGGATCCGGAGATCGGCTCGGAGCACGTGCCGGAGAAGACGTCCGTGACGCTGTCGATCGACAACACCGGCTCGGTCTGACCCCGCCTCACCCGTCGGGCACCCGCCGCCTGCCGACCCGTTCCGGTGCGAGAAAGTGCTCTCCGCTCGCCTTCTTAGAGCATTCTCTCGCACCG
>JBQDDT010000103.1:0-10806 GCA_052092505.1 Microbacterium sp. | reverse complement strand
CCTCGGGCTCGAGGTCGTGAAGGCGCGTGCGCTCGGCGACGACGAGACGGCGCGGCTGACAGAGCTCGGCGCCGAACTCGCGGTCGTCGTCGCCTACGGCGCCCTCGTGCGCGAGCCGCTCCTGTCGGCCTTCCCGCACGGCTGGATCAACCTCCACTTCTCGCTCCTCCCGCACTGGCGCGGTGCCGCACCGGTTCAGCGCGCACTCATGGCCGGCGAGACGACGACGGGGGCGAGCGTGTTCCGCCTCGTGGAGGAGCTCGACGCCGGCGACGTGTACGCGACGCTCCGGCACGAGATCGACGGCGGCCAGACGACGGCCGACCTGCTCGGCGAGCTCGCCGTGTCCGGCGCCGCCCTCGTGGCCGAGACGGTCGCCGGGATCGCCGACGGGACGGCGCGCGCCGTGCCGCAGGAGGGCGAGGCGACGTACGCGTCGAAGCTCGCGCTCGACGACGGCCGCGTGCGGTGGGAGGAGCCGGCGGAGCAGGTCATCGCGCGTCACAGGGGCGTCACGCCGGAGCCGGGCTCGCACACGACGGTCGCGGGGGAGAGGCTGAAGGTCCTGGCGGCCGAGCCCGCGCCGGACTCCGCGCCGGGTCTCGAGCCCGGCGCGCTCGCGTCGCAGCGCGGCGGGGTGCTCGCCGGGACGGGCGACGGCGCCATCCTCCTCACCCGCGTGCAGCCGGCGGGGAAAGGGCCCATGGCGGCGGCCGACTGGTTCCGCGGACTGCGCGGGGCCGTCAGGCTCGGATCGTGAGCGGCGACCGCTCCGGCCGGCGCACCAGGGTGCAGGCCGCGCGTCGCGTCGCGTTCTCCGTCCTGCGGGCCGTGCAGGAGGACGACGCATACGCGAATCTGCTCCTGCCGCGCGAGATCGAGCGCGCGCACCTCGACGCGTCGGACGCCGCGCTCGCGACGGAGCTCGCCTACGGCACGCTGCGCGCGATCGGCACCTACGACGCGGTCGTCCGGATCGCCGCCGGCCGGGAGCCGGACGCGATCGACCCCCCGGTCCTCGACGGTCTGCGCCTGGGGACGCATCAGCTGCTCGCCACGCGGGTCGCGCCGCACGCGGCCGTGAACGAGTCGGTCGAGCTCGTCAGGGAGTCGGCGGGGCGCGGCGCCGCCGGGTTCGCGAACGCGGTCCTGCGCAGGGTCGCCGAGGCCGATCGCGCGTCGTGGATCGCCCGGGCGGAGGAGGCCGCGCGGTCGGATGACGAGCGGCTCGCCCTGCGGCACGCGCACCCCGTGTGGGTGATCAGGGCGTTCCGTCGCGCGCTGGCGGCGGAGGGCCGGTCGGACGAGCTGCCCGCGCTGCTGGAGGCGGACAACGCTCCGCCGGCCGTGACGATGATCGCGCTGCCGGGCCTCGCCGCGCCCGAGGCGGAGCGCACACCGTACTCGCCGGCGGGCTTCCGGCTCGGGGGCGGGGATCCCGAGACCATGGTCCGCGCGCACGAGGGCCGGGTCAGGGTCCAGGACGAGGGATCGCAGCTGGCCGCGCTGGCGCTGTCCCGACTCGATCTCGGGGCAGGGGAGGGCGAGCGCTGGCTCGACCTGTGCGCCGGCCCAGGGGGCAAGACCGCGCTGCTCGCGGCCGAGGCGCGCGAGCGGGGCGCGTCCCTCGAGGCCAACGAGGTCTCGCCGCACCGCGCGGAGCTCGTGCGCCGCGCGGTCGCGGCGGTTCCGGGCGCCGTGCCGGTCTCCGAGGCCGACGGGCGCGCGCTGGCGGCCCAGCGTCACGGTCGCTACGACCGGATCCTCGTCGACGCGCCCTGCACGGGTCTCGGAGCGCTCCGTCGGCGGCCTGAGGCGCGGTGGCGCAAGCGCCCGGCCGACGTGGCCGAGCTCGCGGCGCTCCAGGAGGAGCTGCTGCGCGCGGCGGTCGGCGCGCTGCGGCCAGGCGGCGTCGTCGCGTACGTGACCTGCTCCCCGCATCTGGCCGAGACGGCCGCGGTCGTGGCGCGCGTCCGGGAGGAGGCGGGAGACGACCTCGAGGAGCTCGATGCGCGGGCGGCGATCCGCGCCGTCGCGCGGACGGACATCGACCTCGCCGCGCCGGAGGACGGAACGGGCCGCGCCCAGCTCTGGCCCCACCGGCACGGGACGGACGCGATGTTCGTCGCCCTCCTCCGGCGGCGCGGGGGATAATCGATCGCGTGACTGAATCAGCCGCGCCCCGCATCAACCCGAGCATCCTCTCCGCCGACTTCGTGAACATGGAGGCCGCCCTCCAGCAGATCGGCGGCGCGGACTACGTGCACGTCGACGTCATGGACAACCACTTCGTGCCGAACCTCACGTTCGGTCCGCAGATGGTGGAGCGGGTCCAGGCCACGAGCCCCGTGCCGCTCGACGTGCACCTCATGATCGACGACCCCGACCGGTGGGCGCCTGGCTACGCCGAGATCGGCGCGGCGTCGGTCACCTTCCACCTCGAGGCGGCGGCCGATCCCGTCGCGCTGGCGCGGCGGCTGCGGGACATCGGGGCGAGGGCCGGCGTCGCGATCAAGCCGGGCACGTCGGCCGAGGCGCTGTACGACCACCTCGACGCGTTCGACCAGATCCTCGTGATGACGGTCGAGCCGGGCTTCGGTGGCCAGTCGTTCCTGCCGGAGACGATGAACAAGCTCTCCGCGCTGCGCGAGCTCGCCGGCGCCCGCGGCGCCGAGGTGTGGCTCCAGGTCGACGGCGGGATCGCTCCGGGCACGATCGAGCAGGCCGCCGAGGCGGGTGCCGACACGTTCGTGGCCGGATCCGCGGTGTTCGGCGCCGACGATCCCGGCAGGGCCATCGAGGACCTCAGGGCGCTCGCGCTCGCGCACCGGCACTGACCTGCGTGACAGGCAGGACCCGGTAGCCTTGACGGGTGAAGACGTTCGACTCCCTGTTCTCGGAGCTGGCTGAGAAGGCCCAGACGCGCCCGGAGGGCTCCGGGACGATCCGCGAGCTCGACGCGGGCATCCACGCGATCGGAAAGAAGATCGTCGAGGAGGCCGCCGAGGTCTGGATGGCCTCCGAGCACGAGAGCGACGAGGCGGCGGCAGAGGAGATCTCGCAGCTGCTCTACCACCTGCAGGTGATGATGATCGCGAAGGGGCTGAGCCTCGAGGACGTCTACCGACATCTGTGACGCGCCGCGCCGCGGCCTCCTCGCACCCGCAGACCTCCACCCGAAAGCCACCATGCTCCGCATCGCCGTCCCCAACAAGGGATCCCTCTCCGAGACCGCCGTCGAGCTGCTCGACGAGGCCGGGTACGCCACCCGGCGCGACTCCAAGCAGCTCCACCTGATCGACGCAGCGAACGACGTCGAGTTCTTCTATCTGCGCCCGCGCGACATCGCGACCTACGTCGCCTCCGGCGCGCTCGACGTGGGCATCACGGGCCGCGACCTGCTGCTCGACACCCGCCTCCCCGCGCGCGAGATCGAGGCGCTCGGCTTCGGCGGCTCCACCTTCCGATTCGCCGGCCCTCCCGGTCGCTTCCACGAGCTGAGCGACCTCGACGGGGTGCGCGTCGCGACCGCATACGCCGGCCTCGTCTCGTCGTTCCTCGAGGAGCGCGGGATCGCCGTCGATGTCGTCACGCTCGACGGGGCGGTCGAGTCCGCCGTCGACCTCGGCGTGGCCGACGCCGTCGCCGACGTCGTCTCGACGGGGACGACGCTGCGCCAGGCGGGCCTCGAGATCTTCGGCGAGGTGCTGCTCGAGTCCGAGGCGGTGCTGATCGAGGCTCCGGAGCGTGCCGACGGGGTCGACCGCCTCGTGCGGCGACTGCGCGGCGTGCTCGTGGCCCGCCGCTACGTCATGCTCGACTTCGACCTCCCGGCCGAGCTCGTCGAGCGGGCCTCGCAGATCGCGCCAGGGATGGAGTCGCCGACGGTCTCGCCCCTCAAGGACCGCGACTGGGTCGCCGTCAGGGTGATGACGCCCAGGCGGAGCGTCAACGCCGTCATGGACGAGCTGTACGCGCTCGGGGCCAGGGCGCTGCTCGTCACGGCCATCCACAACGCGAGGCTGTGATGGCCGAGGTCGCCACCCGCGTCATCCCGTGCCTCGACGTGGCGGACGGGCGGGTCGTCAAGGGCGTCAACTTCCGGAACCTGCGGGAGATGGGCGACCCCGTCGCCCTCGCCAGGGCGTACTACGAGCAGGGTGCAGACGAGCTGACGTTCCTCGATGTGACCGCGACGGTCGATGAGCGGGCGACGATGTACGACGTCGTCCGCCGCACGGCCGAGGAGGTCTTCATCCCGCTCACGGTCGGAGGAGGGGTGCGCACGGTCGACGACGTCGCACGCCTGCAGGCCGTCGGGGCCGACAAGGTCGGCGTGAACTCGGCGGCCATCCGCCGGCCGGCGCTGCTCGGCGAGATCGCCGACCGCTTCGGCTCGCAGGCGCTCGTGCTCTCGCTCGACATCATGCGTGCACCGGGTTCGCCGTCGGGCTTCGTCGTCACGACGCACGGCGGACGCACCGAGACCGACATCGACGCGCTCGCGTGGGCGCACGAAGCGGTCGAGCGCGGCGCCGGCGAGCTGCTCGTCAACTCGATCGACGCGGACGGCACTCGCGAGGGCTTCGACACCGAGCTGATCGCGCTCGTCCGCGAGCGCTCCAGCGTGCCCGTGATCGCCTCTGGCGGGGCCGGCGCGCCCGAGCACTTCGCCCCTGCGGTGCGTGCGGGCGCCGACGCGGTCCTCGCGGCGAGCGTGTTCCACTCCGGTCAGCTCACGATCGCCGAGGTGAAGACGGCCATGGCCGGCGCCGGAGTGGAGGTGCGGCGATGACCGCCGTCGACGAGCGACTCGACCGGGTCGCCTTCACCGCGGACGGCCTCGTGCCGGTGATCGTGCAGCAGCACGACACGCGCGAGGTGCTGATGCTCGCCTGGATGAACAGGGAGGCGTTGCGCCTCACCCTGACGACGGGGCGCGCCGTGTACTGGTCGCGCTCGCGCGGCGAGCTCTGGCGCAAGGGCGACACGTCCGGTCACACGCAGCGCGTCGTCGCCGCGCACGCCGACTGCGACGCCGACACGGTGCTCCTCACGGTCGACCAGACGGGAGCGGCGTGCCACACGGGAACGCGCTCCTGCTTCGACGCCGATCCGGGCTTCGCCGAGCGCGACCTCGGCGCCGTCTCGGGGGACGGATGAGCGAGACCGGATTCGCCGCGCGTCGCGGCCGCACGCTCGCGGTCGTGCTCGCGCTCGCGGGCGCGGGAATCGTGCTGCTCGGCTCCACGCAGACATGGCTGGTCGCCCGGATGGAGGCGACGAGCCTGGACGTGGCGGGAGCCGACGCGCTGCCGATCGTCCGGCCCCTCGCGCTGGCGGTGCTCGCCCTCGCGCTCGTGCTGACGATGGTGGGCAGGGTGCTGCGCTACGTGCTCGGCGCCCTCGCGACCGCCTCCGGCGCCGGCATGGCGGCGATGATCCTCCCTGTGCTCGTCTCGCCGGGGCCCGGCGCCGTGGCGTCGACGGTCACCGAGCACAGCGGGCTGGCCGGCGAGGCCGCGGTGGCCGAGCTCGTCAGCGGAATCGACGCCACGGGATGGCCGGCGGTCTCCTTCGCCGCGGCGTGCGTCGTGGTGCTCGCCGGCGTCATGACGCTCGTGACGGCGCACCGGTGGCGGCGCGGCGGCCGCCGCTTCGAACAGGCGCCGCAGCGGCCGGACTCCGGCCCCGTCGACCCCGTCGACTCGTGGGACGAGCTGTCCCAGGGCAGCGACCCCACCCGGTAGACTCGGGGCGACCCGCAACGCGAAAGGTGCATCCGCATGAGCAACTCCCTCGCCGACCCCGGACACGGCCACTCCCCGGCGGCGTGGACGAACATCCTCATCATGCTCGTCGCCCTCACGGTCGGAACCGTCGCCCTGTTCCTCGAGGCGTGGTACGTGCTCATCGCCGCCGCCGTGCTGCTCGTGCTGGGCCCCATCGTCGGGTTCATCATGAAGAAGGCCGGATTCGGCGTGGACGGCCCGAGATACCAGCCGAAGGCGCACTGATGTCGCTCCTGGCTGAGCTGACCGAGGGATCGGTGGAGGACGCCAGGTCCCGCGAGCGGGAGAAGCCGATCGCCGAGGTCGAGCGGGCAGCGCTCGCCCTCGAGCCGGCGCGCGACGCCGTCGCGGCGCTCGCCCCCGCGTCCCGCGTGAAGATCATCGCGGAGGTCAAGCGCGCGAGCCCCTCGCGCGGCGACCTCGCCGCGATCCCCGACCCCGCCGCGCAGGCGGCCAGGTATGTGGCCGGAGGCGCGTCGGCCATCAGCGTGCTGACCGAGCAGCGACGGTTCCGGGGCTCCCTCGCCGACCTCTCCGCAGTGCGGGAGAGCGTGCCCGTCCCCGTGCTGCGCAAGGACTTCGTCGCGACGGAGTACCAGGTGCTCGAGGCGCGCGCCGCCGGCGCCGACCTCGTGCTGCTGATCGTGGCCGCGCTCGACCAGCCGACGCTCGAGCGGCTCTCCGCGCTCGTGATCGAGCTGGGGATGACGCCGCTCGTCGAGGCGCACACGTCCGACGAGGTCGCCCGCGCGGCCGCCGTCGGCGCGAAGCTCATCGGCGTCAACGCGCGGGATCTGTCGACGTTCGAGCTCGACCGCGACCTCTTCGGCCGGCTGGCCGGCGAGATCCCGGACGGAGCGATCAGGGTCGCGGAGTCGGCCGTGCTCGTGCCGGAGGACGTCGCGCACTACCGCGCCGCCGGCGCCGACGTCGTGCTGATCGGCGAGGCCCTCGTGACGGGGGACCCCGTCGCGACACTGAAGACCTTCCTGGAGGCCGGAGCATGAGCGGACTGCGCGAGCAGCCTGGACCCTTCTACGGCGACTTCGGCGGCCGCTTCATGCCGGAGCCCCTGATCGCCGCGGTCGACGAGATCGACCGCGCGCATCGAGAGGCGATGGCCGACCCCGCCTTCCAGGAGGAGCTGTCGTCACTGCTGCGCGACTACGCCGGCCGGCCGTCGGCGCTGACCGAGGTGCCGAGGTTCGCCGCGCACGCCGGAGGCTGCCGGGTGTTCCTCAAGCGCGAGGACCTCAACCACACCGGCAGCCACAAGATCAACAACGTGCTCGGCCAGGCCCTCCTGACGCGCCGGCTCGGCAAGACGCGCGTGATCGCCGAGACGGGGGCGGGACAGCACGGCGTCGCGACGGCCACGGCGGCGGCGCTGTTCGGCATGGACTGCACGATCTACATGGGCGAGGTCGACACCGAGCGACAGGCACTGAACGTCGCGCGCATGCGCCTGCTGGGCGCCGAGGTCGTGCCGGTCACGACGGGCTCGCGCACGCTCAAGGACGCCATCAACGAGGCGTACCGCGACTGGGTCGCGAGCGTCGAGACGACGAACTACATCTTCGGCACCGCGGCGGGCCCCCATCCGTTCCCCGCGCTCGTGCGCGACTTCCAGAAGATCATCTCGGAGGAGGCGCGCGCGCAGCTGCTCGAGCGCACGGGGCGGCTGCCGGACGCGGCCGTGGCGTGCGTCGGTGGCGGCTCGAACGCGATCGGGATGTTCGACGCGTTCCTCGACGACTCCTCGGTCGCGCTCTACGGCGTCGAGGCGGCGGGGGAGGGCGTCGACACGGACAGGCACGCGGCGTCGATCGAGCGCGGCAGGCCCGGCGTCCTGCACGGAGCGAGGACCTTCGTGCTCCAGGATGACGACGGCCAGACCATCGAGTCGCACTCGATCTCGGCCGGCCTCGACTACCCCGGCGTCGGTCCTGAGCACTCGTGGCTCGCGGAGATCGGCAGGGCGAACTACATCCCCGCCACCGACGACGAGGCGATGCAGGCGCTGCGCCTGCTGAGCCGCACGGAGGGGATCATCCCGGCCGTCGAGTCCGCACACGCCCTGGCTGGCGCCATCCGCATCGGCCAGGAGCTCGGACCGGACGCGATCATCGTGGTCTGCCTGTCCGGGCGCGGCGACAAGGACATGGACACCGCGGCGCGCTACTTCGAGCTGTACGACGAGCCGGCGCAGCCGGAGCAGGGAGCGAGCGCATGAGCCGCGTCGAGAGCGCGATCCAGGCGGCGCACGACGCCGGGCGCGGCGCGCTGATCGGCTATCTCCCCGTCGGCTTCCCCGACCTCGCCACGAGCATCGACGCGGCCGTCGCCCTCGCCGAGAACGGCGTCGACGTGATCGAGTTCGGTCCGCCGTACTCCGATCCGGTGATGGACGGCCCCGTCATCCAGGAGGCGACGAACGCCGCGCTGGCGGCCGGCTTCCGCACGCGCGACCTCTTCACGGCGGTGCGCGAGGTGTCCTCCCGCACGGACGTCCCCGTCGTCGTCATGACGTACTGGAACCTCGTCGTGCAGTACGGCATCGACCGCTACGCGGACGAGCTGCTCGCGGCGGGGGGAGCGGGGCTCATCACGCCTGACGTCACGCCGGACTCGGCGCCGGAATGGATCGAGACGAGCAGGAGGACCGGCCTCGATCGGGTCTTCCTCGCGGCCCCCACCTCGTCCGACGAGCGGCTCGACCTCGTCGTGGAGAACACGACGGGCTTCGTCTACACGGTCTCCACGATGGGGATCACGGGGGAGCGGGCGCAGCTCGACAGCGCGGCGCGCGCCCTCGTCGACCGGCTGCGCGCGCGCGGCGCGCGGCGCGCCTGCGTGGGCATCGGGATCTCCAGCGCGGAGCAGGTGCGCGACGTCGTCGGATACGCGGACGGGGCGATCGTCGGCACGGCGCTCGTGCGCGCCCTGCGCGACGGCGGCATCGACGCCCTCGCGCGGCTGACGCGCGAGCTGGCGAGCGGGACGCGCAGGGCGCAGGGGGAACTCCCGGACGGAGCACAGGCGGGAGCGAACTAGAATCGCACTCATGCTGTCTTCCGCCCTGGCGAACGTCGCCGCGAGCATCCCCTCCCCGCCGATCGACTCCTGGACGTGGGAGTTCGGGCCGTTCACGGTCGGGCCGTTCACGTTCAGCCAGTTCACGATCCACATCTACGCGCTGTGCATCATCCTGGGGATCATCGTCGCGACGATCATCGCGAACCGGCGGCTGACCAAGCGGGGCGGCGAGCCGTGGATCGTCATCGACATCGCGCTCATCGCGGTCCCGCTCGCGATCGTCGCGGCCAGGGCCTTCCACGTCGTCACGCACCTCGACTACTACTTCGGGGCGGAGTCGAACCCGTGGGACGTGTCGCAGCCCGGCTCGGTCTGGGCGATCTGGGAGGGCGGCATCGCGATCTACGGCGCCCTCATCGGCGGCGCGATCGGCGCGCTGCTCGGCTGCTGGTGGACCGGGATCCGGTTCTGGACCTTCGCCGACGCGCTGGCACCGGGGCTGCTGCTCGCCCAGGCGCTCGGGCGGTTCGGCAACTGGTTCAACCAGGAGCTGTTCGGCTGGCCGACGGACCTGCCGTGGGGCCTCGAGATCGACGACGACAACGCGGCGATCCCCGCCGGCCTCGAGCCGGGCACGCTCTTCCACCCGACCTTCGCGTACGAGGTGCTGTGGAACGTCATCGGCGTCGTCGTGCTGCTCTGGGCGGGTCGCCGGCTGTCGATGCAGTGGGGCCGCCTCTTCGCGGTCTACCTCATCTGGTACGGGGCCGGCCGCGTCGTCTGGGAGAGCATCCGCATCGACCCGAGCGACGTGCTCTTCGGCCTGCGCACGAACGTCTGGGCCTCGATCGCGGCGATCGCGCTCGGCATCGTCATCCTCCTCGTCCAGCGCCGCCACACGGGACTGGAGCCGTCCCCCTACCGTCCCGGCCGCGTGCGGAAGGACGCAGAAGAGGCGCTACACTCAGAAAACGACTTCGTCGACGTCTCCGAGCCGGAGGCCGATGAGGTCGAGGTGAAGGCCTAGGCGGACCCGCGACGACGACATGATCTGAAGCCTCTGCTGTCCTTTCGGAAAGGGCACGAGGGCGAGAGCGGGCGACGAACCCTTCACCGCAGGGCAACGAGCGCCCGCCTCGCCACCGAACCCTACTGAAGGACGGCAGATCATGTACTTCCAGCCACCCTATGGAGCCAGCGGGGCGTACCCCCCGCAGCAGGGCATGTACAACCCGCGCTTCGAGAAGGACGCGTGCGGCCTCGCGATGGTCGCCACCCTCCGTGGAGAAGCCGGGCATGACATCGTCGCCCTGGCGCTTGAGGCACTCCGCAATCTCGAGCACCGGGGCGCTGTCGGTTCCGACGCCGGAACCGGCGACGGCGCGGGCATCCTGGTCCAGATGCCCGACGCGTTCTTCCGCGAAGAGCTCCCCTTCGACCTCCCTCCCGTCGGCGAGTACGCGGCCGGCATCGCCTTCCTCCCCACCGATCGGATGGACAGGGAGAAGCAGAAGCGCCAGATCGAGCGCATCGCCTCCCTCGAGAATCTCCACGTCCTCGGCTGGCGCGAGGTCCCGGTCCAGCCGGAGCACCTCGGACGCCTCGCGCGCGATGCCCAGCCCGCCATCGAGCAGCTCTTCGTCGCGAGCGCTCAAGCCGGCCACCTGCTTCCTCTCCGCGGCGTCGACCTCGACCGCCGCGCCTACCGCCTCCGCAAGCGCGCCCAGCACGAGACCGGCGCCTACTTCGTGTCCATGTCGGCCCGCACCATCGGCTACAAGGGGATGGTCACGACGCTCCAGCTGGAGCCCTTCTACCTCGACCTGCAGGACGAGCGCTTCGCCTCGGAGCTCGCGATCGTCCACTCCCGCTACTCGACCAACACGTTCCCGTCGTGGCCGCTCGCGCAGCCGCTGCGGATGATGGCGCACAACGGCGAGATCAACACCGTCAGCGGCAACCGCAACTGGATGCGCGC
>JBQDDT010000102.1:0-10829 GCA_052092505.1 Microbacterium sp. | reverse complement strand
GACGGTCGCGACGAACAGGAGCTCCACGACGATCCCACCGCACAGGGCGAGAGCACCGAAGCCGGCGACGGTCGTCACGATGGAGGTCAGAAGCGCGGCGCCGACGCGCCGGACGAGCAGCGGAGCGATGAGGATCCCGAGGAACCACGGCAGCGGAGCGGGAAACGACAGCCACGGCACCCCGGCCTGCAGCGCGACGCCGAGCACCCGCGAGGCGTGCACGATCACCGCGCCGAGCGCCCCCAGGATGACGCAGGCGAGGAGCGCCCGGCTCGTGAGACGCGATCGGCCGGCGCCCGTCGTCGGCCCGTTCCCGCTCACAGTCCGATCTCGAAGTCGTCGAGGTCAGACACCGAGCCGCCGGAGGCGAGCGTCCGCTGCGTCGCGCGCAGCCGCGCGATGTCGAGCACGGTGTGGGTCGTCCCGCGCTTCCAGTACCCGAACACCTGGGTCCGCCCCGGGGGCAGGCCGATGACGTGCTTGCAGATCCGGCGGACCTCCCGGATGTCCTCGCGTTCGCCGGCACCCCAGATGCTCGCGGCGGCGGGAGGCTCGAGACCCGCCAGGGCCGTGGCGAGCGGGCTCGCCTCGTCCGGGTCGACGCGGTGCAGGACGATGTCGCCCCCGAGCCCGGCGGCGTCCGCCTCCAGGAGCGCGAACTCCTCCTCCGGCACGGCGGCGATCAGGGTCTGCCGGTGGTGGGGCATCGTCCGCAGGATGCGCGTGGCGGCCGGGAGAGCGGATGCGTCGGTGAGGAGGATGCGCGGCGTCCCGTCGCCGGGGACGCGGTGCGCGCGGGGCCCGGTGATCGGGACGCGGTCGCCGATCGCGAGGGCCGCCAGCCACCGCATCCCCGGGGAGTCCTCGCCGTGACGCACGAGATCGAACCGCACGAGACGCGCGTCCGTGTCCACCTCGACGAGGGTGTACACGCGCGACGTCGTGCGCGGCGCCTCCGGCACGCCGGCGAGCTCCTCCGGCGGCTCGGGCATCGAGATCCGGATCGTCGGGTTCGGCACCTCCCAGTCGTCGAGCGGATCGTCGCCGGACAGCGTCCCGGAGACGCGGACGGTCGACGTGGCGCGGTCCGAGACCTCCGTGATCGTGAGCCGTCGGTCCTCGATCCCCTGTCGGTGCTGCGGGTGCCGCAGCACGCCGAGCATGCCGGCGAGCTCCTCTCGGGAGAGGTCGAGGGGGTTCGTCATCTCGTGCCCTTCGCGTCGGAGATTGTGTGAGTCAGTCTAACCTTAGACAATGACGTCGGTCCGGCCGACCGCGGATGGAAGGATGAGGACGTGAGCGCAGTGGGACGACCTCGACGGGTGACGACCGGGGCGATCGTCGAGGCGGGAGCCGCCCTCACCCTGCCCGAGGTCACCGTGCGCGGCGTCGCCATGAAGCTCGGCGTGAGCGAGATGTCGATCTACCGTGCCGTGAGCAATCTCGCGGGACTGCGCGACCTCGTCGCGGAGGGCATCGTCGAGCGGGCGGACTTCTCGCTCGACGACGTCCGGGACCCGGAGGACGCCCTCGTCGCGGTCGCCCGGCGCCTGCGCGCGTTCGTGCGGGACAACCCCGGCATCGCCTCGCATCTCGCGAATCTCGGGCCGCGCACGCCGCGGACGGTCGCGCGGATCGAGGAGGCCCAGGCGGCGTTCGCCGAGCGCTACGGGGCGAGCGCCTCCCAGGCGAGCGTCCTCCTCTCGACGGTCGCGGAGCACGCGGTCGCCCTCGCCGCCGTGGATCCCCGCTCCCATCGCGAGGCGCGCGATCCCGAGACGGTGGCCGACGACTTCCCGACCGTGCGGGCGGGGGCCCGTGCGACCGCGGCGCTCTCCCCCGAGGAGCGGTTCGAATGGTCGATCCGCGCGACGATCCGCGGGGCCATGTCGATGCTCGGGCTCCCCGCGCGCACCGACGCGCCTCTCGGCTCTCCGTGAGTCCCCGCGCGCGGGCTCGGTCGGACGCCGCCGCGGATCACGCCTCCGGACGCGCGCGCGATCGGCGCCGGTGGAGCTGCCATTCGCGGATGGTGAGCACGACGACGAACAGGTCGAAGACGGTGAGCGCGAGCATGAGCCAGCTGAAGTCGACGACCATCTCGTAGCACTGGTACGCGATGAACCCCGCGAGCGCCACGAGCATCCACGGATACGCCCAGGGCGCCTCGCGCCAGAGGGCCCAGACCAGGGAGACCTTGATGGCCCCGTGGATCAGCAGATACACCGCGGCGAAGACGGTCGCGTGCACGTTCAGGTGGTCGGCGAGATGGAGGAACCAGTCCCGAAGAGGCGAGACCTGCGGGGTCGGATCGGCGAAGAGGACGCTCCCGATCCAGACGGTCCACGACCGGATCTGTGCGGGGGTGACGAAGAACAGGAAGATGCCGCCGACGATCTGCAGAGAGCCGAAGACGCCCTTCAGCACGATGCTCACCTCGAACACGCGATCGAGGAGGCGATGCTGCGGGTCGACCCTCACGGGGCGCGAACCGCGCCGTCGCGTCCGCGCGTGGCCCGCCGGGGCCCGCCACGGCTCCACGCCCTGGCGTTTCTGCTGGACAGCGCCAGGAGCACGAGAATGTCCAGGGACAGCGTGACGAGCGTCGTTCGAAAGCTGATGATGACGCCGTCGGAGAAGTGATCGATCGCGGCGCCGATGATGCTCGCCGACACCCAGAACATCACGAGCAGACGCGCCGCGTTGCTTCGGCGCCACACCAGCAGGGCCAGCACGAGAAGGAGGAGCATCGCCGCGCCCAGGAACGACAGCACGACCCCGAGGACCACGACCGACTCCGGCCCCGGCTCGAGCCCGAGCGCGTCCCGGCCGGCGGGCCAGGTGACGCCCAGGCTGATCCCGGAGAGCACACCGCCCGCGGCTCGCAGGCCCACGAGCACGCAGCCGCCGACGATCGCTCCGGGGCGACGCGAGGTGGTCTGGGAGAGATCGTCGGCCTCGAGGATCCGCGCGACCGACTCGTTCGCGGCCCGCTTCGACAACTCTCGAGCGATCCGGTCAGGCATGGTGTCCTCCGTGTGACGCCGACCCGAGCTCGAGGATCGGCAGATCGCCGTCCGTCCGGATCGTGTCCCCTCCCCCGTTTCGCGAGTGGTAGCCCGCGGCGAAGTCGACGAGGATCTCGAGACCCACCGTCGGATTCGCGGCGCGGACGCTGGAGACGAGGTGATCGCGTTCGACATCGGTGTCGGCGTCGATCTTGTGCGTGACCTGCAGGGTGAACAGCGAGAAGCCGACCGCCCGATCGAAGGTGCCGGCGGCGATCCAGTCGACGCGGGCTCCGCCGGGGAGCAGCCAGCCGTCCGGCGTCCTCCAGAAGCGGACGTGGTGCCGCTTCGCCGGATTGCCGGCAACCTCCTGCTGATAGGCGAAGTCCTGCATGCGGCCGAAGAGGAACAGGGGGCTGACGGGCGCGCGGTCATAGCTGCGTCGAGACACCGTCGAGGTGATGATCCGCCACGACGAGCGCAGGGTGACGGGATCGGCCCGCACCCAGCCGGCGCGTTCCATCGCCTCGTGCAGATCGGCTTCCGTCCCGCGCGCCGCCGCGTTGACGGGGTCGCCGAGCAGACCGTCGCTCGTGCGCGTGCGCCCGATGAAGTAGTCGGGCACGTAGATGGCGGTCAGGATCCGGTGCAGACGCGGGAGCGCGAGGTATGCGAGAACTCCCCAGAACACGACGAGGAAGAGCACGCCGAACCAGCCGAGATGGAAGCTCTCCGTGAGGAGCAGCCACGCGAGCCAGATCGCTGCCAGGCCGGCGAAGACGAAGAACAGCTCGTCCAGGACCGCCGTAGCGGAGACGCGCCTTCGGGAGTCGCGATCGACGCCGGCATCCGCGTCCTCCCTGAGCACCTCGCCGTGACCCGCCATGTCCTCATCGTACTCACGGGGCACCGGAGCCCGACGTCATTCGCCCGCATCCACGGGGCTGTCCGTGTGCCCCGCCTCCGGTCCGCGACGGGGCGGCCATGGGCGAACCAGCGCGTCTCGCTATGGATTCATAGCGAAGGAGGATGAACGTCCTCGTCGTCGCGCGCTTAGAGTCGCACTCGACCACCCGATCGCCCTGGGCGAGCGCCACGCACCCGGCACCGTCGCCGGTGCGGCACGCGCGGACTCGCAGGGCCGTCCGTCCGCACACCGACGTTGGAGACGATATGACCGATGCCGCGAGCACCCAGAAGAAGACCCCGGTCAGAGCGGCTGTCGCCGCCTGGATCGGGACGACGCTCGAGTACTACGACTTCGCCGTCTACGGCACGGCGTCGGCGCTGGTGTTCAACGTCCTCTTCTTCTCGCCGGAGCTGCCAGAGGGCGTCGCCGTCCTCCTGTCGATGATGACGTTCGCCGTGGGCTACCTCGTCCGCCCGCTCGGCGCGCTCGTGCTCGGGCCGATGGGCGACCGGTTCGGGCGCAAGTTCGTGATGCTCCTCACCCTGTTCGGGATCGGCGGGTGCACCTTCCTAATCGGATGCCTGCCGACGTTCGCGCAGGCGGGGGTGCTGGCGCCGGTGCTGCTCGTGAGCATCCGCGTCATCCAGGGGCTCTGCCTCTCCGGGGAGCAGGCGAGCGCGATCGCGATGAGCCTCGAGCACTCGTCGGAGAAGCGCCGCGGCTTCATCACGAGCTTCACCACGCTGGGCGCCTCCACGGGCACGCTGCTGACGATGCTGATCTTCATCCCGATCTCCTCCATGCCGGACGAGCAGCTGTTCAGCTGGGGGTGGCGCCTGCCGTTCTGGGTCTCCGCCGTCGTCGTGGTCGTGGCCTACCTGATCCGCCGCAACATCGAGGAGCCGCCGAGCTTCACCGAGACGCAGGCGATCCGGATCAGCATCGCCCCGCTCCACCAGGCCCTGCGCTTCCACTGGCGCGCCGTCGTGCGCATCGCCTTCTGCGCGCTCATCGCCGGCACGAGCTACATGATGCAGACGTTCTCCGTCGCCTTCGGGACGAGCGGCTTCGGCCTGGATCGACCGACCATGCTGATGGTCACGACGGTCTCCGCCATCATCGCGCTCGGGACCACGCCACTGGCCGGCCACATGGTGGACAGGGTCGGCCGCAAGGCGGTGTTCCTCACCGGGACGGTGGGCGTCGGCATCACGATGGCGCCGTATCTCTGGTCGATCACGACGGGCAACTGGGTGATGATCTTCCTGCTCGGCATCGTCAACTACAGCCTCTTCTACTCGATGGTGAACGCGTCGTGGCCGTCGTTCTTCGCGGAGATGTTCCCGACCCGGGTGCGCGTGTCGGGGCTGGCGCTCGGGACCCAGATCGGCTTCGCGCTCTCCGGCGCCGCCGGCCCGGTCCTGGCGACCGCGCTCGCGGGCGACGACCTCACGAACTGGATCGGCGCGTCGATCGTCGCGCTCGGGTTCATGCTCTTCGCCGGTGTCGCCGCGCTCACCGCCAAGGAGACCGGCAAGTACACCCTCGACGAGGTCAACACCGTCCAGCAGACGGACAAGGAGGTCGAGGTCATCACGGCCGCGACGTACCTCCCTGGCGAGGTCGAGCCCGGCCGCAGGCGGTGACACGGCACCGGCGTCGCTCGGCGCGGCGTCAGCCGTCGAGCGACGCCGGTGCGGACAGCCGACGGTGACGACCTCGCGGCCGCGCGTCCTGAATCGGAGCCGCCTCCCCTCGATGCCCATCGGAGATGTGCTCCTCAGTTCTCTCGTCGGCTTCGACGATCGACGCTCCCCGAGTGCCGGTCGATGCCGGGGCGCCCTTGCCGGCCGCCGCACCGTTGGGGTGCACCCTGGCGGTGCGGTCGTGGCCGTCGCCCACACGGGGATGTCAGAACGGCGGCAGCTCCACCCGATCGGCGGGAACAGCGCCTCGGCCCGGAATGCGGCGCACGCCGCGTCGCTGTCGACCGTCGCCGCGTCGTGGCTCTGCCGCGCGTCGGATCACAGATCCCCGCGGCGTCCCGCTTCCCGGCCCGGAGTCCGAAGACGTAGCTTCCGCATCGCTCCGGTGCGCCCGGCGCGACGGATGATCGATCCCGATCCGAATCACCCCGGTGCCACGACGCGAGAGGACCCGCGACCTGAGAGATCAGTTCTCAGGTCGGGGGTCTTCTTGTTCTGTGCGCGAGGGGACCTGAACTGCTCCGTTTCCCCTCGCACACGAAATCGTGAACCTCGGGTTCGTATCCGATGAGTGCGCCTGGTGCGATCAGCACGACGTCGCCGCGAGTGGCAATACTCAGCGAGGAGGCACTGGGGATGATTGCGGAGCTGTCGCGTACAAAGGCCAGGCGAACACAGTCATGCCGGGTCGGGGGTGTCTTGCGTCGAGAGGATCGCGAGCTGCACTGGACGGCCGCAGTTCTCTCGACGCGGTTGGTCACGCTGTTCGGATGGTTCGGCGACGTACTGCGATAAGGCCCACGGCAGCGAGCACGACGGTACCGCCGATGAGCAGCGCGATACCCGCACCGTCGAAGCCCTCTTCAAGAGGCTGGCCGCCGAGCGCCCAGTGCCAGGGCGATGCTTTACTCACGTCGTCCAGCGATTCGATCATGGGGAGCAGCGCGGATACGAGGTACCCGAGGACGAGCACGCCGAATGATCCGGCGATGACGACCCCGGCGCGTAGTCCGAGTCCTGCAAGCGCCAGCGCAAGCGCGGAGTGGAAGAGAGACAGGAGGAATACGCTCACTGTCGCGGCGACCACGCCCGTGGTGTCGAGTTCCATATCGAAAGCTGCGCCGCCAAAGCCGACGGTTGCCCCGACGAGAAGCGCGACCGCTGCGAGTACGAGCACGACCGAGGCGAAGCGGCTGAGATAGACGCTGACGCGGCTCACGGGGAGGGCGAGCAGCAGTTCGAGACGCCCGGCGTCCTCGTCGCCAGCCGTGAGAGCGTTCATGTGCATGATGCCGAGCACCGCGAACAGCAGCGGAAGGAACAGCGCATAGAGGTTTCCGTTGAGGAAGCCCGCTGGGGATGCCAGTGCTTCGAGGCCCAGCGCGGAGATCAGCTCGGGCGACATGCCTGTCACCAGGGAGTCGAGGGAACCGGACTCGCTCATCGAGGGCCAGACAGCCACGACTGAGGCGGTGAGAACGAACAACGCCGCACCCCAGATGAGCGCACCGCGCCGCTGTGCGCCCAGGCCACGGTTGAGCAGTTCTGCGTTCATCATGCTCCCCTTTCGGCCAGTGCCGGCGTGCGGTCGTTGCGGTAGTACGACATGAACGCCGTTTCGAGGTCAGGCTCGGGTGCGGTGAGTGATTCGAGTTCGTACTCGGCGAGTTTCCGCAGTAGCTCGCGCGGCGGCCCGGCCCATTGAATCCGAAGTTCACCTGCTCGCGGGGAATCCACGGACTGCGCGCCGGAGAGTACAGCCAGCTTGGAAGGCTCGGGCGGCGAGTCTGTGAACACTGCGCGGTACTCCTGGGTCGCGCCCCCACGGAGTTCATCGGTGGTTCCGTCTGCCACTATCGCGCCCCCACGGATGACGACGATACGATCGACGATGCGTTCGACCTCGCTGAGGATGTGCGATGAGAGCAGCACGCTCGTGCCGGATGCTGTCACTTCTTCGAGGATCGACATGAACTCGTTCTGCACCAACGGGTCCAAGCCGTTCGTCGGTTCATCGAGAATCAGAAGCTCAGGGCGCGACATCAGAGCGCCGACGAGCGCGAGCTTGCGTCGGTTTCCTGTCGAGAGGCCTCGCACATGGCGATCCACTTGCACACCGAGCCGGTCGATGAGGCTGTCGCGGAACTTCTCAGCGACGCCGCCGCGAAGCCGCGCCCAGCTCTTCAGCGTCGTGGCCACGGTCAGCCTGTCGTCAAGGCGCAGTTCACCTGGCGAGTACCCGACTCGCGCGCGTACAGCTCGGTCGCGCAGCGGATCTTCCCCGAAGAGCCGAACCGTTCCGGAACTCGGTGTTGAGAGGCCGAGCATCATACGAATCGTGGTGCTCTTGCCCGCTCCGTTCGGGCCGAGGAAGCCAAGTACCGTTCCCGGTTCGAGGTCGAGGTCGAGGTCGTGAACGGCGGTGAAACTGCCGAACCTCTTGGTCAGCTTCTCGCATCGAATAATCGGAGGCATGGTCATCTCTTCTCCTGGTTCTCCATCGCGGACCTCGCAGCTTTCAAGATCGAGTCGTCGGCGTAGAAGCCGTGAGTGAGCATTTCCAGCAACGGGAGCGTGATGCGCGCAAGAACCGCCGGGGTGAGTTCTTCCGCACCGAGCGAGCGGGCGAAGTGACGACCCAAGACCAGAGGCGCAAGACCCCAGAGCGTGAGCAGCAAGGCGCTGGCCTCTGGATCGCTTTGCGGATGGATCAACCCCGCTTGCTCCTGTTCCTGAAGGCCGTGGAGCGTGCCCCGCAAGATGCCGTCGAACATCTCATCCGCTGAACGTGAATCGTCTTCCACGAGCATCCGCATCAGATACTTCATCGCCGGGCCGTAGGCGTCCAAGTCATTCAGCGCGGCCTGGATCGACTCGACGGTCGGCTGGGACGCGCCCACCCCCTCGCGCTCCACGGTGAACATGGCCGACACATGCGCGGTACAAGCCGCTCTGAGAGCGTCCTTATCCCCGAAGTGGTGAACGACCAACGCGGGGCTCACACCGGCAGTCTGGGCAATCATGCGCATGCTTGCCCGCTCGAACCCGTGTACCCCGATCAACTCGATAGCCGCATTGCGGATACGAGCACGAGTCGTCAGATCACGTGAATCAACTGAACGCATGTTTATGACACTAAACACTCGTTCAGCTTCGCGTCAAGCCACCCTCCGGCTCAGCGCGTCCCAGACCCTCTGTTCTTCTGAATGGACGAAGACCAAGACCACCAAGACCACCAAGACCGGCAACGCTCGTGTGCTCGACATGGACGAGAACGCTTTGACGGTGCTCGCCTCCGATAACGTCGCCCGCCTCGGCGAGCACCCCAAGGTCGTCCAGGGGTGTTCAGGGCGCTCAACGATCACCACGACGATGAACGTCCGCTCCGACGTCACCCCGACCATGCAGCGCTCGACCGTGACACGCAAATGACCCCCAACCCGGAGAACTTCATCCCAGGTCAGGGGCCATTTCATTCGCGTGCGCGAGGGGGGACTTGAACCCCCACGCCCTAATACGGGCACTAGCACCTCAAGCTAGCGCGTCTACCTATTCCGCCACCCGCGCATCGAGTGTGATCCGGCAAGCGGACCGAGAAGAAACATTACCACGGAGCCCCGACCCCCACGAACCGACCCGTCGCTCGGGCGTGGCGCCGATCAGGCGACCCCGACGCCGAACAGCAGCCCCAGTCCGTACGTGACGGCGGCCGCGCCCAGGCCGATCGCCAGCTGGCGGAGCGCCCGCGGCACGGGCGATGCTCCCGACAGCAGCCCCACGAGAGCGCCGGTCACGGACAGCGCGACCCCGACGAGCACCAGGGCGACCAGGATCGCGGAAAGCCCCGTCATGCCGAAGATCCATGGGAGCGTCGGGACGATCGCACCGGAGGCGAAGAACAGGAAGCTCGACACGGCGGCCCGGAACGCACTCCCGACCACGTCGTCGTCCTGCTCGGAGCGCACGCCGCGCGGCAGCCGCCCCGCGTCGGCCTCCGCGATCACCCGGCGCGCGCGGGCCATCGCCTCGTCGGCGCCCATGCCGCGCGTGCGGTACACGAGCGCCAGCTCGTTCGCGTCGATGTCGAGATCGGGCAGGCTCACCTCGCCGTACCCATGCGGCTCCGTCGCCTCGAGGAGCTCGCGCTGCGAACGCACGGACACGTACTCCCCCGCCCCCATCGACAGCGCCCCCGCGAGGAGCCCGGCGATCCCGCTGAAGAGGACGAACTGCGGCGCCGCGCCCGTCGCCCCGATGCCCAGCACCAGCGCCAGGTTGCTCACGAGTCCGTCGTTCGCGCCGAACACCGCGGCCCGGAACGTGCCGGACAGCCGCCGGCGGCTGCGCGCCGCCAGGCCGCGGACGACCTCGTGATGCACCTTCTCGTCGGCCCGCATGGCGGGCGTCGCCCACGGCTCGTCATCGTACGGGGAGCGTGCCTCGGCCTGCTGGACGAGGGCGAGGGTGAACACCGAGTCGAACCGCGCGGCCATCCACCCCACGATCCGGTCGCGCATCCGTGCGCGCGGGATCCGGACCGTCTGCTCGCCCAGCAGCTCGATCCAGTGCTGCTCGTGTCGCCGCTCCGCCTGCTCGAGCTCGAGCAGGATCTCGCGCTCCTCGCCGTCGCGCCGTCGCGCGAGGCGACGATAGGCCGCGGCCTCCGCACGCTCATCCGCGATGTAGCGCGCCCAGCGGCGGCGGTCCGCACCCGTCGGCTCCGCTGGCGTGTCCGCGACCGCGTCCCTCATGCGATCCACCGTATCGGCGGTCGCTCACGCCTCCGGTCCTTCCCGACGGCATTGACAGGGTTTCGAGCGGCCGAATCGACGGGGCCTCAGGAGCGGACGCGGCGGCGGAGGGTCTGGATGCGCTTCTGCAGCTGCGCGACGGTCGCCTGCGCCACCGCGGGGCCGCCGCAGGTGCGCCGCAGCTCCGCGTGGATCCTGCCGTGCGGCTCCCCGGTCTGTCGCGAGTACAGCCCGACGAGGTTGTTCAGCAGCTGACGCTGCTCCTTCAGCGTGCGGTGGAGCGGCTCCGGGAGCGCGGCGGCGCCCGTCTCGCGCTCGCGCGACTCGCGCGCCTCCCGATGCCGGGACTGCCTCGCCGTGCGCTGCATCAGCAGCTCGTGCACGTGCTCCGGCTCGAGGAGACCGGGGATGCCGATGAACTCCTTCTCCTCGTCGCTGCCCGGCTCGGCGAGCT
>JBQDDT010000101.1:0-10847 GCA_052092505.1 Microbacterium sp. | reverse complement strand
CACCAAGGTCCACGGGGTCCTCGACTACCTCGTCGGCATCGCGCTGATCGCCGCGCCGTGGCTGTTCGGCTTCGCGGGCGTCGGAGGAGCGGCCGTCGTGATCCCCATCGTGCTCGGCGCCGGCCTCATCGTGTACAGCCTGTTCACGCGGTACGAGTGGGGGCCGTTCGGCTTCATCCCCATGCCGGTGCACCTCGTCTTCGACATCGTCGCGAGCCTGTTCCTCGCGCTGTCGCCCTGGATCTTCGGATTCGCCGGCGAGGCGATGAACGTGTGGCTGCCGCACGTCGTCGTGGGCGTCGCGGTCATCGTCGTGGTGATCTTCTCGAAGCCCCAGCCGGGGCCCGCGAGGTCGCCCGAGACGGCCTGACACCCGCGGAGCTCACCCGCCGGCGCCGCCCTCGGACGCGTCGGCGGGTGAGTCCTGCCGCGCGAGCCGGTACGCCTCCGCGAGGACCGCGAGCTGCGCCGGGTTGTAGAGCTCCGTCACCGCCGTCACCAAGGCGTGCTGCGCCTCCTGCTCGTGCACGCCGGTCGGCCGGGGGAGGGTCCGCGTGTCGGGAAAGTCCTCGTGAATCCTGCGCAGCACCACCGCCAGGCCTGCGGCGACCGACCGGATCGCGTCGGCCGGGGCATCGGCCGGCAGGTCGTTGAACGCGGAGTCCGCGTCCTGGTGCCGCTCGACGATCTCGTGCAGATCCCGCATGCCCTGCTCCTCGTAGAGCAGCCCGGAGACGGAGATCACCGACCGATCCGCATCGGTGAGGCCGTCAGCCACGGAGGCGAAGCCCACGGGGACGTTCGGGCCCGTCGGATGGGCGAGCAGCTCGGCGAGCTCGGCTCGGATCCCCTGCTGACGTTCGATGGAGGCCGCGAGCCGGTCGTCGAGGGCGCGCACGGCGTCCAGAAACGTGCCGTCCGAGTCGACCGTCTCCCGGATCTCCGCCGTCGACATGCCGAGCTCCCTGAGCTGTCTGATCTGCAGGAGCCGCACGAGGTGCTCCGTGGCGTACTGCTTGTAGCCGTTCGCCGCACGAGCGGGCTCCTCGAGGAGACCCGTGGCGTGGTAGTGGCGGATGGCCTTCACGGTGGTGCCGGCGAGGTCCGCGATCTGGCGCGTGCTCCAGGCCATCAGCGCTCACGGGGGAGAGGGGACACCCCCTCATCCTCGCGCAGGTGCCGGTGTTTTCGGAAGCGGGTGCTTGACCGTGCCCCAGGGGCAGGGTCTCTGATGGTCGTGATCGCTTCCACGACCAGAAGGAGGATCTCGCATGACTTCCGCACCCGATTCCCCGGTCAGCAGGCCGAAAGCGGCCGACGGTCCCGTCGACGGCGCCAGGCCCTTCGGCGCGCACCTCTCGATGCGCTGGTGGGCCCCGCTGCTCCTGACGGTCGTCGTCATCGTCGGGACGTACCTCTTCCAGTTCCTGCTGCTGCGCGGCGCCGCGATCGTCGAGATCCGCGTGCTGGGCAAGGATCCGACCGACTCCTCGCTCACGCCGCTGATCTTCCTGGCCACGAACGTCGCGATCATCCTCATGGGACTGCTCGTGCTCCTGGTGCTCGACAGGGTCGCGAGGGTGCCGTGGCGCGCCGCACTGAGCGCCGGGCGGTCCTTCCGCTGGCGCCGGATGGGGATGTACCTGGCGCTGTTCGCTGGCCTGATGGTCATCTCCAACGCGGTGATCCAGGTGGTCCACCCGTCGCCGCTGTCGCTGTTCGCCGTCTCGGGCACGACCGTCGTCCTGCTGGTGTCGGTGGTCCTCACGACGCCCCTGCAGGCTGCGGCGGAGGAGATCGCCCTGCGCGGCGTCCTCACGGCCTCTTACGCTTCGTGGATCCGCTCCGTCACGCCCGCCCTGATCGTCGGGATCACGGGATCGAGCGTGCTCTTCGCCGCCCTCCACACGAGCACGGATCCCTGGATGATCGCGAACTACCTGGGACTCGGCGCGAGCACCGCGATCATGGCGCTCCTGAGCCGGGGGCTCGAGGCCTCCATCGCCTTCCACGCGATGAACAACGTCTTCGCCCACGGCATCGGCGCGCTCTTCGCCGAAGGGGGCGGCATCGGACAGGACCGATCCGCAGGGTCCGCCGGCCCGTATGTCCTGATCTTCATCGCCGTCGAGTTCGTCGCCGTGATCCTGGTGTGGCGGTTCGAGAGGCGCCGGCGCGCGAAGCAGGCGCGAGAGGGCGAAGAGGTCGCCTCGCAGAGCTGACGAGCCGCGATCAGCACGCGGTCCTGCGGTCGATGCCGAGAGTGGCGACGAGGTCCTCATGGAGCTCGAACCAGACGCGGTGACACGAATCGACGCTCGTTCGATCGATCCATTCGCTCTGGCCGGCCTCGGCGCGTCGGAGCGCCGTGGCGAGGCGGGTGTCATATCCGGCGAACCTCCCCAGCACTCCGGACAGCCTCGCGACGAGCGGACGGACCTCGGTGCTGATCGCCGCGAGTTCACGGAGGATGCGGGCGTCCCACGCAGGGTTCGTGTGGTCGTTGACCGCGAGGCGGTCCTGGCTCGTGGGCCTGAGCTGCCAGTCGGTGCAGGCTCGCAAGAGGCGCGCGTTGAGTGGGAGGAAGTCGCGGTGGACGGCCCCGATCACGTCGTCGGGGTCGGCGCGTGCGCGTTCGTCGGCGAGCTGGCGCTCGTTCTCTGCGCGGCCGGCCTCGGTCAGTGACCACCCTCCGAGGCCGGCGAACGAATCGTGCTGAACCCATCCGCGCTGCGCGGCGCAGTGCAGGAACCCATCCGCTCGATCGTGGTCGATCCCGGCCCACTCCGCGATCGCGGCGCCGTCAGCGAGGCCCCGCACACGCACCGCGTGCAGTGCCAACAAGGACGGCGATGAGGAGCGAGTCATCCCCGGTCGCCCTGACGGGCGGCGAGCCGGGTGAAGTGCTGCTGGCACGCCTGGGGAGAGCGGAAGCCCATCGCCGTGGCGATCTGCGCCCAGGTCAGCCCCGCGGCCCTGGCCGTGAACAACAGGCCGACCTCGACTCCCTCGACCTCGGCGCGCGCCGCCGGAAGGAGGGCGATCGCGTGGAGAAGATCGTCCGGGCCCAGGTTCGCCGAGCGCCAGAGTGCGAACTGCGTGAGGTCGACCGCCGTGGGCGGCGTCGGCTCGGGCCGCCAAGGACGAGCCGCCAGCCCATCGGCGCCCAGCCCGAGAATCCGGTCCTGCGCCTGGACCTCCCGTCGCGCTCGGACGTGATCGCTCTCGACGGATCGGTCGAACTCGTGCTTGCGTTCCATCGGTCCATCCTCAACAATCAACATGACATTGTCAACGAATAGTTGAGGTCACGGATGGTCACCAGCTTACGGAACGCGAAAGTCGACACCTGCGGAGGGAAGGCAGCCGCTCTCGCAACGCTGTTGCGATCAGGACTGCCCGTCCCCGACGGCTTCGTCGTCCCCTTCTCGACCCGCCGAGCCGCTCGCTGTCCTGCTGGGTCCTCGGTGCCCGAAGGGTGGCATGACATGCTCGCCCGACAGCTTGCGAGACTGGGCAACCCGGCTGTAGCCGTGCGCTCGTCGGCTGCGGACGAGGACACCGCCCGCGCGTCGGGAGCCGGTCAGTACGAGAGCGTGCTGGCCGTGCGCGGCGCTCGGGCCGTCATCGAAGCCGTCAGGGTCTGCTGGAGATCGTCCTCCTCGACACGCGCCGCGGATTACCGGCGCCATCCGGACGGCGAACCCGACATGGCCGTGCTCGTGCAGCGTCTCGTCGACGCCGACGTGTCGGGAGTGATGTTCACTCCGGCGCAGCCCGGAGACGCCACTCGGATCGAGGCGTCGTGGGGACTGGGACCCAGCGTCGTCGAGGGCCGCGTCACCCCTGACACATACGAGGTCTCTCCCAAGGGCGTGCTCCGCCGCTCTGTCGGGCATAAGACGACGCGGGTGGATCGCGATCGGGACAGTGGCGGCGTCACGGTGCGCACCGTGCCGGAACGGCTGCGAACGCGCTCGGCGCTCGACGACGCGACGGTCACAGCGCTCGCGGCGCTCGGAGGCAGGATCGCGGCCCTTCTCCATGGGCCTCAGGACATCGAATGGGCAATCGCAGATGGGCAGGCCTGGATCCTCCAGGCGAGACCGATCACCGCACCGATCCCTTCGCTGCCAGCAGAGGCGACGGCGACCGAAGAGGCGTGGCTGACCGGCACACCGGGATCTCACGGTGTCGCCACCGGTGTCTCCCGCGTCCTGTTCAGTCCATCCGACTTCGCTCTGGTCCAGTCGGGAGACATCGCGATCTGTCCCTTCACCGACCCGGCATGGACGCCGCTGTTCCGTGTCGCGGCTGCTGTCGTCACCGAGACCGGCGGAGTCCTCTCCCACGCGGCGATCGTCGCCCGTGAGCACGGCATCCCCGCAGTACTCGGCATCCCGCAGGCCACCGCCCGTATTCCCGACGGCACGCGAATCACCGTCGACGGCTCCGGGGGAACTGTCACCGCGGCGCGCGACTGACATCGACCACGCACCAACAGAGAGGAAGCGGAGCGACGGCGCGAGGTGTCCGAGCTCCCGAAATCACATGACGGCCAGATACCTCTACATCTCGCGACACGGCGACGCCGACGCGTTCGGCGCGTTCACCGACATCGGCCGGGAACAGGCGCGCCTTCTCGGCGAGCGTCTCGCGCATCTTCCCATCGATGCCGTCTGGCACTCGCCGCTGGCCCGAGCCGCCGCCACAGCACGGGAACTGGCCGTGCATCTCCGGCCAGGCACGCCTGTGGCAGAGGCCGCGGAGCTCATCGACCATGTGCCGTACGTGCCGAAACCGGAGGAGACACCCCGCGGCTGGATGCCGCTCTTCGACGGCTACGACCCCGCCGAAGCAGTCGCGGGCGATCGACTCGCGCACAGCCTGACCGCCCGGTTCGCCACGCCACCTGAGCACGGCGACGACGTCCACGAAGTGCTCATCACCCACACATATCCGATCGCATGGCTCATCCGGGACGCACTCGACGCGCCTCGGATGAGGTGGCTCGGGCTCAACAGCGCCAATGCCGCGCTCACCGTCATCGAGTACCGTCCTGACCTCCCGAGCGTCACTCTGTTCAACGACATGAGCCATCTGCCGCCTGAGCTTCGCTGGACGGGGTTCCCCCGTGCGATCCGGCCCTGAGCAGGATCTGAAGCGTCCCGGGGCTGTCGGAGGCTTGCGCACCCCGATTCCGATCAGCCGGGGAGTCGCTCTGGTGGGCCCTGCCGGGATCGAACCGACGACCCTCTGGGTGTAAACCAGATGCTCTGCCAGCTGAGCTAAAGGCCCGTGCGCACGATCCTAGCGCCGCACGCGGGCCGGGCCGTCACGCGACGGCGGGCCGGTTGCGCGACGGCCAGAGGCGACGAGGGAGCTCGAAGAGCAGGCTGAACGGCAGGCGCCGGCCGATCAGCGCGAACCCGGTGGAGACGGCGACGGTGAGGAGGAACACCACAGGGAGTACGACGCCGGGCTGGGTGATGCCCACCCGCTCGGCGATGTTGAAGATCGCGGCATACGCGGGGTAGTGCACCACGTAGTAGATCAGCGAGTAGCGACCGACGAAGCGCACGGGGCGCAGCCAGCCGGCATCCGGGATGTACACGGCGACGCGCGCGAGCGCGAGGATGCCGAGCAGACCGGGAATCGCGGCGAGCGGCTCGTACCAGAGCGGGACCCAGAGGGCCGAGGCCAGCCCGAGCCCGAGCGGGATGGCCGTGAGCGCGATCGCGACGGGCACGTTGATCCCGGCGACGAAGCGGTCCCAGAACCGCTCGATGAACGCACCGAGGAAGAAGAACGGCATCAGGTAGAACAGCCGCTGGATGAGCGTGTCGTCCGGCAGCAGGAACATGCCGACGAAGCCCAGCACGATGAACGCCCACGCCGGGATCCACCGGGTCAGCAGCGCCACCAGGTAGTAGAGGAGCACGAACTGCATGAACCACAGGTACGTGTTCCAGAAGCCGGGCTCCCACGGCATCCCGGGAAGCGTCCCGCCGCCCGCGACGAGGGCGAGGTTGTAGACGACCGTCCACACGATGATCGGCCACAGGATGCGCCGGAGCTTCCCCCACAGGTACTGCCCGGCCGGACGCTTCAGCGAGCCGGAGATCAGCAGACCGGACAGGAACATCAGCATCGGCATCCGGAACGGCGCGAAGAAGTTACTCGCGAACACGAAGGGCTCCAGCACGGGCGGTACGGCGCCGTCCGCCTGCTCGTACGCGTTCACCACGATCTGGGTCGAGTGGTGCAGGATCACCAGGAGGATCGACAGACCGCGGAGGGTGTCCATCCATCCGAGGCGCTTCATCGACCGATCGAGCGCCGCGTGTGCGCGGGACGGGGGAGCGGCGGCCTCTGCGCGAGTGCGCGGCTTCTGGGGATCTGACACGCCCGTCACTCTAACCGGCGCCCATCGTGGTGTCCCGGCGACCCGCCCTGACGTAGGTTGGAGGGGTGAAAGCCGCACCCGCCGACCAGCAGCT
Organism: Microbacterium sp.; assembly: GCA_052092505.1. Classification (GTDB taxonomy): domain Bacteria; phylum Actinomycetota; class Actinomycetes; order Actinomycetales; family Microbacteriaceae; genus Microbacterium. The sequence continues at coordinate 4,347 of JBQDDT010000101.1, read as the reverse complement.
CCTCCTCCGCATCGCGGAGCTCGATGATCGTCGCGACCGTGCGACCGCCGCGAAGGAGAATCCCCCGCAGGCCGCGCGCGTGCGCGAGCTCGTCGAGCAGCGCACCACCGAGAACCGGCGGCTCGCCGAACGCGTGGGGGAACGCGACGCGCTGCGAACCGAGCTGACCAGGATCGAGACCGACGTCCAGACGGCCACGACCCGCCGATCCCGCGACGAGAAGCGCCTCGAGCAGGCCACAGACCTCGCCGCGATCAAGGCTCTGGAGGCGGAGCTCGCCTCGCTCGCCCGCCGGCTCGACGCGCTCGAGACCGCTCAGCTCGAGGTGATGGAGAAGATCGAGCCGGCCGAGGCCGCCGTCACCGCCCAGGAGGAGGCGGTGGCCGCGACGATCGACGAGGGCCGTCGCCTCAGCGCGGAGGGGAAGGACGCGGTCGCGACCGCGACCCGCGAGCTCGAGGAGATCTCCCGCGACCGCGCGGCACTGGCCGGCGAGACCCCGGACCCGCTGCTGACGATGTACGAGCGTCTGCGTTCGCGCGGCACCGGCGCGGCGCTGTTCCGCCGAGGCATCTGCGAGGGATGCCGGATGACGCTGGCCCCGAGCGACCTGTCCGCGCTGCGCGCCCTCGCCGATGACGAGGTGGCGCAGTGCCCGGAGTGCGGCGGCATCCTCGTGCGCACCGACGAGAGCGGTCTCGGCACCGCCTGAGCGGGGTGATGCGAATGGGCCGGCCTGTACGCCGGGTTCTGTTCGGGAGCCGAGGCTCCGTCGACGGCCATCTCTCTCGGCGACGCGTTGCCGCGCCGCTCCAGCAACCTACCCGGGGACTCGGCGGGCCGCGTCAACATCCCCTGTCTGGTCTTGCTCCCGGTGAGGTTTACCCAGCGGGCCATGTCACCACGGCCCCTGGTGGTCTCTTACACCACCGTTTCACCCTTACCGGCCGGAGCCGGCGGTCTGCTCTCTGTTGCACTGTCTCGCGGATTGCTCCGGGTGGGTGTTACCCACCACCATGCCCTGCGGAGCCCGGACGTTCCTCGGCGTGCTCATCGCACGACGCGGCCGTCCGGCCGACCCATTCGCACCACCATTCTACCGCCGCGGCCGTCACCGCCGCGCCGGAGGGGCGCCGTCCTCAGAGGCGCGCGAGGTGGTCCTCGTCGGTGCGTGCGAGGCTCGCCGCTCCGATGATCCCCGCGTTGTTCCGGTGCTCGGCGATGCGGATCTCCGCACGGGTGGAGACGTACGGCATGAACCGCTCTGGATTCTTCGAGACGCCGCCGCCGACGAGGATGAGGTCCGGGGAGAAGAGGAACTCGATGTGCGTGTAGAACTGCTGCAGGCGACGCCCCCACTCGTCCCACGGCAGGTCGGCCCGCTCGCGCGCCGCGGCCGACGCGTATCGCTCGATCGACTCGCCGTCCCACAGCAGGTGGCCGAGCTCCGTGTTCGGCACGAGTGTGCCGCTGAAGAGGAACGCGGATCCGATCCCGGTGCCCAGTGTCGTGAGGATCGTCAGACCCGTCGCCCCCTTGGCCGCGCCGTAGCGCAGCTCGGCGAGGCCGGCGGCGTCCGCGTCGTTGACGAAGTGGATGTCGCGACCGAGCCCGTCCTCGAAGAAGCTCTCGGCGGCGAACTCGATCCACTCATCCGAGATGTTCGCGGCCGAGAGGGTCTTGCCCTGCTTCACGATCGCCGGGAAGCACACGCCCAGCGGGAGCCCGTCGGCGTCCGCTCCGAGCTTCTCGAGCAGCGCTCGCGCGGTGTCCAGGACGTCGGCGGGGTGGGCACCGTCCGGCGTGGGGATCCGCACGCGGTCGGTGACGAGCTCGCCGGTGTCCAGGTCGACGATCCCGGCCTTCATCCCGGTCCCGCCCACGTCGATTCCCACCGCACGGTTGTCGCTCGTTGCCATGACGACCAGCCTACTGCGCGACTCCGCTCACCTGAGCACGTCGTGGCGCAGTCCGTGCGAGCGGATCGACAGACCGTGCAGGATCGCGGCGACGCTATTCTTTCGTCATGCTCAGCGGCGTATGGATACCGGCGGTCGCGGCCGAGGCGCCACTGGGGGAGCGCATCGGACCCTTCATCTTCTGGCCGGTGCTCCTCCTGCTCGTCGCCGTCATCGTGTGGGCCTACGCGCGTCTCCTCCGCGGAGGGCGGGCATCGCGGAGCGGGGGAGCCCGGTCGAGCGACGACGCACTGCATCACCGACCGATCAGGGCAGCGCCCGACACGACGCCGCCGCACCGCCTCGGGGTCACCGCCGTCTACGGCATCTGCAGCGCGAGCCCGTGGGACGTCCTGCCCCTGAACGATCGACGCCCCGCGCGCTCCGGCCTCGCGGAGGCGTGGGGCATCACCTCGCGCTCCGATCTGCTGACGACGCTGCTGTGGCTGCTGCGAGAGGGGCATCGCCGCGACTTCCAGGACGAGATCGCGCGCTGGAGTGCGCTCCCGGCGCGGGACGCGCAGCGGCTCCGCCGCTCGCTGCGCGGAGCTTCGCGCGGGTCGAGCACCGCAGAGCGCGCCCGGCGCCTGAGACGGGTCCTCTCGGACGCACGGGGCATCCGCGGCGTCCGCTTCGAGGCCTGGGACCTCGTCCGCGCCGCGATGCTCGCGCGCGCAGGTCACACGCTGGGATGGCTCACCGAGCAGGAGACGATCGACACGCTCGACCTCATCTCCTCGGAGCTGCAGCGCAGCTATGGCTCGTGGGAGGAGATGGGGGAGCACTTCCTCCGCGCCCGCTGCTACTGGGGCGCGCAGCGAGGGCGCGACGGCCGGGAAGCCGATGCGCATGACGCGAGCCGACAGGCCGCCCTCCTCGATCCGCGACGCGGACCGTGGGCGGTCGTCCGCTGGGACGCGCCGGTGCCCCGCAGCCGCCTCCTCCTCGCGAGCGCTCTCGTCGACGAGGGCCTCGTCGATGCTCGTCCCGACGACTCGCCGACGCCGTTGGCCCGCACGCTGGACAGGGCGATCGCCCCCCCATCCCCCTCCTAGTCCAGACACGACGCGGGCCCCCCCCCAACGGCGGGGGGCCCCGACGGGGCGGGGCGGGTCAGGCCGTCTTGGCGCTGTCTCCCTGTCCGCGACGCGCGCGCACGAACTCGAGGCGCTCCGCGAGGATCTCCTCCAGCTCGGGGATCGTGCGGCGCTCGAGCAGCATGTCCCAGTGGGTGCGCGGCGACTTCTCGTCCGAGTGATCGACCTCCGCGAGGCCCTTGTCGGTCTGCAGCAGCGCCTCGGCGCCGCAGGTGCGGCACTCCCAGCCAGCGGGGGGCTCGGCGTCGGCTGCGAAGTTCAGCACGGTGTCGCGCCCGCACTGCGAACAGGTATAGGTGTACTGCGCGCGCTCCATGAACACGACGCCCTCTTCGCTCTGTAGGCTCTGGGCGCCGAGTCGGATGCCACGAAGGCTACGGTCTGCCATTGTGTGGTCCTCTCGTCAGCTTTTCTTTATAGCGCTTCCGGCTGAGTGGAACATGCGAACGGCCCCCTGTTCGCCCCGCGCGGAAAGGCGTGAGAGGGCGCCCGCCGGCGCGCCGAGGCTCCGCCCGGCACGCGCCGCCGAGCGGGGGAGTGCGACCGGTCAGGAGCGCAGGGCGTCGAGGGCCGCGTCGGCGCGGTCCGTGACGATGCCGTCGACCCCGAGCGCGACCAGCTCCCGCATGCGTGCCACGTCGTTCACCGTCCACACGTGGACCTCGGTCTCCGCCTCGTGCGCGTACCGGATCAGGCGAGGCGTGAGCACCCTGATCGGCCCCTGCCGCTCGGGGATCTGGATGGCGTCGATCTCCGCGAGCAGGCGCAGCGTCCAGGACCGGAGGCCGAGGGCGGCCGCGACCACGAGCCGCAGGATCGTCTCGCGCCCCGCCGAGGTGGCCGGGCGGGCGGGAGCGGCCGCGCGCAGGGCCGCGCGGCGCCGCGTGTCCGAGAAGCTCGTCAGCAGGACGCGCTCGGCGTGCTCGGCGATGATCCGACCCGCGGGCTCCGCCGCCGCGTCGGCCTTGACGTCGATGTTGAATCGGACCCGGGGGAAGGCCTCCAGCGCCTGAGCCAGCGTCACGAGCCCGCCGCGATCGGCCAGCTGGCGCGCCATCTCCTTCGCCGTCACCTCGTCGACGCGTCGCGGATCGCCCGTGATCGAGGTGAGCGTCGCGTCGTGGAAGAGAACGATCTCGCCGTCGGAGGTGAGATGGCAGTCGCTCTCGATGTACTCCGCGCCGGCGGCGTGGGCCGTCGCGAACGCCGCGAACGTGTTCGGCACGGCCTCCGCGTCGTCCGCGGAGACGAGCCCCCGGTGCGCCAGCACGCGGGGGCTCGTCGCGTCGAAG
>JBQDDT010000100.1:0-10960 GCA_052092505.1 Microbacterium sp. | reverse complement strand
CTGGCCTCCGGGGCCGACACGCTCGCCGACGGCGCCGGGGACGCCGCGACCGGCTCAGCGCAGGCGGCCGACGGGGCCGAGGCGCTGGACGAGGGCCTCCGTGCGCTCGCGCAGGGCGTCGCGCAGCTTCGCGACGGCCTCGTCGACGGGACGGGCGACGTGCCCCGGTACACGGACGACGAGGCGCGGAGCCTCAGCGACGTGGCGGCCTCGCCGGTGACGGCGGGCGCGGACCGGATCAACGAGGTCGACGGCTACGGGTCAGGCCTCGCCCCGTACTTCCTGTCCCTCGCGCTGTGGGTCGGCGCCATGTCGTTCTACATGATGGCGTCGGCGATGAGCGCGAGCGCCCTCGCCGAGCGCCGGCCCGCGTGGCTCGTGATGCTGCGCAGCCTCGTGCCGGGGGCCGCGATGGGTGTCGTCCAGGCGATCCTCGCCGCGTGCGTGCTGCACTTCTGGGTCGGCGTCGACGTGGCGAACCTCCCCGGCGTGCTCGGGATCGCCGCGCTCGCGAGCGTGACGTTCATGGCGCTCAACCAGGCGCTCATCGCCCTGCTGGGCTCGCCCGGCCGATTCATCGCGCTGCTCATGATCGTGCTGCAGCTCGCCTCCGCCGGGGGGACATATCCGGTCGAGACGGCGCCCGCGATCTATCAGTGGCTCCACGGCGCGCTCCCGATCACGCACACCGTCGAGGCATTCCGCTCCCTCATCGCGGGTGGCGGGATCGGCATCGGGCCCGTCGTCGGCGCCCTCGCGATCTGGCTCGGCGTCGCGCTCGTGCTGAGCCTGGCGGCGTCGCTGATCGCCCTGCGCAAGGAGCGAAAGGACGACGACGCAGCGCCGGCTGCGGACCGGGCGCCCCGGTCGTCGGGCGGGGCGGCGCCGCGCCCCGTCGCCGGCCACGCGGCAGCCGGCGGGTCGGTGGCTGCCGCGGGAACGGCGGCGACCGCGGTGCTCGACGCCCGGCCGGAAGAGGACGCCGAGCCCGAGGCATCGGATGCCGGGTCGGAGACAGGGGATCAGGCCGAGGAGGCGCGACCTGAGCACGTCCTCGTTCACGAAGGTGAGAATGAGGAGGTTCGTGTCTCCGATGCCCTGAGCGTCGAGCGGGAGGATGGCCAGGTCGAGGCCGGTGATCCTCCGGCGAGCGACGAGCGCGACGATGCGGCAGAAGACGACGCCCGGGCCGGCGGCGAGGGCGATGTGGAAGCCGGTGCCGGATCCGAGCCCTCGGGCTCACGTGAGTGAGGACGCAGCCGTCCGCGTCGTCGGGAGCCGGCGCGTACACTCGGCGGCATGACGGATCCGGCCCCGGGTGATCTCGCCGCCCTCACGGAGGCGTTGCGAGAGCGCGTGCAGAGGCTCGAGCGCATCGTCATGACGGCGTACTGTCTGCTCGTCGGTGCGGCCCTCGTCGTCGGCTCGTTCGTTCCGATGTTCACCAGCACGACGGTGGACAGCGACGACGAGGAAGTATGGTCCGTCGCGAGATCCGCGTTCATCTGGATGTCGCCCCGGCCGGAGGGCGACGACTCCACGGCCGATACGCCGGGAGTGCTGTTCGGGATCGGATTCCTCGGTCTCTTCCTCGTGACCATGCTCCTGCTGCTGATCGCCCTTCCGGCTGCGCCCGCGGGGACTCTCACGGGACGGAAGCTCACGGTGTCGCGCGTCCTCGTCGGGCTCGGCATCGCCGGGTCGCTCGTTCCGGGGATCCTCACGCTGTCGGCGATCGACGGCGAGAACGCCGAACCGGGCTGGGGATCCCTGACCCTCATCGTCGGGATGCTCGCGACGCTGCCCGTCGTCGTCCCGGCCCGGCCTTTCGTGAGCCGCCGGACGTCGTCAGCGACCCGAGAGCGCGCCGAAGGCGCGGAGAACGGAGACGGACCGGAGCCGTCGGTATCCTCCGCCTGAGGCGGCGGGCCGCGACGTCGGTCCCGGTCGGTCCTCCGGATGCCAGACTTGTCGTGTGACACCGCACCCGACTCCGTACCCGCGTCCTCCCGCGGCCGGCAGGGCCGCGGGCGCCGTGGCACTGACCCTCGCGATCGCCTCGATCGTCATCTGGTTCCCGGGAGCCGTGCTGCTGGTGCTCGACGCGCTCTCGAGTCTCGGGGGGTCTGAGGGCGGACCTCCCTACGATCCCCAGTACCTGCTTCCGGGGCTCGTGCTGACGAGCCTGGCGCCGTTCCTGATCGGGGGCGTCGCGCTCATCCTCGGTCTGGTCGCGAGGGGCCGTGCTCGTCGCGTCGCCGGCCCGACGGGGATGGCGACCACCGCCGCGGTGATGGGCGGGATCGCGTGCGGTCTCGGGCTGCTGTGGACGGGTTTCTTCCTCGCCACGGGCCGATTCGGATTCGCGCTCTCGACGCTCTGAGCGACATCAGCGATCGCGCGCCCTGAGAGAGCGCGCGACGCGACGCGGCACGAGGCGACGTCTCAACAGCCAACTGCCTCGACAGCACACCACGCCCCGCCCGCCGTTTCGTAGACAGTCCCGGCATGCCCGTCAAGCGAGCATCGCCGATGATGGCGTGGAAGTGTCGTGTTTACCGGGTGTACGTGATCGTGCCGTAGTAGTAGGTCCCCTGGTAATCCCAGTCGTAGTGCTTCGTGAGGCACTTCGCCCCGAACTCCGTCTTGTAACCCTGATTGACGAGCTGCACGTTCTTGGCTCCCAGCGCGGTGAGGCAGCCTTGAACCGTGGAGTGCTTGCCAGTCGACCAGTGTGAGACGGCGTTTGCCGCGGGAGCACCAGCGGAAAGCAGCCCCGCGGCGAGGGCCGCAGTGGCGAGCGTCGAGGCGATCGTCTTCTTCATCTTCATGCCCAGCACGGTACGGATGACGGCACGTGTGTGCGATGGGCAGAAGTCACCATGCTGACGTCGCGTTGTGGCCCTGAGGCCGCCGGCCCGTCACGACTCGTCGCGCGCGGACAGGTGCCGCATGAGCGCGGAGGACAGGTATGAGCTTGCGTGAAGGATCTCGATTCCGGCGAGCCGTCCGTCTGCTGTGACGTCCAGCACGATCGGGGTCAGGTCATCGCGGACCGCGCATTCCACCGAATGGTCGACGATGCCCGGCTCGCTGGGCACGAGCGCGATGTACGCGGCGTCGACTTCCGCGTCGTACTCGATGTCGAATTCCGCCGCCACTGTCGCCTCCTGTCCTGGTGATGGTCACGATCGTGCCAGTGCTGTCGTCGGTGTGCTGCGAGCTGGTGCCCGCCGTCAGGGCTGGGCCGCGACGTGCTGCTCCTGGAGTTCGAGTGCCTCAGGCGTCGACGCCCAGCTCCTGACCGGCTCGCCGCGCTCGATCTTCGTCGCCGCGACGCCGGAGAGGCCCCAGTTCACGACAACGCGTTTGATGTCGACCTGCTGGGTCTGACCGACATGCTCCGTCTGCGCCTGCGTGGCACCGATTCCGTCGATGGTCATCTCCACGCCGTCATCGAAGACGAGGGCCGTGCCGGTCAGGTCGCAGCCGGGCTCACCCATGTCCTCGAGATCCTCGACGGCGATCGTCCGCACGGGGCACGTCTCGAGGTCCCCGTCGTCAGTGGGCTCCGTCGTCCCTTCCGGCGCGCATCCGCACAGAAGCAGTCCGGCCGCCACGCAACTCGACACCGCTGTGATCGCGCGCATGACGCTCACCATAGCGGGCTGCTGATCCTCGGACAGGCTCAGCGGAAGCCGAGCAGAGCAGGCAGAAGCCCGCGGTCAGGGGTGCGGGTCAGCGGTAGTTGACGAACTGCAGGTCGACGTCGAGGTCCTTCGCCTTGAGGAGGCGGATGACCTCCTGGAGGTCGTCGCGCTTCTTGCTCGAGACGCGGATCTCGTCGCCCTGGATCTGCGCCTTGACGCCCTTGGGCGCCTCATCGCGGATGATCTTGGTGACCTTCTTGGCGTTGTCCTGATCGATCCCGTCCTTGATCGAGGAGACGATCCGGTACTCCTTGCCGCTCGCGTACGGCTCGCCGGAGTCGAGGCTCTTCAGCGAGATCCCGCGCTTGATCAGCTTGGACTGGAAGACGTCGAGAGCCGCCTTCGCGCGATCCTCGCTGTTGGCCTTGATGAGGATCTGCTCGCCGCTCCACGCGATCGAGGTGTCGGTGCCGCGGAAGTCGTATCGCTGCTCGAGCTCCTTGCGCGCCTGGTTGAGCGCGTTGTCGGTCTCCTGGTGCTCCACCTTGCTGACGATGTCGAAGCTGCTGTCTGCCATGCGCACAGCCTACCCACGCGCCGTGCGGCGGCGGCCGTCTCGGATCGGGCCCCGCTACAGGGCGAGCGCCTCGAAGAACAGGGACACGAGCGGCAGCTGGAAGAGCCCGATGACCAGGAACGTCGACGTCGCGATGATCCCGAGCGTCATCGCGGTCGCGCCGCGTCTCATCTTCTGCCTTCTGGCTCTGATTCCGAGCATCAGCGCGATCGCCGACACGATGAGGCCGAGGAGCTGGCCGATGAGCGCGGTGAGCAGGACCACCCAGTTGAAGGACAGGCCGGGGGCGTCTCCGAAGACGCCGCTCAGGGTGTGCGTCATGGTGGCCCCGAGCCCGAGATAGATGGTCGCGATGGCGCCGCCGATGAGCGCGAAACCCGCCCAGATCACGGCGAAGACCCCCAGACCGATGCCGGCCGCCGGGGTCATCGGTGCGGACGGTGGGTGGGGTGGGAGCGCATGGGGGTGCTGCGGCGGGTGCCCCGGGTGCGGAGGCTGACTGGAGAACGGCTGGCTCATCGTGTCGTCGTTCCTTCGCTGAGGGGACGGTTCGTGCTCGTCAGGGAGCGGTGCGGGCGAGATAGGCGCGGTGCCCGTCGATCAGCTCCCGCTGCGTCTCCCGGTGGTCGGGCGTGCTGAGGAACCGCGCCGGCGAGGTCGGCGAGAGCCACAGCGCCTCGATCTCGACGTGCTGCCCATTGTGCAGCAGCGCGACGGCGGCGAGGCGGGGACGGGAGCCCGGCGGCGGGAGGAGGATCTGCCGCACGTCCCGCCAGGCGAGCGAGCGGGCGCGGCCGACGAAGCCGCACCAGATGAAGCCGTCCTGCGTGATCTCGAGGCGGGCTCTGGAGCCCATCCAGAGGTTGATGCCGCCGCCGAGGAAGAGCAGCACAGGGGCGAAGAGGAACAGGAACAGGTTCGGACTCACGACGAAGCCCAGGATCACGACGGCGATGGCCGCGGCGATGCCCATGCCGATGAGCATCCAGCCGATGCCGATGCTGACCTTGCCCTCGCGGCGAATCCTGCGCGACACGTCGATCCCCCTGATCACGGATCCGTCGCGCTCTGGACGCGGCGGCCTGTCCTGGACAGATTACCGATCGCGCCGCGCCGCGGGCGGGGGCTTCCTAGACTGGGTCGGGTCGATGCGGGAGAGGGGGACGGATGCGGCCGATGACCGAGGACGAGCTGTTCGACTCGTTCGTGAACGCGACGGAGGAGGAGCTGCGCGTGGCCTCCCCACCGCACGACCTCCCGCTCGTGGAGTGGGACCACCTCGACTTCCTCGCCTGGCCCGACCCGCATGCGCGCGGACGCGGATACATCGTCGCCGAGGTCGACGGCGAGCCCACCGGGATCGTCCTCCGCCGTGCGCAGGGCTCGTCTCGGGTGCACCAGGCGTTCTGCAACCTCTGCCGCACCATGCAGCCGGGCAATCAGGTGGCGCTGTTCACCGCGCGCAAGGCGGGGGATGAGGGGCGGCACGGCAACAGCGTCGGCACCTACATCTGCACCGATCTGTCGTGCCACGAGAACGTGCGCCTCGCTCTGCCCCTCGCGCCGAACGAGTATCGAGCGAGCGTCGATCGGAAGATCGACAGCACGGCGCGTCGCTCACGTGAGTTCGTCGCACAGGTCGCCGCCGTGGCGTGAGCGCGACGCAGGGTCCGCCCGAAACACCCCGCGGTCGGGGGATTTCCCCTCCGCGTCACGCGCGGGTAATATTGTGCCTCGCGCCTCTGGTCGGCTGAACAAGTCGGCCGGGTGCGCACCCGGCGGGTTGCCCGAGCGGCCAAAAGGATCTGACTGTAAATAAGACGGCACTGCCATCGGGGGGTCGAATACCACACCCCCCCCAAACCCGGAAATACCTGGGAGAACGAAGGGCCCGGCTTCACGAGAGGCCGGGCCCTTCGGCGTGCTGCACCTTGTTCTGCACCCCATAATTCTGACCGAGGCGCTCCCCGTGCGCCCACCGCTGGATCCGGAAACCACCGCCGTCATTCGCTGTATATCGCCATGATTGTGAGCTCTTGAGGTTGTCCCCACCGCTCGAGGAGGAGCCGCAGTGAGCACCCAACATCGTCCCGCGGCAGCAGCCGACCGGTACCCCGACCCGTCGCGCAAGCACCAATACCGCTACTGGGATGGCACGGCGTGGACGGAGCATGTCACGACCCACGACGTGCAGAGCGTCGCCCCACTCGACGCCGCGCCGACAGCACTGCTAAGCCCGTGGGCGCGGGCGTACACTCGGCGGCGTGTGCGGACGCTTCGTCCTCTCTGACAGGACGATCCAGCTCGACTCGCACGTGCTCGCCGAGCCGCGAGAACCGTCGCTCGTCAGCAGCCGACCGAAACGCGTCCTCTAAAGTTGTCCAGCATGAAGACCATCGGAGTCCTCGGCGGCATGAGCTGGGAGTCCTCGGCGGACTGGTACCGGATGGCGAACGAGCAAGTCCGCGACCGGCTCGGCGGCTACCACTCCGCACCGATCCTGCTGGACTCGCTCGACTTCGCTGAAATCGAGGCGCTGCAAGCCGTTGGGGATTGGAAGGCCGCAGGTCGTATCCTCGCCACGCACGCGAAAGGGCTGGAAGCTGCCGGAGCGGGACTGGTGGTGCTGTGCACGAACACGATGCACCTGGTCGCCGATCAGATCACCGACGCGATCAGCATCCCATTCGTCCACATCGGCGACACCACCGCCGAGGCCATCAACGCGGCGGGAGCGTCCACGGTGGGGCTGTTGGGAACCGCGTTCACGATGGAGCAGGCGTTCTATCGTGACCGGCTAAGCGAGCACGGCATCACGTCGCTGATCCCGAACGATGAGGACCGGGCGACGGTGCACCGGATCATCTACGACGAGCTGGTGCAGGGTGTCGTCACCGCGGATTCCCGCCAGGCTTACCGGGAGGTCATCGACCGTCTCATCGAGAAGGGCGCGGAGGGCATCATCTTGGGCTGCACCGAGATCGAGCTTCTCGTCAGTCAGCCCGACTCGTCCGTGCCGGTGTTCCCGACGACCGCGCTGCATGTCACTGCTGCCCTCGAAGCCGCTGGCCTCTAGAACGCGCTCCACCCACCACTCATGCTCATGTCGGTGACCAGGACCTCGTCGACGAGGTCGTCGAGACCCACGGCGCCCTCGCCGACGAGATCAGACGGCACTGCCTTCGGGGGTTCGAATCCCTCACCCGCCACATCGGGATGAACGGCCCCCGACCACGGATCACCTCCTGGTCGGGGGCCGTTTCGCTGCGTGCGCTGTCTCCGGCGCCCTGCCCGCCTCGGCGCCGGATCCGCTCTGAGGAATGATGTCGAACGTTCGCGTCGTCGGCTCATCGGGCGTGTTCTGCGAGCAGGGCCCGCACCAACAGGTGATGCTGCGCGCCCTGGACGGTGACCGAGAAGGTCGCGCTCCCGAGTATCGCCTCGGTGCTCTGGCTATGCCTCGTCCTCGGTGTACTGGCGCTGGCGTTCGCGCTGTCCGTGAGTGATGCTGCGCATGTCCGTGCGTGAATCGAAACTCGATCCGAGCGCACCGGCGACCACACCCATCGCAGCGCTCAACCATGCCAACCCCAGATAGCTCCAGAACGTGGGCGGCTCGCCGAGAATCTGCTCCATGAACTCTGGGGCGATCACGATGAGGCCCGCACCGAGGATGAGGAGCACGAGCACCGCGTAGAGCGTGAGAACGCACAGCAGCAGAGTCGTGACGGTCGAGAGGTTGTAGAGGAGAACGATTCGGGCGAAGTGGTCGCGCTTCGGGGAGTCCCAGAGTCTGTTGCTCGCCAGGAGCCAGGTGGTCATGAGGATCACGGCGAGCCCGCCGATCGCGAGGAGTCGAGGGACGCTGAGGGACGCGGACATCTGCCAGATGGAGGTGAAGAAGATGCCGAAAGCTCCTGCAGCGGATGCAGCGGCCAGGGCGCTGGAGAGGCGCGGGGCGGTCTTGAACGGCTGGTTGCCCGCCACCATGCCCAGAACGGTGCGGACTCCGCCGGTCGCCCGGGCCGATTCGAGCACAACGTGCTCTTCGCTCGAGTTCGCGTGGGTCCACTTGGCCCATGGACGTCCGAACCGCGACGCCTCGGACTCTGCGACCGGGTCATCGCTTCGGAACCGCACCATGCAGGCCATGAGCGTGTCGAGTATGCGCTTCCGCGAGGCGAATGCGCCGAGCGTCGGACACGACACGACGGCGATCGACTCCGCGGGGAAGATCTCGGCGATGAGAGGATGACCGTCGTTCAGGCGAGGGATCTCCGTGAGGAACAGCGTCGCGCCGTGGCCGTCATACTCCTTCCCCAGATCGACTGCGTCGCTCAGATCCAACGAGTCATCACCGCGGACACGGAGCATCTCCGTGTGGACATGCAACCGCACGGACCCGCCGAAGGTCTCCTCCAGCAGCCGCTGGAGATCGTCCCGGATCGACCGCGCCCGCCTCGTGGGCAGGCCCGGATCTGAGATGAGGAGCACGCTCTGAGGTTCCACGGCACTCGGACTCACGGGTGCATATCTCGACAGGCGCACAGCTTCATCCCTGCACCCTACGGACTCACGAGGTCGAGGTGAACCGTCCTGGGATTCGTCCCGTTCCTGACGTGCACTGAGATTCGTTCCGCGGTTCCCCGAGAATCAGGCGGGGACGGGCGAGCGCTCCTGAGGGGCGGAGCTAGTTCAACGCGATGACGCCGGCGTTCAGAGTGGAGGCGAACAGCAGCCATCCCAGATACGGGACCAGCAGCCATGCCGCGACCTTCGACCACCTCCGGGCCGAGACGATGAGCATGATGACGGCCGCCATCAGCAGAAGGATCACGACGAGCGCCGCCCACCAGGCCGGTTCGCCGACGATCGGATAACCGGCGAAGAACACCGGGGTCCACGCGAGATTCAGGACCATCTGCACGCCGAAGAGGATGAGGGCCGGGCGAGCGCGGTTCGACTCCGCCGTGTGTCCCGCACGCCAGATGAGGAACCCGGCGATCGCGATCAGCGCATAGAGGGTCGTCCACGCGGGGCCGAACACCCCGTTCGGCGGGCTCCACGGGACCGTCTCTGCATCGTCGTACCACCCGCCATCGGTGTTCGGGATCGTCGCGAGCGAGCCGAGAAGAGCGACGGCTGCGACGATCGCGAGGAACACCGCACCCATCAGGATCTGCCGCGGAATGGTCGGTCTGCGCATCAGGATGCCGCCTTCGCGAATCGAGGGTCCGCCGAACGTAGCACGGGCCCGCACACGGACCTTGCTCACCGCAGATGAGCCGATCGCCGACGGGCGCACGCGTGCGACAAGCACGCCACGTCGCTCCGTGTCCGAGGCCGGAGCGCTGCGTCGCCGGTCGCCGCTCGTCGAGGGCTCCAGCAGTTCTGACGCGTCGTCCGGCTATGTCCTGCTGGCTCGTCCCCGGATCCAGCCGATGATCGCGGTCGCGATGAAGAGGATGATGCCGATGAACGCCAACCAGATGAGGCCCTTGATCGCGAAGCCCAGCACGGCGACGACGGCCCATATCGCCAACAGAATGATGATGAAGGTCAACATGCTGCTGACCGTACTCGCGTCCATCCGAAAGCGGAACAGGCATCTCGCCCAGATCGCCGCAGGGGGCTCGTGCGCGCTGCGAGTCTTGTCCACAGACGACGAATGTTGAGGCGTTCGAGGCGCCCTCGTGGGACGATCGAGGCATGAGCCAACCGCAGCAGGGATCTCCGAAGCAGGGCATGTCGAAGGCGGTGAGGGGCGCGATCTACATCGCGATCGGCGCTCTCGTCCTCGCCGCCATCGTGTGCGTCGTGTGGGTGTTCGTCCCCGATCAGAGCGACCTGATCGGGCGCGCCTTCCTGACGGTGCTCCTCCTCGCCGGATTCTCCGGGCTGGTCCTGGTCGACGCGAACCTCTCGGATCGGCGTCCCGACTGGCTCGTGCTCGTCAGCATCGTGCTGTGGGTGTTCGTCCTCCTCGTCGGCGCCTTCAAGATCTGGACGCCGCGCGCCGAGGACGAGGGCTTCGGCTGGACGGCCGTTCGCGTCTTCGAGCTGCTCCTCGTCGTCGGCGTCCTGCAGCTCACGCTGCTCCACCAGCGCCTCTACTGGAAGGCGCACACGCGCTACGTCACGGTGGGCACGCGTGTGATCGCCATCGTGACCACTGTGTTCCTCTTCGCGCTCGCCGGCATGCTCGTGTTCTACCTCGCGGTGCCCCGTCTGCTCGACTACCCCGACTGGTACTGGCGCGTCGTCGTCGCGGTCACGATCCTCGCGAGCGTCGGGACGCTCATCCTGCCTCTGCTGAACGCGCTGTTCGCGCCCAAGCAGAGGCGGCCCGTTCCCTCTGCGGGCGCGGCTCCCGGCGGAGTGCTCCCGTGGCCGGTGTTCCCCGACGGCGTCACGCCCCTGCCGTACCTTCCCGACGGGCAGCCCGACTGGGCTGCGGCGCAGACCGGCACCCCGTCCCCCGGAGCGCGGATGTGGGGAGCCGGCCCGCAGCAGCAGGTCGCCTCGGCGCCGGCGGCCCCGCCGCACCCGGCGGCGTATCCGCCCGCCCAGCCCCCGGCTGGCCAGGGCCATGGCGGTGCTGCCTCGTACCCGCAGCATCCTCCGTACCCGCCGTCCTGACGGGGCGCCCAGCGCGGGTAGCGTGAGGGCATGAGCGATCCGAGAGACCTCCAGCAGCTGGCACGAGAGATCGCGATCGAGGCCGGTGGCCTCG
>JBQDDT010000099.1:0-10974 GCA_052092505.1 Microbacterium sp. | reverse complement strand
CCGGCACGAACATCGAGTTCATCGTGATGCAGCTGCTGCGCCTCGGCAAGCTCGGATCGTTCGACTTCAACAGCCGCTTCTACGCCGACGACGACCTGATCGTGGGGGCCGCCGACCCGTTCCAGCTGTTCCGGATCCTCTTCGAGGTCATCCGCGGGGGCGGATACGACAACCCCGACGTGCAGTTCATGCTGGACCAGTGCCACAACGTCGAGAACAAGATCCTCGGCCAGATCCGCTCGGTCCTGAACGTCCAGGAGATGACGGCGCGCGCGCTGATCGTCGACACCGACCGGCTCCGCGAGGCGCAGATCTCGGGCGACGTCCTCGCCGCGAACCAGGTGTTCATGGACGCGTTCTCGACCGATGTCCGCCCCGACCTCGCCGCCTGGCGCGAGAGCCGCGGGCTCCCCGCCGACCCGATGCGGGGCTACCTCGACTCCGGCTACCAGGAGAGGATCGAGGCCGAGCGCGTGGGCGGCCAGCAGGCCGGCTGGGGTGCGTAACCCGCCTGAACGACGCGAGGGGGTGGATCTGCGATGCGGATCCACCCCCTCGCTGTGCCCACGCCGTCCGAATGACGCGAACGCAGCTTCACGCGCCGGGCAGAGTGCGTGCGCGTCATCCGAGGCGGTCGCGGTCAGACGATCGTGTACCCGCCGTCGATGACGATGCTCTGACCGACGACGAACCTCGAGCGATCAGACGCGAGATAGACGACGAGCTCCCCGAGCTCCTCCGGTCGCCCCATCCGCCCCGCCGGCGTCCTGTCCACCCACCCCGCCGCCATCTCCGGATGCTCGGCGGCGAAGTCGCGGGTCATGTCCGAGGCGAAGTAGCCGGGGGCGATCGCATTGACGCGGATCCCCAGCGGCAGCCACTCGATCGCGAGGCTCTTCGTGAGCATCGCAACGCCAGCCTTGCTGACGTTGTACGCGGTCTGCTGCTGCGGCACGTTCACGATCACTCCCGACATCGACGAGATGTTCACGATCGTCGCCTCGAGTCCAGCTGCGATGACGCGCCTCGCGAAGTGCTGGGAGGCGAGCATCGCGCCCGTGAGGTTGACGTCGATGACACGCTGCCACTGCTCGCGCGTCATCTCGATCGCCGGGGTCCCGAGTGCGACACCCGCCGCGTTCACGAGGATCGTCGCCACCCCCAGCTCCCGTTCGAGCCGCTCTAACCCCGACGCGAGGGAGTCCTCGTCCGACACGTCGACGTGCATTCCGACGGAGCGGACCCCGGCGCTCTGGGCGAGCGCGCCCGCCTCGTCGTCGACGCCCGGCAGGACGTCGAACAGCGCCACGTCAGCACCGCGACCGGCCAACGCGGTCGCCATCGCCAGCCCGAGGCCTCGCGCACCGCCGACGACCACGGCGACGCGGCCGTCGAGGAGGGTGGATTCTTCAGTCGTCATCGACGTCGTCCTTCGTTCTCATTGCTGCGGATGGATGATGCCCTTGACCGCGTCGGGAGCGGTGCGCGAGAGCAGGAGCGCCTCGGCCGTCTCCGCGAGCGCGAAGTGGTGCGTCGCGAGCGGGGCGACGTCCACGCGTCCCGACGCGACCAGGGCGATCGCGGTCGGCCACGTGTGGGCGTATCGGTTCACGAGGCCGATGGTCAGCTCCTTCGGGTTGAGGTTCGACAACGGCAGGGTGATCGGTTCCTTCGCCATGCCGACGACGGCGGCCCTTCCCGCCTCGCGCAGTCGCTCCAGACCGGCCGCGAGCACGCCGGGAGCCCCGGAGCACTCGATCAGCACATCGAACTCGGACCCGCTCTCCGAGAGGTCCCCCACGGTCTGGAAACCGAGGTCGCGCGCGAACCCGAGGCGGAAATCCGACACATCGGTGAGGGTGACGCTCGCCGCACCGAACGCCCGCGCGACCTGGGCGGCGAGGATGCCGACGGGCCCGGCGCCTGTGACCAGCACCTCGTCGCCGGGTTCCAGGCTCGCGCGGTGCGCGGCCCAGATCCCGACCGACAGCGGCTCCAGCAGGGCGCCCTCGTCGAACGACATCTCGTCGGGGATCGGGTGAAGCGTCATCGCGTCGAGGACGACGCGCTCCACGAGCGCGCCGTCGTGCGGAGGCGTCGCGAGGAACACCAGATCGGGGCAGAGGTGATATCGGCCAGCCATGCACTCGCGGCAGGAGCGGCAGGGCGTCCCCGGCTCGATCGCCACGCGGTCGCCGGGGCGGACGTTCTCGACTCCCTCGCCGACCGTCGTGACGACGCCCGCCGCCTCGTGCCCCAGGATGATCGGGCCGTCGACGACGTAGTCGCCGATCCTGCCGACGGTGAAGTACGCGGTGTCGGATCCGCAGACACCCACAGATTCCACCCTGACGGTCGCCTGTCCGAGGCCCGGTTCCTCGACCGGGACGTCCCGCAGCTCGATCCGGCCGAGCTCCGTCATGACGGCGGCACGATTCGACATGCCCCCTCCTCTCTCGTCGTGGTGCCTCACTTGACCCCTCCGAAGGACAGACCCTCGACCAGGTGCCGCTGGAGGAGCGCGGTCACGATGATCACCGGTGCGATGTGAATGAGACACACCGCGGCCATCGCGCCGTAGTTGATGAGCGTGATGCTGCTGAAGGTCGACAGATAGACCGGAAGGGTCTGACTCGCCTGGCCCGACAGCACCAGGGCGAACGGCAGCTCGTTCCACGCGAAGATGAAGACGAAGCCCATCACCGTGAGGATCCCGGTGCGCGCGAGCGGGATCGACACGCGCAGGAGGATCTGCAGTCGACTCATCCCGTCGAGCGCCGCGGCCTCCTCGATCTCGAGGGGCACCTGCTCGAAGAAGTTCGTGCAGAGCCACACCGCGAAGCTGGCGTTCACCATCGTCAGCATGCAGATGATGGCCACGAGGCTGCCGCTCAGCCCGATCGTGCTGAACACCAGGTAGACGGGCACAACGACCGCCATCGGGGGGAGCATCCGGATGCTGATGATCCAGAACTGCAGGTCCCTGGTGTTCTTGAGCTTGAACCGGGCCAGCGCATACGAGGCAGGCACGGCGAGGACGAACACGAGGACGAGGACGGACACCGTCACGATCACGGAGTTGCGCAGATAGATCAGCGTCTGCTCGTTCATCAGCCCCGCGAAGTTGCCGAGGTTGAGCCCGCCGGGGAAAAGCTGGGGCGGCAGCATCTGCGTCTGGATGTAGTTCTTGAATGCAGTGCTGACCAGCCACAGGAGCGGGAGGACGCTGGGGGTCGCGACGAGGATCGCGACGATCATCCACAGCCACCGGCGGTCGCGTCGGCGACGGCGGCGGGGCGGGGCGACGGCGACATCGAGGGTCATCGTTCCTCCTTGAAGACGGCGCGCACCAGAACCTGGGACAGGACGATGACGACGAGGAGCGTGAGGATGGACAGCGCGGAGGCGGGCCCTGTGTTGAAGAACACGAATCCCTGCTGATAGATCTCGTACGACAGCACGGTCGACGAGGAGCCGGGACCGCCCTGCGTCGTGACGTAGACGACGGCGAAGGTCCCGATCAGCTGGATCCCGACGAGCAGCACGACGAGCCCGATGACCTTGCGCAGGAGCGGCAGCTCCATCGACACGATCTGGCGCCACCGGCCTGCGCCGTCGATCGCCGCGGCCTCGCGGATCTCGCCGGGGAGACCGAGCAGCCCGCCGTAGAGGATGATCGCGGCGAGGGGCGTCCACTGCCAGACGATCATCACGATGACGCTGACCATCACGAAGTTCGGGTCTCCGAAGAAGTCGGGCTTCGGCAGCCCCATCTCCCCGATGATCCATCCGATGACGCCGATCCGGGTGTTCATCATGTACCCGAAGAGCAGGCCGACGACGATCTCCGGCAGCATCACGGGGAGCAGGAACAGCGTGCGGATCAGCGCGCTGCCTCGCACGTCGCGGATCTGGTAGAAGACCTTCGCGATCGCGTAGCCGATGATCAGCTGCAGCGGAAGCGCGACGATCAGGATGAGGAACGTGCGCCCGAACGTGCCGAGCATCCTCGGGTTCGAGAGCACATCGGCATAGTTGCTGAAGCCGACGAAGTCGATGTCGGCGGAGCTGCCGATCTTGAAGTTGGTGAAGCTCGTCACGAGGGCGAACGCCGTCGGGAAGATGCTCAGCGCGGCCAGGAACACCACCAGCGGGGTGAGCAGCGCGCGCCGGCTCCGACGATCACGCGGATTCAGACGCGGGGCGGCCGTCTGTGCCGCCATCGTCGCAGTCGCAGTCATGGTCTGATTCCTCTCGGACCGGGTGGTCCGGACGCGTCAGGCGCACGGACCACCCGACGGATCACTGGTCGACCTTGTACCCGGCGTCGGCGAGCATCCCGCCGATCGACTCGTCGGCGTCGGCCGTCGCCTCGTCGAGCGTCTTCTCACCGGCGAGGTAGGCGCCGATGTGGTCGCCGAGGGTGTTCATGATCTCGAACGACTCGGGCACCTGCGGTCGGAACGCGGGGAAGGCGTCGTCGACGACGTCCTGCTGCACCTCGAGCCAGGGGTACTGCTCGAGGAGCTGCTCGTTCTCGCCCACCGAGTAGCGCGAGGCGAAGCCGCCCTCGGAGAGGAACGCGCCGTTGACCGCGGGGCTGGAGAACCACTGGATGAAGTCCCAGGCCATGTCCTTCTGCTCCGAGTAGGTGTTGATCCCCATCTCCCAGCCGCCCACCGGCGTGTGGGCGTCGACGCCGTCGGCCACCGGCATCGGCGAGACCTCGTACGAACCGGCGACCGCGGACTGCTCCGGGTCGTCGAGCGGCGGGATGTCGTAGTTCCACGGGTGGATCATCGCGGCCTGGCTGGTCGCGAACGCCGAGTACCGCTCCTGCCACGCGATGTTCGCCGCGCCGTCGGGCTCGCAGGTCTCCATGAGGTGCTTGAACATCTCGAGGACCTGCTTGCTCTCCGGCGAGCTGAACTGCGGCGTCATGTCGGCGTAGTAGTCGCCGTCCGCACCGGGGTGCTCAGAGGCGAACGGCTTGCCGCCGACCGAGTAGATCCAATCGAAGTACGCCTGTCCGACGGGCGTGCCGCTCTGGTTGTTGATGGCCGTTCCCGCGATGCCCGTCGCCTCTGTGATCTCCTCGCAGGTCGAGACGAACTCCTCGAGGGTCTTCGGCGCCTCGACACCCGCCTCGTCGAGGAGCGCGGAGTTCGAGATCTGCATGACGAAGTACGGGGCGAAGGGGATCCCGAGGGTCTTGTCGTCCCAGACCGAGCCCTCCCGCATCACCTCGTAGAAGTCGTCGTACATGAGCAGATCGGGGTCGGCGGCGTCGATCCGCTCGTCGAGGGGCTCCACGAAGCCGGTCTCGGCGAAGCGGCCCACCCAGGGGAGGTCGAACATGATGATGTCGACCTCGTCCGACTTCTGCTGTCCGACGAGCATCTCCTTGGAGAAGGTGTCGTCGTAGGAGTAGTTCTCGAAGGTGAGCTTCGCGCCCGTGAGCGCCTCGAACTCCGTCATCATCGTCTGGAACGCGGGGAGCCAGGGGTCCTTGACGCCCATGATGCGGAGGGTCTTGCCCTCCCACTTGCCGTCGAGCTCGTCGGCGAAGGCCTCGAAGGCCGCCTCGTTCTCGGCGGTCGGGGCGAAGTCGCTGTAGACGATCTCTCCTCCTCCTCCGTCGCCGGATGAGCAGGCGACGAGGGCACCGGCGGCCATCGCCGTGCCCACGGCTGCCGCGACGATGCGGCGTGCAGAGCGTGCCATGAGTTCTTCCTCTCGTTGATGTGCTTGCGTTGGACGACGATCGTCAGTGCAGGGAGATCGTCTCGACGGCGCGCAGCTGCGCGCGCATGAAGGCGTTGGCGTGCGCGCCGAGGTCGTCCGAGTCGTCCCAGAGGTTGCGCCAGACGGCGAGCATCCGGCTCAGCTGCGGGTTGACGACGGCGGTGGAGAAGGTCTCGAACGTGATCGGGCCGTCGTACCCGACCCGCCCGAGAGCCTTGAAGAAGGTGCTGAAGTCGACGGTCCCCGATCCGAGGTAGCCGCGGTGGCTCTCGCCGATGTGCACGTAGACGAGCCGGTCGCCGCACAGCTCGACCGGACGGGCCATGTCCGACTCCTCGATGTTCATGTGGTACGTGTCGAGGTGGACGCCGATGTTCGGCCGATCGATCTCGTCGAGGAACTCGAGCGCCCCCTGCGCGGTGTTGAAGAGGTTCGTCTCGTAGCGGTTGACGACCTCGATGCCGACGGTGATGCCGAGCTCCGCCGCGCGATCGGCGACCGTGCGCATCACGCCGACCGCGTTGCTCCGGCCCTGCGCCGTCGCGGGCTCGAGGTACTTGCGCAGTTCGCTGTAGATCACACCGACGAAGTGCGTCGCCCCGAGCGCGGAGAGCACGTCGAGCGCGCGGAGGAGCTTCGCCTCACCCGCCCTCACGTGAGCCGGGTCGGTGCTGCTCGGGTCGGTCTCCGCCGACTGCCCGAGGGAGGCGGCGATCGAGATCGGGTGCTGCGCGAGGATCTCCCGTGCGGCATCCACGTCGAAATCCGCTGGCTCGAGCAGCGGGATCTCCAGCAGGTCGTAGCCGTGCTCGATCGATTTCCTGACGGCGTTCGCCATGCCCTCGGCATCGAACGTGCCGTTCCAGACGAGCCCGTGGCACCCGATGTGATTCGCCATTCTCTTCTCCATTGACGTGGTGGCTGTCGCTGAGACATCGTCATTGATACGTGTCAACAGCACGTGTCGGTCACTCTAGGAGCGTCGATTGACTCGTGTCAAGTGCTAGCGTCGACGGTGCGGCACATGAGCGGACGGAGCAGTGGATGGTCGGGATGAAGGACGTCGCGGAGCGCGCAGGGGTCTCGCACGGGACCGTGTCGCACGCGCTGAATCATCCAGAACGCGTCTCTCCGGACACCCTCGAGAAGGTCCAGTCGGCCGTCGACGAGCTCGGCTACGTGCGCAACGAGGCGGCTCGCCACCTGCGTGCTGGCCGATCGACGACTCTCGGGCTCATCCTGATCGACAGCTGGAACGCCTTCTTCAACGTGCTCACCGAGGGCTTCGAGCAGGCCGTCGAGGACGAGGGATGGAACGTGATCGTGGCCAACAGCTCCCTCGACGAGCGGAAGGAGGCCGCGCATCTCGAGGCCTTCGAGCAGCGCCGCCTCGCCGGCGTGCTCATCATCCCCCAGGGCCCAGAGACGATCGGACGGCTGGTCAGGATGCGCCAGCGCGGCACTCCGACCGTGCTCGTCGACCAGAGGGCGGACGCGTTCAACATCCATTCCGTCGCGGTCGACGACATCGCGGGCGGACGAGCCGCCGGCCACCATCTCGTCGAGATCGGCCGGCGGAGCATCATGTTCGTCGGCAACCCCGACACGGTCTCACACGCCGCGGACCGGCTCGCCGGACTCCGGCTGGGGGCCGAGGCGTCGGCGCGGATCACTGTCCACGACGTGGCGCACCTCGACTTCCCGCACGGGCTGGCCGCCGGAGATCACATCGCGTCACTCGCTGCGGATCAGCGACCCGACGCCGTCTTCTGCGCCAACGACATGCTCGCCCGCGGCGTCATCCAGCGCGCGCTGCACCACGGGATCCGCGTGCCGGAGGACCTCGCGGTCATCGGATACGACGACGTCGGATTCGCCTCTCAGATCGGCCTCCCGCTGACGTCGGTGCGCCAGCCGGCCTTCGAACTCGGTCGCACCGGGGGGCGGATCCTCCTGAAGGACATCGCGAAGGAGCGACGCATCCCGGCCGAGCACGTGACCTACACGCCGGAGCTGATCGTCCGGGCCTCGACGGTCGGCGAGGCGTGACCTTCGCCGTCGCCGCTAGGGTCGATTCAGTCGCACGATGACGTCGAGAGGATCCGGATGCCCCACTTCGATCTCCCCCTCGCGCAGCTGCGTGAGTACCGTGCGGGGCACGAGGCTCCCGCCGACTTCGACGACTTCTGGCGCACGACTCTCGCCGAGTCGCGTGCCGTCGGGTGGGAGCCGCACGTCGAGGAGGTCGACAACGGCCTCGCCCTCGTGCGGACCTCGGACGTGACGTTCGCCGGATTCGGGGGAGATCCGATCCGCGCCTGGTGGCATCGCCCGGTCGACGGCCCGGTGCGCGGCGTCGTCGTCGAGTTCCTCGGCTACAGCATGGGCCGGGGGCTGGCGCACCAGCAGGAGGCCTGGCCCCTCGCGGGCTACGCGCACCTCGTGGTCGACTCCCGCGGCCAAGGCTGGGTCCAGCACCATCCGGGAGACACGGCCGATCCGCACGGCAGCGATCCGGCCGCGCCCGGGATGCTCACCCGCGGAATCGGCTCCCCCGAGACGTCGTACTACCGGCGCCTCTACACGGACGCCGCGCTCGCGCTGGACGCCGCCCGCGAGCTCGAGGGCGACCTCCCACTCGTGGTCACCGGGACGAGCCAGGGCGGCGGGCTCTCGATCGCGGCGGCGGCGATCGGAGACGGCGCGGTCGCGGCGATGCCCGACGTGCCGTTCCTGTGCGACTTCCCCCGGGCGATCTCGCTCGTCGCCACCCACCCGTATGGCCAGGTCTCCCAGTACCTGGCGTCGCACCGCGACCGTGTCGACGCGACCCTGCGCACGCTGTCCTACCTCGACGGCGTGCATCTCGCCGCGCGCGCCACGGCGCCCTCCCTCTTCTCCGTCGCCCTCATGGACGAGACGTGCCCGCCGTCCACAGTCTTCGCCGCGTTCAACGCATGGGGCTCGCGCGACAAGACCATCGAGGTCTACCCGTTCAACGGGCACGAGGGCGGCAGCGCCCACCATCGCCGCGCGCAGCTCGACTGGCTCGCCGGGCGCCTCGGCGCGCGCTGAGCGGGCTGACCGGAGACGCGGACGGGGTCAGTCGGGCAGGCGGATCGCTCGAAGCGCCCCGTCCTGGTCGCCGATCACGAGCAGGTCGTCGACCAGCGCCGTCGGGCCGAAACAGTAGGCGAGCCCGTTCTGCGAGCGTCCGATCTCCTCGCCGCTTCCCAGATCGACCTGGATCAGCTGCCCGTCCATGCTCTGCGCCCAGGCGCTCCCCCCGTGCAGCTGCACGCCCGCATCCATGACGCGGGCCGCGAGATCCCGTTCCCAGAGCACCGCGCCCGTGCGCGCATCCGCTCGGACCATGATCCCGAACTCGGTCGTCATGAGCACGTCGTTCTCTCCGACCCTCTGGGTCTGCGCGTACATGAAGCTCTGGTCGATCTGCCAGGCCTTCTCCCCCGTCGCCGGCACGAGCGCCCAGGTCGCCGAGACCGAGCTGACGAGCACGTGCCCGCCCGCGAGGAGCAGCTTGTTGTTCCACCCGCTGTAGAGGGTTCGCGAGTGGGTGTCGCCCTCGCGCATCGGAAACGACCACGCCTCGGTGCCGTCCTCGATCCGGTGCGCCCTGGCGAAGCCGTCGGTCGCGCACGAGAAGACGAGGTCCCCGTCGTGCGCGACGCGCCCGGCGAAGAAGCCCCGCCCCGGCACGCGCCAGCGCTCCCGCCCACGCACCGCATCGACGGCGACGAGGTCCTCCCCCGCCGCGGCGACGACGATGTCTCGACGACCTCCCGTGACGAGCAGCGGCTGCGACACGACGGGCGCTCCCAGGTCGGCGCGCCACCTCACGCGACCGCGGGCCGCGTCCAGTGCGGTGAGCGAGTGGTCGGCCGATGGCACGTAGATCTCGTGCCGTCCCACCGCGGGTCGACGAAACACCGGACCGACATGCGCCTTCCAGATCGTCTCGCCGCTCGCCGGTCGATGCGCGGTCACCTCCCCGTCCCGCGTGATCGCGATGAGAGCGCGCCGTGCGCCCTCCCCGACGACGACCGAGCCGGCTCTGAGCGGCCCGCTCATCTCCCTCGCCCACACCTCCGACGGCGTGGCCCCGTCCGCCGGGACGCGGTATCGGACGGTCTGCTCCCAACGAGCGCCGTCGCGCTCCAGCTGCAGCCGCAGTCGCTGCTCCCCCGGAGGCACCGCGGCGACGTCGAGCGCGCCCTGCCAGAGCGCGCTGCCGGACCGACCCAGCTCGGTCCACTCCGGCTCCTGGGTGCCCCCGTAGACGTGCTGCGCGTAGGGAGCGACGCGCACGGCACCCGCCCGTCGCGACACGACCGTGACGGGTACCGCACTCCCGGAGACCGTGCCGGTCGAGGCCGATTCGGGACGAAGCCGCGCCCCGCGACGTGGGCCCGTGAGCGCGATCTCCGCGACCACCGTCTCGGTCTCGGCATCGCCGTCGCCCAGCTCGACGCGACTGAAGGTCAGCACCCCGTCCGCGACGTCGGCGACGTAGTACGTCGGGCCGTTCTTGACCGCGGCGAGAGTCGCCTGCGTGAATCCGTTGAAGCTCGCGACCGTCTCCTTGTGCACGTGCCCGGCGAACACGGCCCGG
The DNA here is from genome assembly GCA_052092505.1 of Microbacterium sp. Classification (GTDB taxonomy): domain Bacteria; phylum Actinomycetota; class Actinomycetes; order Actinomycetales; family Microbacteriaceae; genus Microbacterium. Next base: position 596 of record JBQDDT010000099.1, on the reverse strand, counting down.
ACGTTGCGCGCCGCGAGCAGGGAGACGAGGGCGTCCTGGTCGTCGAAGTAGTAGAAGCCCTCCCCGACGGGATAGTGGTGGAACAGCACGACCGGCACGTGCGGTCCGACGGACCCGATGTCGTCGCGCAGCCACTGCAGCCCCGCCTCGCCGTAGTGGCCCGGCTCCTCCAGCACCTGCGTGGGGTCGAACCCGATCACATGGACGCCGCCCACGTCGAACGAATAGGAGTCGCCCCCGATGTGCGCACGGGCGACCTCCTTCGCCGTCGCGTCCCACCGCACCTCGTGGTTGCCGAGCGTGTAGTGCATCCGCCCGCGCAGCCCCTCTGGCACGATCACGCCGGCCCGGACGAACTCGCCGTCGAGGCCGGTGTCGGTGATGTCGCCGAGATGCAGGACGGCGTCGGGGCGGCGCGCGGCGATCGCGCGGTACACGCGCTCCAGCCAGGTCGTGGACTGCGCGTCGTCGAGATTCACGTGAGTGTCGGCGACGAGAGCGAGCCGCCCGCGTCTCGCGCCGGATGAGCCGGACGCCGGCGCCCCGGCCGACGCGGTCGCCGGCGCCGCGCCGAGCAGCGCCGCGGCGGTCGCGGC
>JBQDDT010000098.1:0-11101 GCA_052092505.1 Microbacterium sp. | reverse complement strand
CGGCAACCCGAAGGCCGAGATCCGCAAGCGCGTCGAGGACGCCGCCGAGATCCTCGACCTCACCGAGTACCTCGACCGTAAGCCCAAGGCGCTCTCCGGTGGTCAGCGCCAGCGTGTGGCCATGGGCCGCGCGATCGTCCGTTCGCCGCAGGTGTTCCTCATGGATGAGCCGCTGTCGAACCTCGATGCGAAGCTGCGTGTGGCGACCCGTACTCAGATCGCGTCGCTGCAGCGCCGCCTCGGCGTCACCACGGTCTACGTCACCCACGACCAGACCGAGGCGCTCACGATGGGCGACCGGATCGCGGTCCTCAAGGACGGCCTTCTCCAGCAGGTCGGCACGCCGCGCGAGCTGTACGAGCGCCCGTCGAACGTGTTCGTCGCCGGCTTCATCGGCTCGCCCGCCATGAACCTGTTCACGACGGACATCGACGGGGACGGCGTCCGGTTCGGCTCCGCCACGGTGCCGCTCTCGCGCGCGACCCTCTCCAAGGCGACGAGCCAGACGATCACGGCCGGCATCCGCCCCGAGGACCTCGCGATCGGCGGCGAGGGCGCTCAGGGTCTCTCCGTCAAGGTGAACCTCATCGAGGAGCTCGGCGCCGACGGCTACCTGTACGGCACGGTCGTGGACTCCGACCAGGAGATCGTCACCCGCGTCGACGGTCGCGTCCACCCGATGGCGGGTGACACCGTCACGCTCGTCCCCGTCGCCGACCACGTCCACGTGTTCGACGGCGAGTCGGGCGAGCGGCTCACCGAGGAGGCCATCGCCACCACGGTGTGACCTCAGCTCACTGCGCGACGCGGCGCGGGTCGGTTCCTCCGGCCCGCGCCGCGTCGTCTTCCCACCCGAACCGGAGATCCTCGACATGCCCCTTCGCATCACGGCCAGCGGACCCGATCCGCAGCTCCTCGCCCTTCCGTGGCACCTGCCGCTGGCGGACTGGCCCTCCGAGCACATCGTGAAGCTGCCGAAGGGGATCTCGCGCCACATCGTGCGCTTCAGCGAGCTGTCGGGCCGAGTGGTCGCCGTCAAGGAGACCAACGAGCGAATGGCCCAGCGGGAGTACGAGCTGCTGGGGGCGCTGCGGAGGCTGGACATGCCGTCTGTCGATCGCGTCGCCGTCGTCGCCGGCCGTGAGGACGCCTCCGGCGCGCCCCTGCCCTCTGCACTCGTGACGGCGCATCTGCCCTTCTCCATGCCGTATCGCGCCCTGTTCACGCAGACCCTGCGCCCCGACACGCTCACGCGCTCGCTCGACGCGCTCGCGCTGCTGCTCGTGCGCCTGCACAACATCGGCTTCTCGTGGGGCGACGTGTCGCTGTCGAACACGCTCTTCCGCCGCGATGCCGGCGCCTTCGCGGCGTACCTCGTCGACGCGGAGACGGGCGACCTGCACGAGGTCGACGTCGACGGCGGCGGCGGGCTCACCGACGGCCAGCGCGACCACGATCTCGACCTGGCGCGGACGAACATCGCCGGGGAGATCCTCGACCTCGCCGCGAGCGGGCGGATCGATCCCGACGTCGACGCGGTCGGGATCGCGGACGGGCTCGTCGCCGCGTACCGGTCGCTCTGGTCGGAGCTCACCGCGCAGGAGTCGTTCGAGCTGAGCGAGTCCTGGCGGATCACCGAGCGCGTCCGACGCCTCAACGACCTCGGCTTCGACATCGGGGAGATGTCGATGCAGGCGGAGCCCGACGGCACGCGGGTCGCGATCCGCCCCAAGGTGGTCGACGCGGGCCACCACCAGCGCCGGCTGCTGCGGCTGACGGGCCTCGACGTCGAGGAGAACCAGGCCAGGCGCCTGCTCAACGACCTCGACGAGTACCGGGCGCGCACGGGGCACGGCACGGAGGAGGATGACAGCGTGATCGCCCACGAGTGGCTCACGCACGTGTTCGAGCCCGTCGTGCGCGCGATCCCGTTCGAGCTGCGCGCCAAGCTGGAGCCGGCCGAGGTGTTCCACGAGGTGCTCGAGCACCGGTGGCACCTCTCCGAGCTGCGCGACGCGTCCGTCCCGCTCGCCGAGACCCTGTCGAGCTACATCGACACCGTGCTGCGGCACCGGCGCGACGAGCGGGTCATCATGGGCCCTCCGACCGAGACGCTCACCGCCGAGACGGCGACGGTGCGGAACTGGCGCGACCTCGTCTAGCGGCAGGCCGACGATCGTCCGAGGTGATCCGGCGCGACTGCGGACGGATCCTCCTGGCCCCTCCGCGGCGGCGCGATCGCCCCGCGACTACTCGGTCGCGCCGCGCAGCGTCGCGACCTGGTAAAGGACGACGGACGCGGCGATCCCCGCGTTGAGCGACTCGGTCGCCGCGGAGATCGGGATCGACACGATCTGATCGCACGTCTCGGCGACGAGCCGGGACAGCCCCTTGCCCTCGCTGCCGACGACCACGACGATCGGCCGGTCCGCGAGCTCGAGCGACGGCAGAGCGACCTCGCCGTCCCCGTCGAGGCCCAGCACGAACACGCCCTGCCTCTTGAGGTCCTTGAGGGTGGAGGTGAGGTTTCCGGCGAGCGCGACGGGGATCCGTGCGAGCGCGCCGGCGCTCGTCTTCCACGCCGCGGCGTTCACCCCGGCGGAGCGGCGCTGCGGCACGATGACGGCCTGACCGCCGAAGGCGGCCGTGGAGCGGATGATCGCCCCCAGGTTGCGCGGGTCGGTCACGCCGTCGAGCGCGAGGAACAGGGGCGTCCGCCCGGCGTCGATCACCTCGTCGAGCACGTCCTGCGGATGGGCGTACTCGTACGGCGGCACCTTGAGGGCGACGCCCTGGTGCACGCCGTCGAAGCCGGCCATCCGGTCGAGCTCCGGTCGAGTCACCTCGAGCACGGACAGGTCGCGCTTGTGCGCGATCGAGAGCATCTCCTTGACACGGTCGTCCATCTCGATCCGCTGCGCCACGTACAGCGCCGTGGCCGGGATCCGCGCCCGCAGCGCCTCGAGCACCGAGTTGCGACCCGTGACGTGCTCGATGTCCGATCCGTCACGACCGCGCGAGCGCTGCGGCGCGGGCTTCGACCCGCCGCGCTTGCCCGCGAGCCGCTCGGCGGCCTGCTTGCGCTTGTGGGCGACGTGGTAGGGGCGGTCCTCGGCCTTCGGCGTCGGCCCCCGACCCTCGAGCGAGCGGCGGTTCTTACCGCCCGTCCCCTTCGTCGCGCCCTTCTTGCCCTTGCTCGCGCCAGGGCGCCCCGGCTTAGCCATCGATGCTCCAATGTGTTCCGTCTGGTGTGTCCTCGAGGGCGACGCCCGCCGCCGCGATCGCGTCGCGGATGCGGTCGGCCGTCCCCCAGTCCTTGGCCGCGCGCGCCTCGGCACGCTGGGCGATGAGCTGGCGCACGAGCCGGTCGAGCGCGTCGGCCGTCGCGCTCCCGCCGCCGCTCCAGCTCTCGTCGAGCGGGTCGATGCCGAGCACGGCCGTCATGGCGCTGACCTCTCCCGCGGCCAGGCGGGCGGCTTCCGCGTCGCCGGAGTCGAGCGCGGAGTTGCCCGCCCTCACCCGCTCGTGGACGACCGCGAGCGCCTGCGGAACGCCGAGGTCGTCGTCGAGCGCGTCGACGAAGTCCACCGGCCACGGCGCCTCCGGCGCCGCTCCCCCGAGGCGCGCGACGCGCTCGAGGAAGGTGCGGATCCGGCCGAGCGCGGCATCGGCGTCGGCGATCGACCCGTCCGTGACGTCGAGGCTCGAGCGATAGTGAGCGCCGAGCAGCGCGTAGCGGGCGACGAGGGGGGTGGTGCCGCGCAGGAAGTCGGAGGCGAGGACGACGTTGCCGATCGACTTGGACATCTTCTGTCCGTCGACCGTGACGAGGCCGTTGTGCACCCAGTAGCGGGCGAAGGAGTCGCCGGCCGCGCGGGACTGGGCGAGCTCGTTCTCGTGGTGGGGGAAGCGCAGGTCGAGCCCGCCGCCGTGGATGTCGAACTCGGAGCCGAGGTAGCGGCGCGACATGGCAGAGCACTCGATGTGCCATCCCGGCCTGCCGGGCCCCCACGGCGAGTCCCATGCGGCCGACTCCGGCTCGCCGGGCTTCGCGGCCTTCCACAGGGCGAAGTCGTGCGCGTCGCGCTTGCCCCGTGTGTCCGCGTCGGCCGCGTCCTCCATCGCGTCGACCGACTGACGGGTGAGCTCGCCGTAGTCGGACCAGGCGCGCACGTCGAAGTACACGTCGCCGTCGGCCGCATACGCATGACCGGCGTCGATGAGGCGGAGGATGAGCTCCTGCATCTGCGGGATCGACGCGGTCGCACGCGGCTCGTAGGTCGGAGGGCGGATCCCGATCGCGGTCGCGACGCGCGTGAACTCCTGCTCCATCCGGTACGCGAGGGCCCACCACGGCTCATCGTCCGTCGCGTTCTCCAGGACCTTGTCATCGATGTCGGTGACGTTGCGGACCATCGTGACGCGGCCGAGCCTGGCCTCGAGCCACGAGCGGAGGACGTCGAAGACCAGCGCGGCCCTGAGGTGACCGAGGTGCGGACCCGACTGGACGGTGGGGCCGCACACATACATCGTGACGTTCCCCGGATCGCGCGGCGCGAAGTCGCGCAGCGCCTGCGCGCGGGTGTCGTAGAGCCGGATCGTCACTCCCCAAGCCTACGGGCACCCTCCCCCGCGAGATGCACGGAAACCCGCGAGACGCGCGGGAATCTCCGTGCATCTCGCGAGTTTCGATGCATCTCGCGGGCCGGGGGGTCAGGACCGGGGGACGAGGAGCGCGACGGCGAACGCCTGCACGCCCTCGGAGGCGCCGGTGAAGCCGAGGCCGTCCGTCGTCGTCGCCGAGACGCTCACGGGCGCCCCGCCGAGCGCCGCCGACAGCGCGCGCTCGGCCTCTGACCGACGCGGCGCGAACCGCGGGCGCTGCGCCTGGACCTGCACCGAGACGTTCCCGATCCGCCAGCCGGCGGCCTCGACGATCCGCAGCGTCTCGGTGAGGAAGGCGTCGGCGTGCGCACCGGCGAACTCCGGCCGGTCGGTTCCGAACCGCTCCCCGATGTCGCCCTCGCCGGCCGCGGACAGCACCGCGTCGACGATCGCGTGCGCCACGGCGTCGCCGTCGGAGTGTCCGGACAGCGCTTCCTCCCCCGGCCACTCGAGGCCGGCGAGCCGCAGCGCGCCCTCGCCGCCGAACGCGTGCACGTCGGTCCCGACCCCCACACGCGGGACCGACGGCGACGCGCCGGCGAGCAGGAAGCGCGCGCGATCGAGGTCGGCCGCGGTCGTGATCTTGAAGCCCCACGGATCGCCGTCCACCGCGACGACGGGGTGGCCGGCCTCCGCGACGACGGCCGCGTCGTCCGTGTGCTCCCGGCCGACGACGGCGTACGCGGCGTCGAGCACGTCGCGGCGGAAGCCCTGGGGGGTCTGCGCCGCCCGCAGCTCGGCACGGTCGACGGCCGCGACGATCCGCTCGCCGTCGACCCGCTTGATCGTGTCGATCACGGGCAGGACGGGCATCGCACCCCACCCGGTCTCGCGGATGCGCTCGATCACCCGCGTGAAGACCGCCGGCGGCGTCAGCGCGCGTGCGGCGTCGTGCACGAGCACGATCTCGACCTCCGGCAGCACCCGCCCGAGCCCGGCGACCACGGACGCCTGCCGGCTCTCGCCGCCGGCCGTCACCGACACGAGCTCGCGCGCATCGCCCGCGGCGGACTCGGCCTCGGTTGTGGCCTCTCCGACGCGATCGGCCGGCGCCACCACGACCACCTGGCACTCCTCCGGCACCGCGAAGACGCCGTCGAGCGCATGCCGGAGCATGGTGCGCTCATCGATCCCGACAAAGGCCTTCGGCACTCCGGCGCCGAGTCGCGTGCCGGATCCGGCGGCGACGACGATCACCGCGACGCGGGGAGAACGGGGCTCAGTCACCCCCTCAACCTACCGCCGCCGCACGGCAGGCCGTGAGACGACGTGGCCCCCCGCTCCCGGGGGCGGCGGGCCACGCGGCGTCAGCGCCACACGCGGACGCGAGCACCACGGCGAGCATCTGCGAAGCCGTATCCCCGTCGACCTTCTCGGCGAGCGCGAGCTCCGAGACGAGGATCTGGCGGGCCTTCGCGAGCATCCGCTTCTCCCCCGCCGACAGCCCGCGGTCCTGGTCGCGGCGCCACAGGTCGCGCACGACCTCGCTCACCTTGATGACGTCGCCGGAGGCGAGCTTCTCGAGGTTCGCCTTGTACCGGCGCGACCAGTTGGTCGGCTCCTCCGTGAACGGCGCACGCAGCACCTCGAAGACCTTGTCGAGGCCCTCCTTGCCGATCACGTCGCGCACGCCGACGAGGTCGACGTTGTCGGCAGGAACCTCGATGACGAGGTCTCCCTGTGTCACATTCAGTTTGAGGTAGGTCTTCTCCTCGCCCTTGATCTTTCGGGTCTTCACCTCGGTGATCGTCGCCGCTCCGTGGTGCGGGTAAACAACGGTCTCGCCAACCTCAAAAAGCATGAATTATCGTCCTTTCGGCGATCTCCAGGGTATCACAGGCCGATATGCGCTAGGGTGCCGCCCCGCTCGATCCGAACCGAGGATTCCGCGTGATCGCGCGCCTCGCGCGCTCCGCTCCGGCGGCAGCGGCGAGCGTACGGAGGCGGCCGCGAGAGCCTCTAGACTAGAGGGCAGGGTCTGCCGGCGGGCGGTCGACCCGCAGCACTGGAGGATCCGTGAAAACGCGCTCTCTCGCGTCCGTGGCACTCGGCGCCGCCGTCATTCTCGGCGCGACCGGCTGCGGAGCCATCACCCCGCAGGCCACCACCGTGCAGTACTCGGCGAGCGACGGCGTCAACGTCGACCTGCCGGACGACGCCCCCGTGACGGTGCTCAATGCGCTGCTGGTCACGGGCGAGGACTCGACCGACGCCGGGTTCATCGCCGCGCTCGTGAACAGGACGAGCGACGATCAGACCGTCACGATCAGCTGGGACGGCGGATCGGCCGCGATCGAGGTGCCGGGCGAGACGACCCTGAGCTTCGGCGCGAGCGAGGAGCCCCTCCTCCTGCAGAACGTCTCCTCCGCGCCCGGCGCCTCCGAGGAGATGGTGTTCCAGTCCGGCGGCACCGAGGCCGTCGCGCAGAAGATCCAGGTCTTCGACGAGGAGCTCGAGCAGTTCTCCGGCCTCGCGCCCACCCCGGCGCCGAGCGCCACGGTGACGACCGACGAGTCCGGCTCGGACGAGGGCGCGACGGACGACGCCGAGGAGACTCCGGCGGACACCGCCGAGAACTGACTTCCGACACGACGAGGGCCCCGCGGACATCCGTGGGGCCCTCGTCGTGTCGGGTCGTCAGGCGCCGGGACGAACCCGCTCGGCGCGCGACCACAGCGAGGCGAAGTGCGAGACCGGGCCCCCGCCGCGGCCGACCTCGAGCGCGTCCGCCGCCGCGATGCACGTCGCCAGCCAGGCCTTCGCCTCGCGGACCGCCGTCTCCCAGTCGCCCGTCCTCGCCCTGATCGTGGCGACGCCGGACGACAGCGAGCATCCCGTCCCGTGCGTGTGCCGCGTCGCGATCCGCCGCCCAGGGAACTCCGTGACGCGACCGCACGCCGCATCCACGAGCGCATCCGGCGACGTCGGGCCAGGGAGGTGGCCGCCCTTCGCCAGGACGCGGACGCCGTGAGCGGCCGACAGCCGCATCGCCTGCTCCAGCGCACCCGGCCAGTCCTCCGCCTCGTCCTCGCCGACGAGGACGGCGAGCTCGGCGAGGTTCGGGGTGATGAGGTCGACCGCGGCGAGGAGCTCCCGCACCGCGTCCTCGGCCCCAGGCCGCAGCAGCCGGCCGCCGCTCGCCGCGACCATGACCGGGTCGAGCACGACGACCGGAGGACGCACCTCCCGCAGCCAGTCGGCGACGACCCGCACGATCGGCTCGTCGAAGAGCATCCCGACCTTCACCGCGTCGATGACGACGTCGCCGCCGACCGCGTCGAGCTGATCGCGGAGGAAGCCAGGCGGCGGCGCGTGGACGCCACGCACCTCCACGGTGTTCTGCGCGGTCAGGGCCGTGATCGCGGCCATGCCGTATCCGCCCGTCGCGGCGATGCTCTTGAGATCCGCCTGGATCCCCGCGCCGCCGCTCGGATCGCTGCCGGCGATGCTGAGCACCCGGGGGATCCGCCGCGCGCCGCTTTCCGCGGTCACGGCGCCGCCGCCCACGCTCTGGCGAGCTCGGCGGCCGCGTCTCGAGGATCGGGCGCGGCGCACACCCAGGAGACCACGGCGGCGCCGGCCAGGCCGCCGTCCCGCAGCGCCGGCAGGTCCGCCGGCGTGATCCCGCCGATGGCGACGGCCGGCAGAGCGCTCCGCATCGCGAGGCGGGCGAGCCCCGCCACCCCGATCGGCGCCGGCGCGTCGGGCTTCGACGCCGTCGCCCTCACGGCCCCGAGCCCGAGGTAGTCGATGCGCGCGGGGCTCGCCTCCGCCTCGGCGATCTGCTCCGCCGTGCTCGCGCTCAGCCCGATGACGGTGCCCGGCCCGAGGATCGCGCGGGCGTCCTCCGGAGGGAGGTCGCTCTGCCCGAGGTGGATGCCGTCCACGCGGATCCCGCGAGAGCGCGCCGCCGCGCACACGTCGACGCGGTCGTTCACGATCAGCGCGACGCGATCCGGCAGGCGCGATGACAGCGCCGCAGCGAGCTGGAGCATCTCCCGCGCGTCGGCGTCCTTGGCGCGCAGCTGGACGGCCGTGACGCCGCCGTCGACCGCCTCCTCCACGGTGTCGACGATGGCGCGTCCCACCCCGCCCGACTGCGCCGTGTCGGTGACGAGATACAGCGACAGGTCGAGGGTCACGACGCGGCTCCCCCGTCGAGCGGGGACACCGTCAGGCGCGCGGACTCCGCGAGGCTCTCCTCCGTCAGGGACGCGAGCTCGTCGAGCAGCCCGACGGCGAAGGTGCCCGGCCCTGCGGCACGGGCCGCCGCGCGCTCGGCGGCGACTCCCCACGCCGCGTGCGCTGCGGCGACGGCGTGGAGGGGCGACGTGTCCCCCCGCACGGCGAGGAAGGCCGCCACGACGGCGCCGAGCGCGCACCCTCCTCCCGTGACCCGCGTCAGCAGCGGATGCCCGTTCGACACGCGCACGACGTCGGCGCCGTCGGTGATGAGGTCCTCCTGGCCGGAGACCGCGACGATCGAGCCGATCTCGCGCGCGAACGCGCCGGCCGCGGCGAGCGCGCGCTCCGGCGCATCGGTCGCGTCGACGCCGCGGCCCCCGTCGCCCGCTCCCGCCAGCGCGAGCACCTCGGACGCGTTGCCCCGGATCGCCGTCGGCCGGAGGGCGACGACCTCTGCCGCGAGCGCCGTCCTCACCGGGAGGGAGCCGACCGCGACGGGGTCGAGCACCCACTCGGTGTCGGCCTCCCCCGCCGCGGACGCCGCCTCGCGGACGGCCTCCCGCTGCTCGGCGGTGGGCGTTCCCAGGTTGATCAGCAGCCCGTCGGCGACGCGCGCGAAGGGGCCCGCCTCGCCGGGGATGTCGACCATCGCGGCGGCGGCGCCGAGCGCGAGCAGCGCGTTGGCCGTGAAGCCGGTCACGACGGCGTTGGTGATGCTGTGGACGAGCGGGCCGCGGCGGCGCAGCTCGGCGAGCAGGGCGCCCGGCTCGGTCGCTGGTGCGGATCGGTGGGTCATGGTCATCGCCTTTCGTCAGGAGCGGGAGTCGGGGCCGTCGACGGCGAGCCCCAGGTGCGAGCGGAGCGTGCGGCCCCGATAGCGCCGCCGGAATCGTCCGCGGCGCTGGAGGACGGGGATCACCTGGTCGACGAACAGCTCGATGCCGCCTGGCAGGGTCGGCGGCATCAGGTTGAAACCGTCGGCGCCGCCGGCGTCGACCCAGTGCTCGATGCGGTCGGCGATCCGCTCCGGGGTGCCGACGAACGTGGCGTGCCCGCCACCCGCTCCGAGGTGCCCGAGCAGCTCGCGCACGGTGGGCCGCTCGCGCTCGATGATCCGCAGCACCGTCCGGTAGCGCCCCTTCGGCCCGGAGAACTCGTCGAGCGGGCGCAGCGGCGGGACGGGACCGTCCATCCGCCACCTCGACGTGTCGACGCCGACGAAGAAGGCCAGCTGCGCGAGTGCGTCCTCCTCGGGCAGGAGCGCGTCGAGCTCGGCCTGGCACGCCAGCGCCTCGGCCTCGCTCGAGGCGACGAAGGTCACGAGGCCCGGCATGACCGCGATGCGGTCGGGATCCCTGCCGTGCTCGCGCGCACGCCGCCGGACCGCCCTGCGGTGCGCCCTGGCCGACGGCAGATCCCACGCCACGGAGTAGACGGCCTCGGCGCAGCGGCCGGCGAGGTCCCTGCCCTGCTCGGACGCGCCGGCCTGGAAGACCACGGGAGCGCCCTGCGGCGACGACGGCACATTGAGCGGACCCGCCACCTCGAAGCGGGCGCCCCGGTGGTCGATCGGGGCGATCCGCGCCGGGTCCGCGTACGCCCCTCGGCGATCGGCCACGATGGAGTCGGCCGGCCACGACGCCCACAGCGCGCGCATCACGTCGATGAATTCGCCGGCCCGCGCGTACCGGTCGTCGTGGTCGGGGAGCCCCGCCATGCCGTGATTGCGCGCCTCGGCGTCGGTCATCGACGTGACGACGTTGACGCCGACCCTGCCGCCGGAGAGGTGGTCGAGGCTCGCGAGCTGACGGGCGGCGTGGTACGGGTCCCCGAAGGTGCTCGAGACGGTCGTGACGAGTCCGATCCGCTGCGTCGCGCGCGCGAGCGCGGACAGCAGCGTGATCGGCTCGAGGAACCACGACGGCCGGCGCCGTGCCTGGCCGGCGCCGATCGACTGCCCGTCGGCGAGGAACACCGCGTCGAGGCACCCGCGCTCCGCGGTGCGCGCGAGCAGCTCCCAGTAGCGGACGTCGCCGAGCCGCTCGACGGCCGAGCCCGGCTCCCGCCACGCGGCGGCGTGGTGCCCGCAGCCGTGGGCGAACAGGTTGAGTCGGATCGGGCGGCTGTCCGCCCGATGGCGCGCCGCCGGCATCAGCCGCAGACCAGTCCGCCGTCGACGACGAGGTTCTGCCCCGTCACCGCCCGCGACCACGGGGAGGCGAAGAACAGCGCGGCATCCGCGAACTCGTCA
>JBQDDT010000097.1:0-11171 GCA_052092505.1 Microbacterium sp. | reverse complement strand
CCGACGCGCAGGAGGGTGCGTGGGAGGCGATCTCCCGCGGCCGACACGCGCTCGTGGTCGCGCCGACGGGGTCGGGGAAGACGCTCTCTGCCTTCCTCTGGGCGATCGATCGCGCCTTCCGCGAGCCGCACGATCCCGACGAGCCGACGACGGGCGTCCTGTACGTCTCGCCGCTGAAGGCACTCGGGGTCGACGTCGAGCGCAACCTCCGCTCGCCGCTCGTCGGCATCGCGCAGGCCGCGCGACGGCTGGGAGTCGAGGCGCCGGAGGTCACGGTCGGGGTGCGCTCGGGCGACACCCCGTCGAGCGAGCGGCAGAAGCTCGTCCGCCATCCGCCGGACGTGCTCATCACGACGCCGGAGTCGCTGTACCTCATGCTCACGAGCCGCGCCCGCGACACCCTGCGCGGCGTGCACACGGTGATCGTCGACGAGGTCCACGCCGTCGCGGCCACGAAGCGCGGGGCCCACCTCGCCGTATCCCTCGAGCGGCTCGACGACGTCCTGCAGGGGCCGGGGGGCACGGGCCGGCCAGCGCAGCGGATCGGGCTGTCGGCGACCGTCCGCCCGATCGACGAGGTCGCCCGGTTCCTCGGAGGGGCCGCGCCCGTCGACATCGTCGCCCCGCGCGCCACGAAGACCTTCGAACTGCAGGTGAGCGTTCCGGTCGACGACATGCAGCATCCTCCCCCGGCCGGCGCGCCGGCGGCGGATGCCCCGGAGCCGGGCGACGACGACTGGTTCCGCCCTCCCGAGCCGTCGGAGATCACGGGGTCCATCTGGCCGCACGTCGAGGAGGCGATCGTCGACCGCATCGTGGAGCAGCGCTCGACGATCGTGTTCGCCAACTCGCGCCGGCTCGCCGAGCGGCTCACGGGGCGGCTGAACGAGATCTACGCCGAGCGCCTCGGGATGGAGCCTCCGCCCGTCACGAAGGCCGCGCTCAACGGGTCGACCACGTCGGAGACCGGCGGCGTCGCCCCCGTCCTCGCCAAGGCGCACCACGGATCGGTGTCGAAGGAGCAGCGCGCCCAGGTGGAGGACGAGCTCAAATCGGGCGCCCTGCGCTGCGTCGTCGCGACGAGCAGCCTCGAGCTCGGGATCGACATGGGAGCCGTCGACCTCGTGATCCAGGTCGAGGCCCCGCCGAGCGCGGCGAGCGGGCTGCAGCGCGTCGGGCGCGCGGGCCACCAGGTGGGCGAGATCAGCAGGGCCGCGCTGTTCCCGAAGCACAGGGCCGACGTCCTCCACACGGCGATCGTCACGGAGCGGATGCTGTCTGGCCGGATCGAGGCGATCTCCGTGCCCCGCAACCCGCTCGACATCCTCGCGCAGCAGACGGTCGCCGCCTCCGCCCTCGACCGGTTGGACGTCGAGGGCTGGTACGAGACGGTCCGCCGGTCCGCTCCGTTCCGCTCCCTGCCGCGCGGCGCGTTCGAGGCGACGCTCGACCTGCTCGCGGGGCGGTATCCGTCCGACGAGTTCGCCGAGCTGCGCCCGCGGCTCGTGTGGGACCGCGACCAGGGCACGCTCGAAGGACGCCCGGGGGCGCAGCGGCTCGCGGTCACCAGCGGCGGGACGATCCCCGACCGCGGGCTGTTCGGCGTCTTCGTCGCCGGCGAGACGCGCGGCGCGCGCGTCGGCGAGCTCGACGAGGAGATGGTCTACGAGTCGCGCGTGAACGATGTGTTCACTCTCGGCACGACGAGCTGGCGGATCGTCGAGATCACCCACGACCGCGTCAACGTCGTCCCGGCCTTCGGCCAGCCGGGTCGCGTGCCGTTCTGGCACGGCGACGGGCTGGGGCGGCCCGCCGAGCTCGGCGAGGCGCTCGGCGCGCTCTCCCGCGAGCTCGAGGCGGCGCCGCGCGAGAAGGCGGCGGCGCGCCTGGCCGACGCGGGCCTCGATGAGCGCGCGATCGACAACCTGCTCGCCCACCTCGCCGAGCAGCGGGAGGCCACGGGCTCGCTCCCGACGGATCAGTCGCTCACGGTCGAGCGCGGCCGCGACGAGGTGGGCGACTGGCGGATCATCCTGCACTCCCCCTTCGGATCGCACGTGCACTCGCCGTGGGCGCTGGCCGTGAGCGCCCGCATCCGCGAGCGCCTCGGCGTCGACGGGTCGGCCGTCGCGAGCGACGACGGGATCATCGCGCGCATCCCGGACGCCGAGACCGAGCCTCCGGGCGCCGAGCTGTTCGTCTTCGAACCCGACGAGCTCGAGCAGATCGTGACCGACGAGGTCGGCGGATCGGCGCTGTTCGCCTCGCGCTTCCGCGAGTGCGCCGCCAGGGCCCTGCTCATGCCGCGCACCCAGCCGGGCAAGCGCACGCCGCTGTGGCAGCAGCGTCAGCGGTCGGCGCAGCTGCTCGAGGTCGCGCAGCGGCACCCGACGTTCCCGATCATCCTCGAGACCCTCCGCGAGGTGCTGCAGGACGTCTACGACCTGCCGGCGCTCCTGCGCGTCGCCCGCGGCATCGGCGAGCGCCGCATCCGCCTCGTCGAGACCGAGCCGGCCCAGCCGTCGCCGTTCGCCCGCGACCTCCTGTTCGGATACGTCGGTGCGTTCATGTACGAGGGCGACTCCCCGCTCGCCGAGCGACGGGCGGCGGCGCTCTCGGTCGATCCGGCGCTCCTCGGGGAGCTGCTCGGCCGCGTCGAGATGCGCGAGCTCCTCGACCCCGATGTCATCGCCCAGTACGAGGCCGAGGCGCAGCGCCTCGTCCCGAATCGGAGAGCGCGCGGCGTCGAGGGCGCGGCCGACCTGCTGCGCGTCGTCGGCCCGCTCGCCGACGAGGAGCTCGCGGCCCGGCTCGCGGGGGCGGACGGGGGCGGGCGGACGGACGACGCGGACGACGATGCCGCGCGGGAGCACGCGTCCGTCGCGACGGCACGGGAGGCCCTCGACGAGCTCGTGGCGGCGCGTCGGGCGATCCGGGTGCAGGTCGCCGGCACCGAGCGCGTCGCCGCGATCGAGGACGCCGGCCGGCTCCGCGACGCGCTCGGGGCGGCCCTGCCGGTCGGCGTGCCGAGCGCGTTCCTCGAGCCCCAGAACGACCCGCTCGGCGATCTCGTCTCCCGCTACGCGCGCACGCACGGGCCGTTCACGACGACGGCGGTCGCGGAGCGCCTCGGGATCGGGACGGCCGTGGCACGGCACGCGCTCGAGCGCCTGGAGGCGCAGGGGCGCCTCGCGAGCGGGTTCTTCCTCCCGGAGTCGTCCGTCGTCGTCGACGAGAAGGAGTGGTGCGACCCTGAGGCGCTGCGGCGCATCCGGATGCGCTCGCTCGCCGCCCTCCGCGGCAGCGTCGAGCCGATCGCGCCGACCGCGTACGCGCGCTTCCTCGCGTCGTGGCAGCACCTCGAGCGGCCGCTCGAGGGGATCGACGGCGTGCTGGCGGTCGTCGAGCAGCTCGCCGGCGTGCCGATCCCCGCGAGCGCGTGGGAGTCGCTCGTGCTCCCCGGCCGGGTGCGCGACTACGCTCCCGCGATGCTCGACGAGCTCACCGCGAGCGGCGAGGTCGTCTGGTCGGGCAACGGCACGCTGCCCGGCCGCGACGGATGGATCGCGCTCCATCCGGCCGAGGTCGCCCCCGTCACCCTCCCCGACCCCGGCGACGCCGCGTTCGCGGACGCCTCGCTCGAGGCGCGGATCCTCGACGCGCTCGGGGCGGGCGTCGCCTTCTTCGCCGCGCAGCTGGCCGAGATGGTCCGCGCGCGGATGCCCGACGAGGAGGCGGCGACGGTGTCGGAGACGGCGGTCGTCGACGCGCTCTGGAGCCTCGTGTGGTCAGGGCGCGTCACGAACGACACCTTCGGACCGATCCGCACGCTCCTGAGCGGCGGCACGCAGGCGCACCGCGCCACGCGACGCACGCCGCGATTCCGCACCTACCGCGGCCAGGCGGCGGCACGGCCCGCTCCCCGCCCCGCCATCGGCGGGCGCTGGTCGCTCCTCGCACGGCGCGAGGCCGATCCCGCGGTGCGCGCCACGGCGAGCGCCTCCCTCCTCCTCGACCGCTACGGCGTCGTCACGCGCGGCGCGGTCCAGAACGAGGGGACCCCCGGCGGCTTCGCCCAGGCGTACCGCACGCTGGCCGCGCTCGAGCAGGCGGGGCACTGCCGCCGCGGCTACCTCATCGAGGGTCTCGGCGCGGCGCAGTTCGCGACCTCGCCGACGATCGACCGGATGCGCGGGTTCTCCGGCCTCCCCGATCCGGCTCCGCGCCGGGCCATCGCCCTCGCCGCCACGGATCCGGCCAACCCCTACGGCGCCGCGCTGGCGTGGCCGGCCCTCGATGGCGTGCGGCATCGCCCCGGCCGCAAGGCCGGCGGCATCGTCGTGCTCGTGGACGGCGAGCTCGTCCTCTACCTCGAGCGCGGCGGGCGCACGGCTCTCGTCTTCGACGAGAGCGAGGAGACGATGGCCGCCGCGTGCCGGGGGCTCGCCGAGACCGCGAGGGCCGGGCGCCTCGAGACGCTGACGGTCGAGCAGGCCAACGGGGAGTTCGTGTACACGGCGTCGCTCGGGCGGGCGCTTCGTGCTGCCGGCTTCGTCGAGTCGCCGAAGGGCCTCACCCTGCGGCGGGCGGGCGCTCATGCCTGAGGGCGACACCGTCCATCGCACGGCGCGGCGCCTGCACGAGGCACTCGCCGGGCACCCGGTGACGCGGTTCGACATCCGGGTGCCCGGCAGCGCGACGGCCGACCTGCGCGGAAAGCCCGTCCTCGGCGTCACCGCGCGCGGTAAGCACCTGCTCCTCTGCTCCGGAGAGCACACCCTGCACTCCCACCTGCGGATGGAGGGCGAGTGGCACGTGTACCGCCAGGGCGAGCGCTGGCGGAGGCCGGGGTTCGCCGCGCGGGCCATCGTCGGCACGGCAGCGCGCGAGGCGGTCGGATTCGCCCTGGCGATGGTGGCGGTCCTGCCGACCCGCGACGAGCACCGGGTCGTCGGGCACCTCGGCCCCGATCCGCTCGCGCCGGAGTGGGACGAGGAGGAGGCGGTCCGCCGCCTCGCCGCCGACCCCCGACCGATCCACGTGGCGCTCCAGGATCAGCGCAGCGTCGCCGGCTTCGGGAACGAATACGCGAGCGAGCTGCTGTTCCTGCGGGGCGTCCACCCCGAGAGCCCGGCCGCGGACGTCGACGTCGCGGCGCTGGTGGAACTCGGCGCCCGTGCTCTGCGGAGCAACGTCGAACGCCCGATCCGGGTGTTCACCGGCGACTCCCGACGCGGGTTCGAGCGGTGGGTGCACGGGCGCGAGCGACGCCCCTGCCGCCGCTGCGGCACCCCGATCCGCGCCGGAGCGCTGGGCGCCGACGCGACCAGGGAGCGGGTCGTGTTCTGGTGCCCGACCTGCCAGGCCGCCTGAGGCGATTTTCGAGACTGATTCTCAGATTTGAGGAATACCTCGGCAGGGTAGGGTGTTGTGTAGTTAGGCAGGCCTAAGTACCGGCCACGGAAGGACATCGTGGGCAAGAACTACGTCGACATCGAAAACGACCACGGCGAGACGCTGCGTTACCGCAAGCACGGCAATGGTCGAGGGCTCGTCGCGCACGGAGCCAAGGTCCACCCCGACGCGCGCGTGGAGTCCGGCGCGTATATCGAGCCGGGCGTGCGGGTCGCCGCCGGCGCCCTCATTGCGAAGGGTGCCTGGGTCGAACCGAACGTGCAGATCGGCATCGGCGCGGTCATCGACGCGGGGGCGCACGTCGGCCCCGGCGCGGCGATCGGCGCGCGGGCACACGTCGGCATCCGCACCAGGATCGGCGCCGAGGCGCTCATCGCCGACGGCGCGATCATCCCGGACGACGAGAAGATCGCCATGGGCGCGCGCGTGAAGACCGATCGGCGCGGCTTCCGCCTCGCCGCCTGACCCGCGGGACAGGGCTACCGCGACGAGCGGGACGTCCGGCCGCGGGTGATCCCGACGAGGTGCTGGACGTCCTCGCCGTCGCGATCGCGCAACCACGCGAGGCCGACCGACGAGACCGGACCGCCTCGGAGCGGCCGGTGATCCACGTCTCTGCGGTGATGCAGCCGGGCGAGAGACTGCGGCACGACGACCAGGCCGACGCCCGTCGCCGCGATCGCGATCGCCTCCTCGGTCGTCGCCGGCGCGGGGAACCGCGGGGGCTCCGTCGGGAGTGAGAGCGGGCCGAGCACGTCGTCGTCCGGGGTGATGAGCACCTCGCCGACGAGGTCGTCGCGCTCCAGCTCCTCGGCCGCCATGATCGAGGCGTCCCGTGCGGCAACGACCACGGGCACCTCGTCGTAGAGGCGGATCACGTGGAGCGGCTCGGGGTCGCCGCCGATCGGGAGCCGGACGATCGCGGCGTCCACGCGGTGCTCCTCGAGGGCCGCGCACTGACCGGCGACGGCGATCGACACGAGCTCGATCGGCGTCTCTGGACGCTGCTGGCGCCACCGCTCGACCCACTTCCCCGGAGTCGCCCCGGGGATCGCGCCGAGACGGAACGGCGCGCGCACCGGAGCGGGCGCGTCCACTGCCGCGCGTGGAGCCGTCGGTCGCCCGGCACGACCACGTGCGGCGCCGCGAGGCGCGCCGGCTTTCCCTCCGCCGCGTCGCCCGGCGCCCCCGCGCCTCCCGCTCTGCTTCGCCATCCCCACAGCGTACTGAGCCGCGTCCCGGACGCTCAGTCGGCGAGCATCATGTCGATCTTCTCGCGGAGATATGCCGACAGCGGCATGATCGCGCCCGCCGAGGTCCAGCGGATGACGACGCGATCGCCGTCCCACCGCAGCGGGCCGGACGAGCCGCCGGCGGCGACGCCGTCCAGATCGATCTCGGCGTAGTCGACATTCACGACCGTGCCGGGAAAGAAGCCGCCCCGCACGCACATCGCCTCCGCCTGGGCCCGCTGGCGCGCGGCCTCCGAGGTGAACCCGCGGCGGCGCTCCTCCGAAGCGCGCAGCACGTCGCCCACCTCGTACACCGACGCGTCGTCGACGAGCAGCGTCCCGACCCGCCACGCGAGGCCGTCCGGCACGACCCTCGGCCGGGCGCCGACCGCCTTGCGCAGGCCGCCGGGCACGACGAGGCGCCCCAGGTGCTCCCGCGGGTGCGCGCGGAGCCGCTCGCGGGCGGCGTCGAACAGCGCCGCGACGCCGGCCTCCTCGGGATGTTCAGGCATCCGTCCAGGCTACGCCCGGCCGGACTACCGCCAGACGTCGGCCGCGATGTCGACGACGTGGCGGACCTTCGCCCACTGCTGCTCCTCGGTGAGGATGTTGCCCTCCTCCGTCGAGGCGAACCCGCACTGCGGGCTCAGCGCGAGCTGGCCGAGATCCGCGAAGCGCGAGGCCTCCTCGATCCGGCGCGTGATCTCGCCCGCGTCCTCGAGCTCACCCGCCTTGGAGGTGACGAGGCCGAGCACGACCGTCTGGTCGCCGGGCTGCAGGAAGCGCAGCGGCTCGAAGCCGCCGGCCCGCTCGCTGTCGTACTCCAGGAAGAACCCGTCGTACGGGACGGAGAAGAGGTCCTCGGCGATGGGCTCGTATCCGCCGGACGAGATCCAGGTCGAGCGGAAGTTGCCGCGGCAGATGTGCGTCGCGACGACGAGGTCGTCCGGCTTGTCCTCGAGCACGCGCGTGAGGATCGACGCGTAGCGCCGCCCCAGGCCGTCCGTCTCGATGCCCCGCTCGGCGCTGGCGCGGTCGAGCTCCTCCTGGCTGCACAGGTAGGCCCACGCCGTGTCGTCGAGCTGCAGGTAGCGAGCGCCCTCGTCGTAGAAGGCGCGGATCGCGTCGCGGTACGCCTGCACGAGGTCGTCGACGTAGTCGTCGCGCGTCTCGTACTCGCCGGCGGTGATGTTCTGCGGCTCCACGCGGAAGTCGAACACGGTCGGCGCGGGCAGCGAGAACTTCGGCTGCACGCCGGCGGCCTCGGCGACGGGCTTCAGCGCGCGCCAGTGCTCGAGCATGGGGTGGTCGGAGAACCCGATCCGCCCGCCGACCCGCACGGCCTTCTGCCGCGTCTGCGCGCCCTGGAAGGGCAGCCCGTGGTCGGTCTCGATGATGTCGACGCCGTCGAGGCCGTCGAAGAAGTCGAAGTGCCACCACGAGCGGCGGAACTCCCCGTCGGTCGCCGTCCGCAGGCCCGATTCGGCCTGCTTGCGGACGAGCGCCGCGATCTGCTCGTCCTCCACCTGCCGGAGTGCGGCGGGGTCGAGCCGGCCGTCGGCGGCCTCGGAGCGGGCGGTCCGGATGGCGTCGGGGCGCAGGAACGATCCGACGATGTCTGCACGATAGGGAGGGTTCACACTCACGAGATCCACCGTACGCCGTGCGGACGCCCGCCACGATTCCAACCCGTCACACGCCGCAACCTCCCGGGTCAGACCTGCTTGGTCTCGCCGTCGTCGTCCACGATCGAGAGGGGTCGGACGGGCGGCGCGGCCTCGGCTCCGTGGATCTCGCGGTGGATCCGCTCCATCCGCTCGTCGAGCTCGCTCGCCGTGATCGCGGCGTCGCGCAGGCTGTCGATGATCCGCTGCGGCACCTGCTTGTCGTACTTGTAGTAGGTCTTGTGCTCGAGGCTCGCCCAGAAGTCCATCGCGATCGTGCGGAACTGCACCTCGACCGGGACCCGGATCTTCCCCGTCGAGAGGAACACGGGCACCTCGACGATCGCGTGCAGGCTCTTGTAGCCGTTGGGCTTCGGCTGGGCGATGTAGTCGCGCATCTCGAGCACCGTGATGTCGTCCTGCTGCGTGAGCAGCTCGGCCAGCCGGTACACGTCGGTCACGAAGCTGCACGTCACGCGCACGCCGGCGATGTCGAGCATGTTCTCGCGCAGCGACGCGAAGTCGGCGTCGATCCCCTTGCGGATCGCCTTCTGGACGATCGAGTCGGGGTTCTTCAGCCGCGTCTCGACGTTCTCGACGGGGTTGTAGGCGTGCGCGTTCTCGAAGTCCTCACGCAGGATGAGCATCTTGGTCTCGACCTCGCGCATCCCGGCGCGGTACTCCGAGAGGAAGCGCTCCAGCTCGTCGCGGATCTCGCGGACCCGCGACAGCGAGCGCGGATCGACGACGACGCCCTCGTCGGCGGGTTCTGCGGTCATGCGCTCCACGCTACGGCGACGGGATTTGCTCGCGCTGTGAGATTCCGAGGGCCCGCGTCTCGTCCCGACGCATCCAGGCGTAGCATCTGCACTCGTGTCCCCCGCCGCGTTCGTCGTCCCCCTGATCACGATCCTCGTCTCGGCGGTGGCCGGGACGTGGTTCTCGATGCGACCGCGACGGATCAAGGACGCCTCCGGCCGGATGCGTCTGCCGAAGATCATCCCGATCGTCGGATGGCTGCTCCTGATCGTGGGCGTGCTCATGTCGCTCGTGGCCTTCGGCGATCCGCCGGAGGACGATGCGATCGCGTTCCAGATCGCGTCGGTCGCGGTCGTCGCCGGCGGCCTCGTGTTCCTGTACTGGTATCGGAGCTTCTACGTCGCCGCGGAGGCGGACGAGGTCGTCTTCCGCAGCTTCACCCGCACCGAGAAGACGATCCGCTACGGCGACATCGTCTCGTACCACTTCGGCAGCATGAACGGGATGCCGATGCTCGACGTCAAGGACGCGCACGGCACCAAGCTGAGCCTGAACCCGAACATGTACGGCCTCGACCCGCTCCTGGCCGCGATCCGGTTCCGCGAGCAGACCGGCCGCTGGCCCCTCCCCGGCGAGCCGCGCTGACGGTCGGGCCTCCCGCGGCCGCGCCGACGGTTCCGGTGCGGATGATGCCTGGTTTCCTCGTCGATCGCGCACCAGCGGCGGGTTTTCCTTCGCGAATGCGAAAGAAGGCGTGTTCTTACACCGAGATTCTCGGGTCGCGGTGCGAGCGCGGGCGGATCCTGGGGTCAGGACCAAAGGAGGATCCCATGTCTCTGACCACCAACCTCATCGACGTCGAGGATCGCGACGCGCTCGACTTCATCGGACGCCCGTACTGGTTCGACCGCCCCTCGCAGGCCGAGGGTGAGGACGTCTGATCCGGCTGATCGACGACGCGGAAGAGGGGACGCCATCGACGGCGTCCCCTCTTCGCTCGTCCGGGCGCGCGGTGCGCCTCCCGGCCTACGCGCTGAGCGACTCCAATCGCGCGTAGCTGTCCTCCATGCCGTCGACCATCCCGGTCGCGAGCACCTGATCGCGCACCTCGAGCGACGGGTAGGTGATGACGAGCGTCAGGAGCGTGCCGCCCTCGACGGGCCGCAGCGTCGTGTCGTTCACGCTCGGCTCGCCCTCCGCACCGATCATCGCCTCGGTGACGACCTCGCGGTGGGGCGGGTCGCTCCCGAGCACCTCGCCCACGAAGCCGAAGCGACCCTCGCCGCCGGACTGCTCCCACTCGTAGCGGTAGCGCTCACCCACCGCGCTCGCCGGCTCGCAGACGGGCATCGTCCATCCGTCGGGCCCCAGCATCCAGCGCCGGATGAGGTCGGCGTCGTGATGCGCGCGCCACACGTCATCGACGCTGCCGCGGATGATGCGCGTGACACGCACCCGCGTGTCCGACAGGGCCTGCAGCTCCGTGCCGCGGCCGGCGGCGAACGAGGCGAGGTCGGACACCACGGCGTCGATCTGACCCATGGCCTCGCGTGTGCCCTCCTCCATGCCCATGGCGATCAGCTGCTCGAGCTGCTCGAGAGACGGGAACGACGTCACGCACACGAGGCGGGACCCGTCGTCCGTCTCCTCGAACCGCATCTCCATCTCCATCGTGGGCAGCTCGGTGTTGCGGGTGCCGTCGTCGTGCGCGAACCCGTCGCGCACGACGAACGAGCGCCCCTCGTCGACGGAGAGGAACTCCCAGTAGCCGCCGTGCGACGACCCGTCGGGGCCGGTCATCCGGTACTGCGACTCTCCTCCGGGGAACACGTCGTGGCGGAAGAACGTGGCCGGGTACTCCGGCGGGCCCCAGAAGCGCTCGATCTGGCGCGGATCGACGTACGCGTCCCAGAGCCGGCGGACGCCGACGGGGAAATCGGCGGTGATCGTCATCGTGAGGGCGTCGAGGTCCTTCTCGACGGAGGTGACGGGCATGATGTGCCTTTCGGTCGGTGTCGGATCGTGCGTGTCTACTGCTCTTCGGCGAGCAGGGCGTCGAGCCGGGAGACCCGGGCCCGCCAGACCTGCTCGTATCGGCCCA
>JBQDDT010000096.1:0-11236 GCA_052092505.1 Microbacterium sp. | reverse complement strand
CCGCCCCTCGGCCCACCGGGCGCCGGACGCGAGGCCGTGCCGCACCTCCGCCCGGGCCGCTCCTACCTCGGCAGCGCGTCGACCTGGCCGCACACCCAGGGCGCGCTGAGCGAGCTCCTCGTGGTGGACCAGGCGATGGTCCGGGTGCTCCCCGAGGGGCTTCCGATCCGGAGGGCCGTCCTCGCCGAGCCGCTGGGCGTCGCCCTGCACGCCGTCTCCCGGGCGGGGGACATCGCCGGGGCCGACGTCCTCGTCTCGGGGGCGGGCCCGATCGGGCTGCTCGCGCTCGCGGCGGCGCGGGCGCGTGGGGCGGCGACGGTGACGGTGGTCGACGTCCTCCCCGAGGCGCTCGATCGCGCCGCCGCGCTGGGCGCCGACGCGGTCCTCGGTGCCGGGGAGGCGGAGTCCGACCGCTTCGACGTCGTCCTGGAGTGCTCCGGCGCGCCGGCGGCGATCACCGCTGCCTGCGCGGCCGCGAGACGGCGCGGGACGATCGTGCAGGTGGGCATGGTGCCGAACGAGCCGCGGCCCGTGAACCTCGCGCCGCTCGTGTCCAAGGAGGTCGCGCTCGTCGGGACGTTCCGCTTCCACGACGGGATCGACGAGGCGATCGTCCTCCTGCGCGACCGGCCGGAGCTCGAGCGCGTCATCACCCACGCGGTGCCGCTGGCGGACGCGGTCGAGGCCTTCGACGTCGCGCGCGACGGGCGGCTCTCGGGGAAGGTCGTCGTCGCGGTCGGCGGCGCCGCGTGACGCCGCGCGTCCCGTCGGCGCGCGGTCGCGGCGACGTCCGAGGCCCTTCGTAGACTGGGCGTGTGGCCGAGAACACGCAGGAGACGACACAGGCGGGCGCGCGCGATGAGGTCCGCGATCTGACGGAGCGGATCGCCGACGCGCGCACGGCCTACTACGGCCGAGACGCCTCTCCCGTCGACGACCCCACCTACGACGGGTGGATGCACCGGCTCGAGGAGCTCGAGCGGCTCTTCCCCGAGCTGCAGAGCCAGGACTCGCCGACCCTCCAGGTCGGCGCCCCCGGCGAGACGGAGCTCGACACGATCGAGCATGCCGAGCGGATGCTGAGCCTCGACAACGTCTTCTCCCTCGACGAGCTGCGCGAGTGGTGCCACAAGGCCCAGGAGGCCGCAGGGCGCGAGGTCGCATGGCTCACTGAGCTGAAGATCGACGGGCTCGCCATCAGCCTCCGTTACGAGCACGGTCGGCTCACGTCCGCGGCGACCCGCGGCGACGGGCGGATCGGCGAGATCGTGACCCACAACACCCGGCGTCTCGTCGACGTGCCCGACCGCCTCTCGGGGAAGGGACATCCGGCCATCGTCGAGGTGCGCGGCGAGGTGTTCATTCCCGTCGCGGCCTTCGAGGAGCTCAACGCGCTGCAGGCCGATCTGCGCGAGCGCGTGGTCGACGAGGCGAGGCGGAGGGCGAGCGACAGAGGCCGCGAGCTCGAGGAGGAGCGCGCGCAGGCCTCCGCCGCGCGCCGCTTCCCGGCGTTCGCCAACCCGCGCAACGCCGCGAGCGGCGGCCTGCGCCAGCAGCTCGAGAAGAAGAGCGGCCTCGAGCGCGAGGCCGGCGAGGCGCGCCTCGGGTCGCTGCGCCTGTACGTCCACGGGATCGGCGCCTGGCCCGACCCTCCCGTCGCGTCGCAGAGCGAGGTCTACGAGCTCCTGGCGGGGTGGGGCCTGCCGGCGAGCCCGCACGCGCGCGTGTGCCACGGCGTCGACGAGGTCGCCTCCTTCGTCGCGCACTACGGAGAGAACCGGCACTCCGTCGAGCACGAGCTCGACGGGATCGTCGTCAAGATCGACGAGCTGGCGCTGCACGCGGAGCTCGGTGAGACGAGCCGCGCGCCCCGGTGGGCGATCGCCTACAAGTACCCGCCGGAGGAGGTGCACACACGCCTCCTCGACATCCGGGTCGGCGTGGGCCGGACGGGCCGCGCCACGCCCTACGCGGTCCTCGAGCCGGCGCACGTGGCGGGGTCGGTGGTCCGCCAGGCGACGCTGCACAACCAGGATGTGGTCCGCGCCAAGGGGGTGCTGATCGGCGACACCGTCGTGCTCCGCAAGGCGGGCGACGTGATCCCGGAGATCCTCGGGCCCGTCGTCGAGAACCGCGACGGCACAGAGCGCGAGTTCGTCATGCCCACCGTGTGCCCTGAGTGCGGCTCGCCCCTGCGTGCGATGAAGGAGGGCGACATCGACCTCCGCTGCACCAACGCCGAGGACTGCCCCGCGCAGGTGCGCGGCCGCGTCGAGCACATCGGGTCGCGCGGTGCGCTCGACGTCGAGGCGCTCGGCGAGGTGACGGCTGCGGCCCTCACGCAGCCGGAGGTGCCGGAGCGCCCGCCGCTGGCGACGGAGGCCGGCCTGTTCGACCTCACGCTGGAGGACCTGTTCCCGATCGACGTCGTGGTGCGCGATCCCGAGACCGGGCTCCCGCGCGAGGATGCGGCGGGGCAGGCGAAGCGGCGCAGCCCGTTCCGGCGCAGGCGCCGGGCGTCCGGGAAGGACGCGGATGCGCCGTTCGATCCCGACGGCTCCTTCGACGGCGACGAGACCCACATCGTCTCCGCCCAGGCGGCGACGCTGCTCGCGGAGCTCGAGCGTGCGAAGACCAAGGAGCTGTGGCGCCTGGTCGTCTCGCTCAACATCCGCCACGTCGGGCCGGTCGCGGCGCGCGCTCTCGCCGGCTACTTCGGGTCGCTCGACGCGATCCGCGGGGCAGAGCGCGACGAGCTGGCCGCCGTCGAGGGCGTCGGCCCGATTATCGCCGACTCGCTCCTGGCGTGGTTCGACGTCGGCTGGCATCGCGACATCGTCGAGCAGTGGGCGGCGGCCGGGGTGCGGTTCTCGATCCCGGATCACCCTGGTCCCGGCGCTGCCGCGGAGGGCGGCGGAGTGCTCGACGGGGTGACGGTCGTCGCGACGGGCACGCTGGAGGGCTACACGCGCGACGGCGCGCAGGAGGCGATCGTGCGCGCGGGAGGGAAGGCGGCCTCGAGCGTGAGCAAGAAGACCGACTTCGTGGCCGCGGGCCCGGGGGCGGGCTCGAAGCTCGCCAAGGCGGAGACGCTGGGAGTCCGCGTGCTCGACGCCGCGCAGTTCCACCTCCTCGTCACGGAGGGGCCGGAGGCGCTCCCCGCCGTCGACGGGGAGTGAGCCGCCTCAGCCGGCCTGGATCATCTCCCTGACCTCGCGACGGAGGACCTTGCCGATCATCGACGTCGGCAGCTCGTCCACGACGACGAACCGCCGAGGCGCCTTGTAGGGGGTCAGCACGCTCTTCGCGAACCGCCGCGCCTCCTCGGGATCGAAATCCGGGTCGCCGTCGAGCACGACGGCCGCGACGACCTCCTCACCGCCGTCGGAGGGGATGCCCACGACGGCCGCGTCCGCGATCGCGGGGTGCTGTCGCAGGGCGATCTCCACCTCGGTCGGCGACACGTTGAAGCCGTTCGTGATGATCAGCTCCTTGATCCGATCGACGACGGTCAGGAATCCGTCCTCGTCCATCTCGACGATGTCGCCCGTGCGGAACCAGTCGCCGACGAACACCTTCTCGGTCTCCTCGCGGCGCCCATAGTAGCCGCCGAACACCTGCGGGCCGCGCACGAGGAGCTCGCCGGGCTCGCCCTGGGGCACGTCGCGCGTGGGCTCGTCGGGGTCGACCACCCTGACCTCGGTGCCCGGCAGCGGGACCCCGATCGTCCCCGGCCTGCGGTCGTCGCTGACGGGGTTGACGCAGAGGACGGGAGAGCACTCCGACAGGCCGTAGCCCTCGACGAGCATCCCGCCGGTCTCCTCCTCCCACGGCACGACCAGGGCGTCGTCGAGCGCCATCGCGCCCGACACGCCGATCCGGGTGCCGGCCAGCGACACACCCTTCTCCTTCGCCCTGGCGAGGAGGCGCGACGCGATCGGCGGCACGGCTGGCAGGACCGATGCGGGGTGCTTCTTCGTGACCTTCAGCACCATGTCGGGATCGAACTTCGGGAACAGTACGAGCCGGGCCGCCTGGGACATCGCGAACGTGAGGCAGAGGGTGAGCCCGTACGCGTGGAACATCGGGAGCACGGCGTAGACGACGGTGCCCTCGCCGCGCGAGACCGTGGGGATCCACGCGCGCGCCTGCGCGGCGTTGGCGAGGAGGTTCCGATGGGTGAGCGTCGCCCCCTTCGGGTCGCCCGTCGTGCCGCTCGTGTACTGGATGACGGCGACGTCGTCGGTGCCGGGGGAGGGCACGGACGAGCTGATCGGGGCGTAGCCGACGAGGGCGTCCCACGCCACGGCGCCGCGCACGCGCACCGTGAGCTGCTCCCTCTGGGCGCGCAGGCTCGGGACGGGCAGGCGCAGCGCGAGGCGCATGTACGCGGGCATGGCCCTGGTCACGTCGACGGAGACGAGGGTCTCGACGGCGAGGTCGACAGGGAAGTCCTGGAGGGTGCGCACCAGCTTGCTCCACACGATCGCGTGGCGCGCGCCGTGGTCGGCGAACTGCTTGCGCAGCTCGCGCGGCGTGTAGAGGGGGTTGTGCTCGACGACGATCGCGCCGAGGCGCAGGACGGCGTAGAACGCGATGATGTGATGCGGGCAGTTCGGGAGGATGATCGCGACCGGATCGCCGCGGCGCACGCCCTGGGCATGGAGTCCGGCGGCCGCGCGCTCGATCGCGGCGGCGAGCTCGCGGTAGGTCGTCTCGCTGCCGAAGAACTGCAGCGCTGGGGCGTCGGGATGGTCGCGGGCCGAGTCGAGCACGAGGTCCATGAGCGATCCGCTCATCTCCTCGAGGTCCTCCGGGACTCCGGGAGCGTAGGAGGAGGTCCAGGGGCGAGGCGGGTCGTACGGCGTCGTCACGACTGCCAGCCTACGCGCCGTCAGGCGGCGCTCTCGCGCCGCCCCGCCAGCGGACCGAGCACTTCGCGGATCCGTGCGAGCTCCTCGGACGAGAGCCCGGTCGCCTCGATCACGCGCCCGGGGACCTCGAGGGCGTCAGCGCGCAGCGCCTCGCCGCGCTCGGTGAGGGTGATGTCGAGGCGTCGCTCGTTGTCGGGGCGGCGCTCCCTGCGGACCAGCCCCTGCGCCTCGAGCCGCTTGACGAGCGGCGAGGCCGTGGCCGAGTCGAGGGCGAGGTCGTCGGAGAGGTCTCCGAGGGAGCGGGGTGATCGCTCCCAGAGCGCGAGCATCACGAGGTACTGCGGGTGCGTGAGGCCGAGCGGCTCGAGGATCGGGCGGTAGAACGACAGGATGTTGCGCGAGGCGGTGACGAGGGCGAAGCACAGCTGGGCGTCGAGGCGGAGGAGTTCGTCGCGCGGGTCGGTCATGTGTCCACCCTATCGTCTAAGAGTTAGTACACTAAATGTTATGGCAGAGAGGAAATCCTTCCGCGCGCGGGTCCGAGAGGCCGGCGGGCTGTACCAGTGGGCCAACTCGCGGCTGATCCGGTACGCCGGGCCTCCTGCGGTGGGCTCGCTGCGCGACTACACGCCGCCGCCCTGCGAGAACTGCGGCCGGCAGAAGGACGAGCACGTGCGGGGAGAGGACGGCGCCCTCCAGTGCCCGGCGCCCGACTCCCGCTGAGGCCGCGAGCGCGGGGAGCGGACATTAGACTGGGCCGGTGTCTGAAATCACCCCTGATCTCGTGCGCCATCTCGGTGTGCTCGCCCGGATCCAGCTGGCCGACGAGGAGGTGACGCGCCTGACCGGCGAACTCGATGCGATCGTCGAGAACATCGCCAAGGTCTCCCGCGTCGCATCCGACGACGTCCCCGCGACGAGCCACCCCATCCCGATGCAGAACGTGTTCCGCTCCGACGAGGTCGGGACGATGCTCACCACCGAGCAGGTCCTGCAGAACGCGCCGGACACCGACGGCACGCGATTCCGCGTGACGGCGATCCTCGGCGAAGAGCAGTGAGCGGAGAGACGCGAATGAGCCAGATCACCCGCCTCACCGCCGCCGACCTCGCCGACCGCCTCGCGGCCGGCGACGTGTCGAGCGTCGAGGCCACCCAGGCGCACCTCGACCGCATCGCTGCGGTCGACGGCGGCCTCAACGCCTTCCTCCACGTCAGCAACCGGGCCGTCGACACGGCCAGGGGCATCGACGAGCGCCGCGCGGCCGGCGAGCAGCTGCCCCCGCTCGCCGGCGTGCCGCTCGCGATCAAGGACGTGCTCGTCACGACCGACATGCCATCGACCTCCGGATCCAGGATCCTCGAGGGATACATGTCCCCCTACGACGCGACGGTCGTCGCCCGGTCGCGCGAGGCGGGCCTCGTGCCGCTCGGGAAGACCAACATGGACGAGTTCGCGATGGGCTCCTCCACGGAGCACTCCGCGTACGGTCCGACGAGGAACCCGTGGGATCCGGAACGGGTGCCCGGCGGATCCGGCGGAGGATCGGCCGCCGCGGTCGCCGCATTCGAGGCGCCGCTGGCGCTCGGATCCGACACGGGAGGCTCCATCCGCCAGCCCGCGCACGTGACGGGCACCGTCGGGACGAAGCCGACCTACGGCGCCGTGAGCCGCTACGGATCGATCGCGCTCGCCTCGAGCCTCGACCAGGTCGGCCCCGTCGCGCGCACGGTGCTCGATGCCGGCCTCCTGCAGGACGTCATCGCCGGGCACGACCCCCACGACTCCACCTCGATCGAGCGCGAGTGGCCCTCGATGGCCGCGGCGGCGCGCGAGGGAGCGGCCGGAGACGGACTGCGCGGGCTGCGCATCGGCGTCGTCGCGGAGCTGCCGGACTCCGGCTTCCAGCCGGGGGTCGCCTCCTCGTTCCGCGCCGCGCTCGCCGCCCTCGAGGCGCAGGGCGCCGAGATCGTGGAGGTCAGCGCGCCGCACTTCGAGTACGCGGTGGCCGCCTACTACCTCATCCTCCCCGCCGAGGCCTCCAGCAACCTGGCGAAGTTCGACTCCGTGCGCTTCGGCATGCGCGTCGACGTGCCGGGCGGCACGGTCGAGGACGTGATGTCGGCCACCCGCGAGGCGGGCTTCGGCCCAGAGGTCAAGCGGCGCATCATCCTCGGCACCTACGCGCTGTCGGCCGGCTACTACGACGCGTACTACGGCAGCGCGCAGAAGGTGCGCACGCTCATCCAGCGCGACTTCGCGAGCGCCTTCTCCGGCGTCGACGTGATCGCGACGCCCACGGCGCCGACCACGGCCTTCCGGATCGGCGAGAAGATCGACGATCCGCTGTCGATGTACCTCAACGACATGACGACCATCCCGGCGAACCTCGCGGGCATCCCCGGCATCTCCGTGCCGACGGGGCTCGCCGAGGAGGACGGGCTCCCCGTGGGAATCCAGTTCCTGGCGCCCGCGTACGAGGACGCCCGTCTGTACCGCGTCGGCGGCGCCCTGGAGCGGCTGCTCGCGGACGAACGGGGCGGATCGATCCTCGACGACGCTCCCGCACTGGACGGAGGGGCACGCTGATGGCTCGCGCCGAACTGATGGACTTCGACCAGGCCCTCGAGATGTTCGAGCCGGTGATCGGCCTCGAGGTGCACGTCGAGCTCAACACGAGGACCAAGATGTTCTCCGACGCGGGAAACCCCGCGCACACCGACAATCACGACGCCGAGCCGAACACGCTCGTCGCGCCGGTCGACATCGGCCTTCCCGGCTCGCTCCCCGTCGTCAACGGGGAGGCGGTTCGCAAGTCGATCACGCTCGGGCTCGCCCTCGGCTGCTCGATCGCGCCGTCGAGCCGGTTCGCCAGGAAGAACTACTTCTACCCGGATCTCGGCAAGAACTACCAGATCAGCCAGTACGACGAGCCGATCGCGTTCGATGGATCGATCGAGGTCGACCTCGGCGACGGGGAGACGTTCGAGATCCCGATCGAGCGCGCGCACATGGAGGAGGACGCGGGCAAGCTCACGCACGTCGGCGGCTCGACCGGGCGGATCCAGGGCGCGTCGTCGTCGCTCGTCGACTACAACCGGGCCGGCGTCCCGCTCGTCGAGATCGTGACGCGCCCGATCTTCGGGGCAGAGGGGCGTGCCCCCGAGCTCGCCAAGACCTACCTCGCGACGATCCGCGACCTCGCGATCGCGACGGGGATCTCCGAGGCGCGCATGGAGCGCGGCAACGTGCGGTGCGACGCGAACGTGTCGCTGCGCCCGCGTGGGGCCGAGAAGCTCGGCACGCGCACCGAGACGAAGAACGTCAACTCGATGCGCTCGGTGGAGCGCGCCGTGCGCCACGAGATCCAGCGGCAGGCCGCGATCCTCGCCGGCGGCGGCACGATCACGCAGGAGACCCGTCACTGGCACGAGGACACCGGGACGACGTCGCCGGGGCGCCCGAAGTCCGACGCCGACGACTACCGCTACTTCCCCGAGCCCGACCTGCTTCCCGTCGCTCCTGGCGAGGAGCTGATCGAGCAGCTGCGCGCGGCGCTCCCCGAGGCGCCTGCCGCGCGCCGGCGGCGCCTGAAGGGCGAGTGGGGCTTCACCGACCTCGAACTGCAGGACGTCGTCAACGGCGGGCTGCTCAGCGAGGTCGAGGCGACCGTCGCCGCCGGAGCGCCGGCGCAGGCCGCCCGCAAATGGTGGACCGGTGAGATCACCCGCACCGCGAACGCGCAGGAGCGCGAGCCGGCGGAGCTCGTGTCGCCCGAGCACGTGGCGGCGCTGCAGAAGCTCATCGACGACGGGACCCTCACCGACAAGCTCGCACGCCAGGTGCTCGAGGGCGTCATCGCCGGGGAGGGGACGCCGCAGGAGGTCGTCGACGCGCGAGGACTCGCGGTCGTGTCCGACGACGGCGCGCTCATCGCCGCGATCGACGAGGCGCTCGCCGCCCAGCCCGACGTCCTCGAGAAGATCGCGGGCGGCAAGGTGCAGGCCGCCGGGGCGATCATCGGCGCCGTGATGAAGGCCATGAGGGGGCAGGCTGACGCGGCGCGCGTGCGCGAGCTGATCCTGGAGCGGGCCTCCGCACAGTCCTGATCGCCGTTCGGATGCCGAGAGTGCAGTCACCGCGTCGCGGGTCGCTGCGCTCTCGGCATCCGAAGCGTCGAGAATAGGGATATGGGGCGATCGGACGGAACCGGCAGGCGCGTCTCGGCGCCCGACGCCGACGACGCCGACACCGGGATCCTGCACATCGACATCGACGCGTTCTACGCCGCCGTCGAGGTGCTCCACGATCCGAGCCTGAAGGGCAAGCCGCTGATCATCGGCGCGCCGGACGGCCGCTCGGTCGTCTCGAGTGCGTCGTACGAGGCGAGGCGCTTCGGGGTGCGCTCCGCGATGCCCGTCTCCCAGGCGGTGCGACTGTGCCCGACGGCCATCGTCGTGCCGCCGAGCTTCGAGAGATACCGGAGCGCGTCGCACGAGGTCATGGAGGTGTTCCGCTCGATCACGCCGCTCGTCGAGCAGCTGTCGATCGACGAGGCGTTCCTGGACGTGCGAGGGGCCAGGCGGCTGTGGGGGAGCCCCGGGCGGGTCGCGCAGCTGATCCGTGCCCGCGTGCTGGCCGAGACGGGGCTGACCTGCAGCGTGGGCGTCGCGGCGACGAAGCACGTCGCGAAGATGGCATCGACGATGTCGAAGCCGGACGGGCTGCTCATCGTCCCCGGCGCGCAGACGCGGGACTTCCTCGCTCCTCTGTCGGTCCGCGCGATGTGGGGCGTGGGCCCGAAGGCAGCGGAGTCGCTGGAGTCGCGGGCGGTGCGCACGATCGCCGACGTGCGCCGCACCCCCCGGAACGTGCTGGTGCGGGCGCTCGGAGAGGCCGGGGCGAGGCGCGTCGCCGAGCTCGCGGAGGGGATCGATCCACGAGAGGTGCAGACGGAGCGCGTCGAGAAGAGCATCGGGCACGAGGTGACGTTCGAGACCGACATCGACGATCTCGAGCTGCTGCGCGGGGAGCTCCTCCGGCTCTCGGACCGGGTCGCCGTGCGCCTGCGGCGCGGCGGGCTGGAGGCCGGGGGAGCGGCGATCAAGCTCCGCTTCGCCGACTTCACGACGATCACACGGTCGATGACGCTGGCGGAGCCGACCGACCTCGGTCAGCGGCTCGGCGAGGCGGCCAGGGAGCTGTTCGCGGCCGTCGGGCGCCGCGACCCCGTGCGCCTGATCGGCGTGCGCGCCGAGCGGCTGCAGCCGGCCGGCTCCGCCCCATTCGCCCTCTGGGATGACGATGCCGACTGGCGCAGGGTCGAGGGCGCGCTCGACGATGCGGTCGCCCGGTTCGGGAGCGGCGCGCTGACGCGCGCGGCGTTCCTCGGCCGGGATCGGCGTCCGAGTGCGCCCGCGCGCCCGCCGGACATCTCCGACTGAGTGTCCTCGCCCGCCGATTACGCTCTGCTGGTTGTTTTGGAATAGTATTCCAAAACAACCAGCAGAGCGTTTCGATGAAGCAGTGACTCGAAGGGAGCAGCGATGAAGTCGTCTCCCATCCGTGGGCTGGCGGATATCCAGGACCAGGTCGATGTCGTCGTCGCCGGCGCGGGCGCGGCCGGTCTGTCCGCGGCGCTCTTCGCCGCGGCACGGGGCGCGCGCGTGGTGGTCGTCGAACGCACCGATCTCATCGGCGGCACATCGGCGTACACCGCGGGGACCCTATGGATTCCGGGGACCCACCTCGTGGACGAAGAAGGCGGACCGTCCGATGAGCGCGCGAGCGCCGAGCGCTACCTCGATCAGGCAGTGGGAGATCGCTCTGACCCAGGGCTGAGGAGAGCGTTTCTCGATGCCGGCCCTGAGGCGGTTCGAGCGCTGGCGGACGAGCCGGGTATGGAGCTTCGCGTACGTCGGGCGCACCCCGACTACATGGCAGAGCTCCCGGACGCCGCGGCCGGGTGGCGGCCGATCGAGGCGCAGACCGTCGACGGCGCTCGCGTGCCGGGGCTCGACCGGATCCGGCAGCAGACACCGGAGTTCACCGTCTTCGGAGGGCTGCAGCTGGAGACCGCTGATGTCGCATCCTTCAGTCGGGTCGCGCGTGCTCCGCTGGCTCCCGAGAACTGGTCGCATGTCGCACGAGCGGGATGGATCTTCGCCAAGCACGTGATCGCGCGCCCGTTTCACAGGCGCGCGACTCGGATGACGATGGGCAACGCCTTCATCGGCCGCCTGATGATCGCGCTTCATGCGCGGCGGGTTCCTCTTCTCCTGTCGACGAGTGTGGTCGAGATCGTCACGACCGACGGCGTCGTCACGGGCGTGGTGCTGGAGCAGGGGACGAGCCGCCGCGAG